>CAYRYQ010000028.1:0-19974 GCA_964428505.1 uncultured Eubacteriales bacterium
GTCAGCTATAAAAATCTGGCGAATGAGCTGTCTAAAGGAGATCAGATTTTAGTAAATGACGGATTGGTGGCCTTTCGGGTGCGGGAGATCCGTGGAAGCGACATTATTTGCAACACAGAGATTGGCGGGGAACTTTCCAACCGAAAAAGTATGAGCTTTCCGGGAAAGAATCTGAAGCAGGTTTATCTCAGTGAGCAGGACAAAGATGATATTTTATTCGGCATTAAAAACGGCGCTGACTTTATTGCGTGTTCTTTTGTTTCCTGCAAGCAGGATCTTTTGGATGTGCGCAAATTTATTAAGGCCAGCGGACATTGCTGCATTGACCTGATTGCCAAAATCGAAAATCAGTCCGGTGTGGATAATATCGAAGAAATCTGTCAGGAAAGCAACGGGATTATGATCGCCCGGGGCGATATGGGGGTTGAGATTCCTTTTGAAGAGCTGCCGGCTATTCAGAAGCGGATCATTACCGTTTGCCGCAAGCTGGGGAAACGTACCATTACCGCTACCGAGATGCTGGAATCGATGATTCATAATCCCCGCCCGACCCGTGCGGAAATTTCAGACGTGGCCAACGCGGTATATGACGGCACCAGCGCGATTATGCTTTCCGGAGAAACATCGGTAGGAAAATATCCGGTGGAAACGGTGCGCACGATGGCCCGGATTGCCGAAAAAACAGAACAGAATATTAATTACGGGAAGCGGTTTCATACCAACGAGTTTATTATTAAAAATGAGGTAGACGCGGTTTCCCACGCCACTTGCGGGATGGGAATGGATATCAACGCCAAGGCCATTGTGGTTTGCTCCCTGTCGGGGCTGACCGCCCGAATGGTGTCGCGCTTCCGCTGCCCGATCGATATTATCGGGCTGACCGCCAGTGAAAGCACTTTCCGGAAACTGGCGCTCTCCTGGGGCGTGACTCCGGTGATGGGCAAGCTGGTGACCAATTTAGGGGATCTGTTTGAAGAAGCGAAGGAGGAGGCCAAAGCCACCTTCGGACTGCAGGACGGCGACCGGATCGTGGTGACCGGCGGAGTTATCAACGGAGAGTCCGGAAACACCAACCTGATTAAGGTGGAAGTTATCGGCGAATAGGAATCAATCATTAAAATCAGCGCCCGGCTCCTTTTCGGTGGAGTCGGGCGCTTTCGCTATTTAAAGATGAGGCAGAGGATCGGCCCAGGCGCGAATACAGTCTTCCGGAACAGGGGCCGGGAAGCCCTGCATCCCCAGCAGGTTGCCATAAACCCGGCTGCGTTCTCCGAAATTGTGGAAATCACTGCCGGCGCTGAAAATCAGATGATGCTTTTGGCAAAGAGTGAGCAGATCCTGCCGCTCTAAGTCGGAGTGGGTCATATAATAAGCTTCCAGCCCATCCAGATGCGTCTGCTCGATCATTTCTTCCAATTGACGCTGCACCGTGCCGGTATAGGCGCAAGGGTGCGCCAAAATGGCGCGCCCACCGGCCCCTTGAATAAAGGCACAGACCTCCGCCAGTGAAGGCGCTGTCTCCAAGGGCATGAAATAAGGGCTTTGGGGGTTGAAGACCTCCTCACGGGTGAAAAGCTTATGGTTGCGATGGGAGGCCGGGCTGAAATAGCGCTGCACGTTTTCGGGGTAGAGATCCAGCTCTGTGAAAATAGTGCGGCGGGGATCCCATCGGTTGGCGCGCAAAGCAAGGACTTGTTCTTCGTCAAACAGGAATTCCCGTTCCCGGTAAGCGCGGATCATCCGAAGCAGTTCTTCCGCCTGCACCTGCTCTTTGGGTTTGTAATGTGTGCGCAGGTAGCGTTCGGCCTGATCAAGGGGAACGCCATAGCCCAGCACCTCCAGCCCGCAGCCATGAAAATGGGCGCCGTACTCACAGCCGGGCAGAATTTTTCCGGAAAAGCACGCTCTTACCGCCGGATCTGAAAGGGCTTCATAAGCACCGACTGTATTATGATCGGTGATGGAGATCAGGGTCAAATCCCGCTGCGCGCAGGCAGAAAGTAATTCTTTGGTATTCAACGCACCGTCTGATGCTTCTGTGTGCAGGTGCAGATCAAGCACGCTCCATTTCCTCCATTGCGCTAAGGATTCCTAATCGGCCGCTTTCAAAGGTAAGGCCTCCCTGCATAAAGGCCGTAAAGGGCGGTTTCATCGGTCCGTCTGCCGACAGTTCAATGGATGCGCCCATCACAAATCCGCCCGCCGCCATCACTACCGGCGCATCATAGCCCGGCATTTCCCAGGCCTCCGGCACCACAAAGCTGTCGACCGGGGAGCCGGACTGAATGCCTTTACAAAAGGCCAGCAGCCGCTCCGGCGCGTTCAGGGTGACAGCCTGAATGATATCATAGCGCTGTTCCTGTGAGCCGGGAGACGTCGGATACCCGAAGGCTTCGCACATGGCGGCGGCATACATGGCCGTTTTTTTGGCCTGCAGCACCGTGTGCGGCGCCAAAAACAACCCCTGATACAGCTCTCTTAAAGTGTTGAGGGTGCAGCCGCTTTCCCGGCCAATGCCGGGGCAGGTGAGCCGAAAGGCGCATTGCTCCACCCACTTTTTTTTGCCTGCAATATAGCCACCGGTGCGGGCCAGCCCCCCACCGGGGTTTTTGATCAGCGAACCGGCCATGAGATCCACACCGTAATAGGTGGGTTCATGTTCTTCGCAAAATTCTCCATAGCAGTTGTCTGCCATCACAATGACGTCCGGCCGCAGCTGATGCACAAAATCCGCTAATGCCCCAAGCGCCCTAGCAGAAAGGGTGGGGCGGTTCTGGTAACCCTTGGATTTTTGGGCGAATACCAGCCGCAGCGCTTTGTTCTGCAGCGCTTCCCGGAGTGCGGGAAAGTCAATTGCGCCTTCAGATAGCGGCTGCTGCGCATAGTGGATTCCAAAGTCCTTGAGCGATCCTTCCCCGGTGCTCTCTCCCAATCCGATCACTTCATCCAGCGTGTCATAGGGCTTTCCGGTGACCGAGAGCATCCAGTCGCCCGGCCGAAGCAGGCCAAACAGCGCCACGGTGAGCGCATGGGTGCCGGAGATAAAATGGGGACGAACCAGGCAATCCTCACTTTCCAGAGAAAGGGCAAACACCTGATCTAAGGTATCGCGTCCCCGATCTCCGTAGCCATAGCCGGTGGAACCGGAAAAATGGCTTTCGCTGACCCGGGCGGAGCGAAAAGCGTTCAGCACCCTTGCGGTGGTCAGGGAGGCGATTTTTTCCGCCTCCGCTGCCGCAGGGGCGATCTGCTCTAAACTGAACTGATCGGCTTCTTGTAGATTCAATGTACATCCCTCATTTCTGATAAATGATTATACAACAATCCTGTAAAAAGGTCAATAAAAAGGCTTTTCTTTTTCCAGGAACCATGGTATACTGGGAAAAAATGTGTGACAGGAGAAAGCCATGAACGTATTAGCTTTTGATTTCGGCGCTTCCAGCGGCCGCGCGATGGCCGCCACTTTGGAAGACGGGATCATCAGAATGAGAGAGATCCATCGTTTTTCAAACGATCCGGTGCAGCTGGGAGATACCTTTTATTGGGATGTATACCGCCTGTTTTTTGAGATCAAGCAGGGCTTGATGAAAGCAGGCCCCGTAGACAGTGTGGGGATTGATACCTGGGGAGTTGATTTCGGCTTGCTGGACGAGACCGGCCGTCTTTTGGGCGCACCCCGCCATTATCGGGACGCTTCTTATGCCAAGGTGGGTCCCGGCTTTTTTCAAAAAGTAAGCGAGCGGGAAATCTACCGTCGGACGGGGGTGCCGTATCTGCCGTTTAACACGCTGTTTCAGCTGTATACCCTGCAGCAGGAGCAGCCCTGGCTGCTGCAGGCGGCCAAAACGCTGCTGCTGATGCCGGATCTGTTTGGCTATCTGCTGACCGGGGAAACAAACGCTGATTTTTCCAACGCGTCCACCACTTCCATGATGAATGTGCATACAAAGGAATGGGATCCGGATTTGATTCGGGCGTTGGGAATCCATTCCGCGATGCTGCCGCCGGTGCATTTGGCCGGCCGTGTGCTGGGGAACCTGACTCCCGCGCTGTGCGAGGAACTGATGATCGGGCCCGCCAAGGTCATCACCGTGGGCTCGCACGACACCGCCAGTGCGGTGCTGGCGGTGCCTGCAAAAGAGGGGGAAGAGACCGCTTTTATCAGTTGTGGCACCTGGAGTCTGCTGGGCTGCGAGATGGAGCGGCCCATTACGGAGGAGCATGCCCGCTGCGCCCGCCTGTCCAACGAGGGCGGCGCCTTCGGCAATGTGCGCTTTTTGCGCAACATCATGGGATTGTGGCTGATTCAGGAAACGAAGCGGTTCTTTAAAAAGCAGGGGAAGGACTATTCGTTTGAGGATCTGAAAACCATGGCGATCGAGAGCCGGATCGGTTCCATCATCAATGTGGATGACGATCGTCTGGCACCGCCGGGTGATATGCCCGCCCGGGTATGCGCGATCTGCCGGGAGACCGGCCAGCCGGTGCCTGAAACAGATGGAGATGTGATGCGGGTGCTTTATTACAGCCTTGCAGCCAAGTATAAAGAGGCCGTGGAGCATCTTTCCACTGTGACCAAAAAGCAATTTACAGCGCTTAGGATGGTGGGCGGCGGCATTAAGGATACGCTGCTTTGCCAGCTCTCCGCCAATGCAACCGGGCTCCCGGTTTACGCAGGGCCGGTGGAGGCAACGGTTTTGGGCAATATCGCGGTGCAGATGATCACCCTTGGGATGATAAAGGATGTTGCGGAAGCCCGGGCGATCATTGCTGCGTCTTTCCCGGTGGAAACTTATCTGCCGGAAGGCCGATGAGGAGGACAATTTAAATGAAGGCAAGATGGATTTCAACGCTGCTTTTACTGGGGCTGCTTTTTTCTCTTTCCGGATGCAAGCAGACACTGCCTGTGGTGGAAGATACCTACCCGACAGCGGTAAGCTGGGGGAACTCCTATGCCGCGGAGCAGGGAGGGTATTATGCGATGCGCGGGGAACAAAAAGGGAAAACGGGCCTGATTTTATACAACAAAACCAAGCAGAAAACCCATTTTCTTTTAGAGGGCGCGGTATGCAACATCGGCCTTTACGGCAATAAGATCTATTATCAGCTGGAAGAGGATAGCGGCCTTTATGTTTATGATCTTGCGGCGAAGAAGAGCACCGAGCTGAACAGTGACGTTGCTTCATACCAGATTTACAATGGGGTGCTTTATTACCTGAAGACGGGTCAGAGCAATTACTATTTTACAGTCAATCTGGAAACCGGCGCAAAGAATCAGGTGACAACAAGCAACACTGTGAATACGCTGTATCTGACGGAATACGGGCTTTATTATTATGACGACACGAAGGATTTTCTGATGGTGCGTCCCTCTGGCAATCCTGTTGACCGGATTGTTTATACGGGGATCGGAGAAACGGTGCGGTGTCTTTATTCCGCCGGCGGGGCGGACGTGCTGTTTCTGTCCACCAATGATACCAGTCGGCGGACAACGCTGCTTTACTATAAAGCTGCGGATAATCAGGTTCAATCCTTTTTATCGGGGGATTATTCCAATTTTAATTATACCGGCACTTACGCGGTCATGCTGATCAATCAGACCATTTATGCGGTGGACCCGATCAGCGGCAAAACCTATATCTGGGGGACGGTGGACGAAGGGGATCCATATGAAATCATGCGGGACAGCGTGATTCTCTATACCGGCAATCAGGCCGGGATTCAATACTATCCCGAAGATAAAACCGGGAGTACGGCACAAGAAACACAGGAATAAGGGCAAAATCAAAAGGCGAAGCAGGCATGCGAAATGGCAAAACCATAGAGCATGCCTGCTTCGTCTTTTTTACAGTGGGGGAAGGTCTTTTAAAACGTATAGAATGAAGCAGAATGACCGATAATGATAGCAAAAAACCGGGAGGAGGGAACCCCGCATGATGCAGATGTTCAGGCGGATGACGCCGAAAGATTGGGGGTTTTATGCGCTGAGTGTTTTGCTGCTGTTTCTGCAGGTATTTCTGGAGCTAAAAATACCGGATTATCTGGCTGTGATTACCCGGTTGACCCAGCAAGGAGGCCCGGTGACTGCGGCGATTTTGCAAAACGGCGGAAAAATGCTGGCAGTATCCTTGCTGAGCCTGCTATGTGCCTTTGGGGTCAGCGATCTTTATGCCAGGGTTGCGGCGGCGTTTTCCGGTCGGTTGCGGCAAGAGCTGTTTGAAAAGGTGATGCACTTTTCCGCGCCGGAAATGGACGTTTTTTCTGTTTCCGGGCTGATCACCCGCTCCACGGTGGATGTTTCCAAACTGCAGGAATGGATCACGGTCGGATTGCAGATGCTGATCAAAGCACCGCTGCTGGCGGTGTGGGCTTTGATCAAAATGGCGGGAAAGGGAAGCGCATGGACGCTTGCCACTGCTGTGGCGGTGGGAATCATGGTGGGGATGATCGCGCTTCTTTTTTGGCTACTCGCTCCCCGGTTCCAAAAAATTCAACGCCTCAATGACCACATGAATCAAACGGTGCGGGAGCAGCTGCAGGGAATGCCGGTGATCCGCGCCTATCAGGCGGAAGAGTATCAGGAACAAAAATTTCAACAGGTCAGCCAAGCCCTTTTTGAACAGAGGCGGTTTACCAATGCGGGGCTTGCGCTGGTGATGAGCGGTATGCAGGCGGTTTTGAACGGTTTGACCCTCGCTATTTACTGGATCGGCGCCCGGGCGCTTCAGGACGCGGCGGAAGCTGCAAAATTGATGCTCTTTTCCGATACGGTCGCTTTTTCCTCCTATGCAGCGCAGGTTCTGCTGGCCTTTATGATGCTGATGGCGGTGATTCTGATGATTCCGGAAGGGATGGTGTCTGCACGACGAATTGCAGCGGTATTAAATACCACATCACCCCGGCATACCGGCCACCGGACCCATGGCCTGCCCGGTCTGGAAGGACAGGTGGAATTCCGGCATGTCTCGTTTTCGTATGCCGAAGGCTGCCGCCCGATTTTGCGGGAGCTGACCTTTGTTGTTGCGCCCGGCACCTGGGTGGGGATCATTGGGGCGACGGGCAGCGGCAAAAGCAGCCTTTTACAGCTGATCCCACGGCTTTATGAGGCTACCGGAGGGGAGGTTCTGGTGGATGGCCTGCCGGTGCGTTCTTATAAGCCGGAGGCGCTATGGGGGAAAATCGCTTACGTTTCGCAGATGCCTGTTCTTTTCTCCGGCACGGTGCTTTATAATCTGTGCATCGGGGAAGGGCGCTTCGGCCCTATTGAAAGAGAGGACGCAGAGGAGGCACTGAAAATTGCTTCTGCCGCGGAGTTTGTGTGCCAAAGGGAAGGAGGGCTTTTGGGGACCCTGACCGCGGGCGGCGCCGATCTTTCCGGCGGGCAGCGTCAGCGGCTGGGGCTGGCCCGCGCCCTTTGCCGCAAGCCGGAAATTTATCTTTTGGACGATTGCTTTTCGGCTCTGGATGCCGTGACGGAACGACAGGTGCGGGCTGATCTTTTGCGAAAGTTAAATGACGCAACGGTGTTTCTGGTATCGCAGCGCATGCAGACGCTGATGGATGCCGATCGGATTATCGTGCTGGACCAAGGCACAATTGTGGGGCAGGGTACCCATGCGGAACTGCTGCGCACCTGCCCGGTTTATCAGGAAATTGCGGCATCTCAGCCCGGAGGAGAAATGCAATGAAAAAGCCGAAAAATGCACTTTCGTTTGTGGAAGCGCGTCATTTAATGCCCGGACTTGCGGCCGGCATGGCGGGAGCTGTTTTCACACTGCTTGCCCCCGGCCGGCTGGAGGCGCTTTCTGATTTGCTGCTGCAGGGAATGCCGGGCGGATCCGGTTTTTCCTATGCTGCAATACAGCAAAAGGCCATGGAACTGCTGGCCTTATATGGGGGCGCCCTGCTGCTGGGCGTGGCAGAAGGAATTCTGCTCTCGGGCGGAACACAGCGGCTGGCAAAAAGTGTTCGTACCACATTGTTCCGCAAATGGAACCGGCTGCCACTGCGCTTTTTTCAGCGTTTTTCCCGGGGAGATCTGCTGAGCCGGATGACGGTGGACGCGGAACAGGTGGGCGCTTCTTTCGGAGAAAGTGCGGGCGCACTGATCCGGGGCGGCACCATGCTGTTGGGCGCGCTCTTCCTGATGTTTTTTTCCAATTGGCAGCTGGCGCTGGCCGCAGTGGGCAGCACTGTTCTGGGCTGGGCATTGTTGCTGCTGATCTTAGGGAAAACCCAGCGCTTTTTCGATCGGCAACAGCAGGCGATTGGTTGTTTAAACGGGCTGATTGAAGAGCTTTATGCCGGTCAGACCACGGTGCTTGCACACTGCGCCGAGCGGGAGATGCTGAGCCGGTTTGATATGGTCAATCGCACCTTGACGGGCGCTTCCCGTAATGCCCAGCTTTTTTCAGGCTGGATGCTGCCCCTGATGACCTTGGTGGGAAACCTGGGTTACGCGGTGGTCTGCACGGCGGGGGGCTTGCTGGCGGTCAGCGGTCGGATATCCTTTGGGATGGTGGTGGCCTTTTTGTTTTATGTCAGCTTGTTTTCCGAGCCGCTCTCGGAACTGGCGGATGCACTTTCCGGGCTCCAGAACGCCGCAGCAGCGCAAAAGCGGGTAAATGAGGTGCTCCGGGAGCCGGAACACGCATCTGCTTTACTGAAAACGGTACAAAAGCCTGCTGAGGGTGCAGTGGACTTTCAGAAGGTAACGTTTGGCTATCAGGAACAGCAGCCGGTGATCCGTCAGTTTTCCGCCTTGATCTTGCCTGGCTGGAAGGTGGCGGTAGTTGGGCCGACCGGCGCGGGCAAAACCACCCTGATGGCGCTGCTGCTTGGTTTCTTTTCGCCGGATCAGGGCACTATCCTGATAGACGGCGTTCCACTGAAGGAACTGCCTGAAGTGGCGCTTCGGCAGCAGTTTTGCTATGTTCCGCAGCAGCCGTGGCTGTTTGCGGGTACGCTGCGGGAAAATATTTGTTTTAACACGCCGGAGATCGGCGATCAGCAGTTAAAAGAACTCTGTATCCAAGCAGAGCTGATGCCGCTGATTGAGACGCTGCCAGATGGATTGAATACGGTGCTGACAGAGCAGAGCGCGCTTTCGGCGGGGCAAAAGCAGCTGATCGCTTTGGCGCGGGCCATGGCACGCAATGCCCCGATTGTGGTTTTGGACGAAGCGACGGCATCTGTCGATACCCTTACAGAGCAGCGGCTGCAGCGTGCGATGGATCAGCTGATGCGGGGACGCACAGCTTTTTTGATTGCGCACCGCTTAAACACGGTTAAAAATGTCGATCGAATTTTGGTTTTAAAAGACGGGCGGTTGGCAGAGAGCGGAACACACACGGCACTGCTGAAAAAGCATGGAATTTATGCGGCGCTTTATCATGATAGCAACATGAATGCAAATGATAGAAATAGATAAAACATAAAACCGGCTTCTTCAATCATTCGCAGAAACCGTGTTTTATTGATTTATTGATACAAAAATTAATAAAAGGAAAATCACTGAAAACAAATATATTTAACATAATCAAATTTTTTTAAATATCTTGACAATTTATGTTCAATATGATAAAATTGGATTGCATTTCCAAAAGCGCCTCACGTGTATCCAGTTTTCAAGCGGATCAAAACGAAAAGGTGCTTTTTTATTTACAATTCCGGCAGTTTGGTTGCATCCGGAGTGTCGGCCAACGGAAAAGGGATTCCCAGCTGTTCATATTTTGAAAGGCAAAGCTTGCGGAAAGGAAGCCATTCCAGTTTTTGAAGGTTTTGATACCGACCGGCGATGGCGCGTATTTCCGGATCATCCTGATCCGTGAGCTCCGGCACGACCACATGGCGGATCCATAAGGGAATATGAGCCTGTTCTGTGGCGCATAAAAACTGCCTGACGGCCTTGAGGCTGCCGCCGGTGTGGGCACGGTAGAGTGCCTCGGTCGCAAATTTTAAATCGCAGATGACAAGATCGGTATATTGCAGGATCGCCGGATAATCGGCAGGGTTTCCGATTCCGGAGGTGTCCAGCGCGGTATGAAAGCCTTCTTTTTTTAATTGATTAAGCAGCTCTATGGTGAATTTTCCCTGCATGAGCGGTTCCCCGCCGGAGAGCGTCACCCCGCCGTTTTCTCCCATATAAGGACGAAGTCGACAGGCTTTTTGAACAATTTCTTCGACCGCCATCGCTTGCCCCTCTTGCAGATTCCAGGTGTCGGGATTATGGCAATAGACGCACCGCAGCGGGCAGCCCTGAAAAAAGACCACCGTCCGCAGGCCGGGGCCGTCTAAGCAGCCCAAGGTTTCGATGCTGTGAATCCGGCCGGTATTCATCAGAGGGTCTCCTGGAAGCAGCGGGCAAGCACTTCTTCCTGCTGAGCAGAAGAAAGCTTATGCCAGCTGACCGCATAACCGGATACGCGGATCGTCAGGTTTGGGTAGCGTTCCGGATGAATTCGGGCGTCCAGCAGCGTTTCCCGGTTCAGTACATTAACGTTCAGATGCTGAGCACCTTGACTGAAATACCCGTTCAGGATGGAGATTAAATTTACTTGACGCTGAACAGGCTCTTTCCCCAGCGCCTGAGGAACGATAGTAAAGGTGTTGGAAATCCCATCCTTGCAGACGTCATAGGAAAGCTTGGCGACGGAGTTCAAAGAGGCAAGCGCTCCGCTTTTTTCTCGGCCGTGCATAGGATTGGCCCCCGGTGCAAAGGGCTCGCCCGCTTTGCGACCGTCCGGTGTGGAGCCGGTTTTTTTGCCATAAACCACATTGGAAGTGATGGTCAGTACCGAGAGGGTATGCTCGGCATCCCGATAGGTGGGAATCTTCCGGAGTTCTTCATAAAATAGGCGGGTTTGCTCCACGGCGATTTTGTCTGCCCGGTCGTCATCGTTCCCATAGGCGGGGTAAGCGCCTCCCTGTTCAAAATCAACGATCAGACCCCGGTCATCCCGCCGCACCTTAACGCTGGAATAACGGATTGCCGCAAGAGAATCGGTCAGCACAGAAAGGCCGGCGATGCCAAAGGCCATATAGCGGTGGACATCGGTGTCGTGCAGCGCCATTTGCGTCTTTTCATAGGCGTATTTATCGTGCATGTAGTGAATCATGTTCATGGCGGTCACATAGGTTTTGGCCAGCCAGGGCCGGTAAAAATTTAATAGGGAGAGCACCGTCTCGTAGTCGAGCACCTCTTTTTCATAAGGAGGATGCGGGGGTGCAACCTGTTCGCCGGTGCGTTCATCCCGGCCGCCGTTGAGGCTGTATAGCAGCAGCTTAGCCAAGTTGGCCCGGGCGCCGAAAAACTGCATTTCCTTGCCGACCCGCATCGCAGAAACGCAGCAAGCGATGGCGTAGTCGTCTCCAAAGGGAGAACGCATCAGGTCATCATTCTCATATTGAATGGCGCAGGTATCGCAAGATACTTTGGCGCAATAGCGCTGAAAGTCTTCCGGCAGCGCATGGCTCCACAGCACCGTCAGATTGGGCTCCGCTGCGGGGCCCAGATTATAAAGCGTATGCAGATAGCGATAGGTATTTTTGGTAACCAGCGTCCGTCCGTCTTCTCCCATGCCGCCTAGTGCTTCTGTGATCCACATGGGATCCCCCGCAAACAGTGCGTTGTATTCCGGGGTGCGCAGATGGCGGGCAGACCGCAGCTTCAGCACAAACTGGTCGATCAGCTCCTGAGCTTGCTCCTCGGTGAGGACGCCGCGGGTAAGATCTCGCTCAAAATAAATATCTAAAAAGGTGGCAGTGCGCCCCAGGCTCATCGCCGCGCCGTTTTGCTCCTTGATTGCAGATAAATACCCAAAATACAGCCATTGTACTGCCTCTTGCGCATTCTTTGCGGGCTTGGACAGATCAAATCCGTATTGCGCGGCCATCTCTTTCATGAGCTTCAGAAAATGAATCTGCTGATACAGCTCTTCCAATTGACGTATATGATCGGTATCCATGGGAACTTCTTCCGCAATCCGGGCTTTATCTGCTTCCTTTTCTCGAATCAAAAAATTAAGACCATAAAGAGCTACACGCCGGTAATCGCCGATAATGCGCCCTCTGCCGTAGGCATCCGGCAGGCCGGTGATGATTCCGTTGTGGCGGGCAGCGCGGATGGTGTCGGTATATACCCGAAACACCCCGTCGTTATGCGTGGTTCGGTAACGGAATTCTTCCTCCACTTTGGAGGAAAGGGTGTAGCCATAGGCGCTGCAGGCTTTGCGGGTCATGTTGATGCCGCCAAACGGATGAATCCCGCGCTTGAGCGGGGAGTCGGTTTGCAAACCCACAATCAGTTCCTGCTCCCGGTTCAGGTAACCGGGCCCATAGCTGGTCAGGGAGCTTACCGTTTCGGTGTCGACTGCCAGCACACCGCCATGCTCCTGCTCCCGGCGCAAAAGGTCCCGGTATTGGGTGAGCAGCAAATGGGTCCGCCGGGTGGCGGGGGCCAGAAAGGTTTCATCTCCGAGATATGGGGTGTAGTTTTGCTGAATAAAATTCCGCACGTTGATGTGTTCCTGCCAGTCTCCCGGCAGAAATCCTTCCCATTCAGCTTGATTGATCATAGTGCAGCGCTCCTTTCAAAACAGAAAAGGGCAGCATTCTTAAAAAAGAATGCTGCCCAGACGGTCGGCTTTTCCACTCTGCCTGATCTCACTGTGGTTGCTTCCACATCAGTCCGTCAGAAATCAGGAGATTTTTGTTTGATTTAAGAATAGCACAGAATTTTGCCGGTTGTCAATTGCTTTTTATGTCAGTTCCTTTGATTTTGTTGGAAATAACAGAAAATACAGGCGTTCTGTTTGTTTTTTGTTATACATTACTGTAACCCATGGGCAGAACGTCTGCTCAAAAAATATATATAAGAGGAGGCATATGAAATCATGAAGCGAAAACTTTCCGGCATCCTGGCATTGCTGATGACGCTCAATCTGATGGCGATTGGGGTCTTCGCAGATGGACGCGTGCCCACACCGGCAGATGCACCGTCCTTTTCCACCTACACCGCCATGAGCGGGGTCGCGTTTGACCCGGCTGTGGCGGGCTATCAAAACGGCGCCAGCTACAAAGCCCTATGGGAAGGAAAATTTTATTCCTTTACTGTGGGAACCAATGTATTTGCGACCTTTACCGCGGCATATCAGGCAGTGAGCGGAGGGTCGCGCAATGTTTTTGCCCTTTCCGGCGAGCTGGGAAATATCCAGATCACCGGACCGGTACAGATTTATGGCTATTATTACAATAATGACCCCAATGTGCGCAGTGATGACTCCAACGCTTGTCCTACCTTGAATCCGGCCCGGGAGGAGGAGTTGGAAAGCAAGGCCGGTACGGTGCAGATCGCTGCCGGAACAACCGGCACCGTGGCCATTCGCGGTCTGGTGCTGCAGGGAACCTTTGAAGACGCTTCCCGTGCCATCAGCACCACAGCGACCAATGTGTTGCTGGAAAATTGGATTGTACGGCAAAAGGCCGGGGTGTCCAGCGGTTATTGGGTTTTCAATATCAATAATGCCAATAACAGCAATATGGCCACGACCGGGGCCGGAAACTGTGACAGCTTCACGCTGAAAAACTGCAGGCTGGAACAGCTGACCAGCACCCGTATTTGCGGGAATTGTATTCCGCCGGTTTATACGGTAGACGGATTGGTGACTGTTACTGGGACGACGGTGTATTACGGCTTCCCGCAATGGAGACGCTATTTCCAAAATGCAGTCTTTAACATGACTAATTGCTATTTTCAGAATTTCAGCTCTCCGGAAGGAAAGCAATATTTTATGACGATGGAGGGCCTTAATAAATATAACGGCCTCTGTACCATTCGCTTTGCTGATAATGTGTTCAAAGGAGATGCGAGCAGTTATCCGCTTGCCTTTTTTGTGAAGACAGGATATGACATTGAAATTCAGGGAAACACCTTTATCAGCAATACACTTACTGCAGCGGAAGCGTTCTATTGGAATATCAGTTATGATCAAACTTATCCCGATTATCTGACCGCGGCCGATGTGAGCACGGTCAATCTCTCCGATTGGGTTCATATCAACGGGAACCGGTTTGTGGGATATACTAAATTTACAAACAAGGTTAATAACGATACAACCATCAACTTAACGGATAATTTTTTCACCAATAATCTGAGCAGTTACCGCACGGCGGCGGGTTCCATGCCGCAAATGGGAACGGGTTACAGCGCAGATGGCTACCGGGCCAATTATGCTATGGACACCTGGAGTCATGAGGCTGGCAGCATTTCCTTCGATCCGACGATGGTCCTGCAGGAAGGAAACCGTATTACGCTGCTTACCAGCAGCACCACTCTGAATCTTTATGATTATGGAATGGTGGTTTCCGGCGGGGCCACCCCCACTTTGTCAAGCGGAGAAACGCTTGATGCCATTTCGTTGAATGAGGGAGCGAATCTGTTTACGCTCCATTTGTCGGCAGCTGACGGCGGTATTGGAAACCTTTATACATTGGTGGTCTATGCCAACAAGTCCGGTGAGACGGCAATAAATCGGTTGCAGCAGGCAATGGCGCGCTATTTAAGCGATTGTTATACCGAGAGCTCGGTATCCGGTTATGCGGCGCTGATAGATACGCTGCGGACCGCCATTGAAAACAGAAGAGATATCAGCGCGCTTCTCACCCAGCTGAATACTTTTGAAGCGGCGCTGCAGCTGAAAAGTGGCGTGCAGGCAGATTTTGCTTATTATGATCTGTTCCCAACCGTCAATCGCTGGAAGATCACCAACACGCGTGGCTGGCGTAAGCTGGCCGATGTGGTGAATGCAGGGGCTTCGCTGTACGGACATACGGTTTCGCTGGAAGCGGATCTGGATTTTAAGGGCGCGGCCATTGTTTCGATCGGCGGCGCTTATGCGGATGCCAATATTCCCGATAATCCAACCTTTTTCGGAACTTTTGAAGGCAATCATCATACGATTAAAAACTTTGTCATCAATCAACCAGATAAAACCGGCGTTGGCCTTTTTGGCCGGGCTTCCTGCGCCGTTATCCGCAATTTGCGGGTAGGCAGCGGCACCATTACCGGGTTCGACAAGGTGGGGGCCATTGCCGGATTTGCCGATGGAACTTTAATTGAGAACTGTTCCAACGCGGCAGCGGTGATCGCCACAGACGGGGCAAACGGCATCGCCGGCATTACCTCGCAGGCCCGGCGGGTCAAAAGCCCGTTTGATCAACTCTATTATTCCGGACGGGTGTACCATTCCGTTAATTATGGACCGGTGACGACCCCGAAGGGGCGTGCCTGCGGAACCATCGCCTGGGGGCAGTCCACGGCGCAGCAGATGAACTGCATCAATTACGGAACCCTGAACGGACCTGCTGTTTATGCTTTTGGTCAGTATTCCGGCGGGACCGACCTGACCAGTCTGGTGGTGGACTGCTATTATGCGGGCGCGGCAGACAGTGGGCCGGGAACACCCTTTACCGACGTGCTTTTAGCGGCTTGGAACACAGAATTCGCCGTCAAGGAAGGTCTTGCGGTTTTCTCAGATCTGGGCACTGCTGTTTATCGGGCAAGGCTGCAATGCAGCAATCCGTCGGGGACTTATGATGACTATGGAATGGCGGGAACGCCGGTTCATTTTGATCTTCCGGGCTACTTTGTGGGAACGGTTACAAAAGACGGTTCTGAAGTATGGGCCGCCAGCCTGATGCATACCGCGGATATCACGGTGACAGGCGCCGGATCTTTGTACCAATATACCATCAGCTATCAATTGAACGGCGGCAGCTTTACCACAACACCGTCCGGCACCTTTACCGTGAACGATACGGTGCAGCTGCCCTCTTCCGCCACCATTACCAAATCAGGAATGGTGTTTGAGGGATGGTATGAAACATCGGATTTCAGTTCGGCGCGGTTGGAGGAAATTACAGCTGGTTCCCATAAGGATTACACGCTTTATGCCAAATATGTAACGTTGGCCCGCACCATTACCACTGCCGCGCAGTTGGTAACATTGGCCAACGATGTAAATGCGGGCAATACTTTTTCCGGTCAGGGCATTCTGTTGAGCACCAACATCAGTATGTCCGGCGTTACTTATCCGGTGATCGGGAGCACGGTGCTGACTCCGTTTAAAGGCGTTTTTGCGGGGAATGGGAAAACCATCAGCAATCTATCGGTCTCCGGAAAAGCGGCGGCCGGTGTGATCGGCACTTTGGGTGTTGGCGGAATCGTCAGCAATCTGACGGTCAGCGGCAGTGTTTCCGGCTGTATTGCCGGGGGCATTGTGGGAATTAATATGGGCGGCGTTGTGGAGCACTGCACCGATAACTGCACGCTGACTTCCACCCCCACAACCCTGAAGATTATCAGTCAGAATGTACGGATCAACAGCACCGAGGATCTGCACGGCGCTGCAGACCGTCACACGCCGCTTAAGAATATCCTATTGGCGCAAAGCCCGGATATTATCGGATTTCAGGAAGCGGACGCAACCTGGCAGACCTACCTGCCCAGTGACTTTTCGGGTTACAGCTATATCTGGACCTGGCGGGGGCTCGGCGGCAACAATACGACCTTAGGAAAAGAGGCAACTCCCATTTTCTATAAGACCAGTAAGTTTGATTTGTTGAGCAGCGGCACGTTCTGGCTTTCTTCCACACCGACTGTTCCTTCCTACTGCTTTAACGAAAGCATGAATCGCATTGCTACCTGGGCCAAATTGCGCGTGAAGGCTACGGGAGAGGTGATTTGCTATTTCAACACCCATTTTCCTCTGGATGAAGACTCCCGCAATCAGTCGGTTCCAGTGTTGAGAAGCAAGGTGGAGGAAATTTCAGGCGGTATTTTGCCCACATATATAACAGCGGATTTTAATATGTATCGTAATAGCGCGCCTTATAATCTGATGAGTGCGTTCGTTACAGATCTTGGCCGCTATGCTACGGTAGACGCCACCAATAATTCTGGTACGATCAATGGGTTCACAACCACCCCCATTGGGTTGATTGATTTTTGTTTTGGCGTTTGGGATTTAACCAATGTTCCTTATTACAAAGTGATTTTAGATAATTATACCGACAGCAAAGGAGTGGTCTGCCCGCCCTCAGACCATTACGGCATCTATTTGGAAGTGCGGCCGCAAAACGGATCCGGAGATGTGATCGGCATCAATAAAGGAACTGTTTATCACTGTAGTTAAAGGAAAAGCGCGTCGGTAAAACCGGAGCGCTTCCGCCAAAAAAGTACCATGCAGCTAAAAGCTGCATGGTACTTTTACTCTTAATAGTATTAGTTTTCAGAAAACTGGTCTTTGCCGGCGCCGCATAAGGGGCAGGCATAGTCTTCGGGAACATCCTCCCAGCGGGTGCCCGGCGCAATGCCGTTATCGGGGTCGCCCAGTTCTTCGTCATAAACATAGCCGCAAACTTCACATACATATTTTTTCATTGGTTAATTCCTCCATAATCCATGTAAATTACAATAGGCATACGCCTGTTTCACTGTATCTCCGTCTACTAACGCAAAAACGGCTTCGGGCTTGCCTTCAACGTTTAAATGCTTGATCTGAACGCCCGACTCAGTTTCCAGCGCGATCCATTCGATATGATGCTCTGCCAGCATCGGATGCGGCACACTGCCAACGGTTACCGTTACCGTGCTGCCGTTGACTGAAACCACAGGGACATGCTTTTCTGTTGCGGCATCGGTCGTGTTGGGCTTTAATTCATCCATTTTTTGCCCGCAGCAAACAATTTCACCGCCTCCTTCGGAAATATAGGTGATGGTATTGCCGCAGCGGCTGCATTTTAAGAATTTCATGACAATCCTCCTTTTTTGTTTTGCCTTTTATTTTCCAATCGGCTTTATAATAAATATACACGATTTTCCTTGAATATTATGTTGCAATTGCAACAAAAAGGCGCCGGCACGCAGAAACATACCGGATTTCAGGAACGAAGGGGATCTGTAAGCAGATGCGCAATTTGATTGACATTGCCGGCTCCCATTAAAAGGACCATATCGTCAGGAAGCAAGGTCTTTTTGAGATATTTGGCAATCTCTTCAAATTGGCTGATATAAAGGGCTCCGGGAATTTTATCCCGCAGATCTAAAATATTGACGCCGATTTTATTGATTTCCCGCGCGGCATAGATATCGGTCAGAATCACCTGATCTGCAATCTGAAGCGCGGATGCAAACTCCTCCATTAAATAATAAGTACGGGTAAAGGTGTGCGGCTGAAACACCACAAACACACGCCCCTCTGCCACTTCTTTTGCGCTTTGAAGCGTGGCCCGGATTTCAGTGGGATGGTGGGCATAATCGTCTAAAACCACTGCCCCGTTGCAGGTTCCTTTCCGTTCAAAACGGCGATCAGCCCCGGTGAAGGATTCAATGCCCTCTTGAATATGTCGGGGGTTGATCCGGTAGTGAAGAGAAACACAGCTGGCGGCGAGCGCATTGAGAATATTATGTCGTCCCGGAATCTGCAGCGAAAGGGAGAGGGCATATACTTCTTTATAATAAACATCAAATGAGGCATAGCCATTTTTTATTCTGACATTTTTTGCGTAGCAGGTATCCTCTTCGCTGAATCCGAAGGTGAGCGTCTCCCCGGCGTATCGCATCCGCACATAACGGCAGTTGGGATCGTCTCCGTTAATGACCAGAAAGCCATCCTTTGGGATATTTTCCGTAAAGCGTGAAAAGGATTTTTGAATGGCATCCAGATCTTTGAAAAAATCCAGATGATCCTCGTCAATATTCAGAATAATAGCACACTGTGGGAAAAAATGATGAAAGGAATTAACATATTCGCAGGCCTCATAAACAGCATAATCGCTCTTCCCGACACAGTAATTGCCGCCGATGGTCTTTAAGTTGGCGCCAACCAGCACCGTGGGATCCTTTTCGGCTCTTTTTAATATGGAAGAAATCATGGATGTAACGGTGGTCTTGCCGTGAGTGCCGGAAACGGCAATGGATTTTGGAAAGGCCTGCATCATGTAGCCCAGCAGCACCGCCCGTTCCATGGTGGGGATGTTATTCTCCCGGGCAAAAACCAGTTCCGGGTTGTTATCGGAAATGGCGGCGGTATAAACCAAAAGATCACAGCCTCTTGCGTTTTCCGCCGTGTGTTGAGCAGCCACCGGAATTCCCGCGTCCTTTAATCGCTGAAGGATAGGGCCCTCTCCAGTGTCTGATCCAGTCACAATTTTTCCTTGATATTTTAAAATCAATGCAAGCGACGACATCGAAACGCCGCCAATTCCCACAAAATGAAAATGAGAATAGTTCTTGTACTGATCGGTATTCTGTGGTATAATACTCAAAAAAAAAGCCTCCTTTATTGATATCACAACTATTATAGTACAGTCGTTTGGAAAAATAAATAAGATTTTTATTTTTCTTTTTCGGAAGGAGAAATCATGGGCGCAAAAGAACAGGCAGAGCGGGAAAATAAAAGCTTTTTGCATCGGTATCGTTTTTTAATTGCGGGGATTTTAGGCGCCATTCTTTTGGTGGCAACGCTCAGCACGGAAAACGTGATCTTAGCTTACCAACTGGAGGATGGCACGCAATACGCCGTGAAGCTGGAATACTCCTCTTTCGGCATGTGTATCCGTTGCTATCCCGGCAATCAAGCTTCCAATGATATCACGGAAAAAGCAATTTTTTTCGGCACCGGGAAGAAAAAATCAATTAAAAATGCGGCGGCGGCGCTTCAGGAACTGGCCGAAAATGACCAGGGCAGCTTCCGGCTGCAGGAAAGCGGCTTGACAAGCCGGAATGAAAAAGGAACACAGGAGTTGGTGCAATATCTGTCATCCTTAGGATATGCAGCAACAGCGGTGGAGGATTGAGGAAGATGATCGCTCCTTTCGTGCCAGATGTCGACTTTTGTCAATTTTCAAAAAAACTTGTAAAAAAACGTGAAAAAAGGTGTTGACAAACGGGAGAAGGGATGGTATCATATACAA
>CAYRYQ010000029.1:0-19085 GCA_964428505.1 uncultured Eubacteriales bacterium
TGCCGGCATTCAAAAAGCCCTGTTCTTTCGCAATGGCGCGGGTTTGCACTTTGGTAAGGGTGCCCAGCGGAAAAAGCGTGTGCGCCAGCTGCTCCTGCGTCAGCGAATAAAGCACATAGCTCTGATCCTTGGCAGGATCCAGCGCCTTTTTCAGCAAATAGCGCTCGCCCTCCTTTTCAATCCGGGCATAATGACCGGTTACCACCGCGTCGCACCCCAATGCCCGCCCACGCTGATAAAGGCGCTCAAATTTCAGAAACCGGTTGCAGTCGATGCAGGGATTGGGCGTTCTTCCTTCCTCATAGGCTTTAGCAAAGCGGTCCATCACCTGCTTTTTAAAATCAGAGGTAAAGTTAAATACATAATAAGGGATCGACAGCCGCATGGCAACGCTCCGGGCATCTTCCACATCCTCCAAAGAGCAGCAGGACTTCTCCCGGGTAATTCCCGCACCTTCATTGTCAAACAGCCGCATCGTGACCCCCATGCATTCATAACCCTGTTGCTTCATTAAATAGGCGGCCACGCTGGAATCCACGCCGCCGCTCATGGCAATTAAAACTTTTTTCACAAAGCCGCCTCCTCATTTCTTTCAATTAAAATGAACCACTGGCATTATAACGCGAAATCCCTATCTTGTCAATAGGAATTAAAAATCCTTAAATATTCATAAAGTTTTTTTGTAAAACTATTGACAAAGTCAGAATTCGAGCATATAATCATATTAACATATAGGAAAAGTAGGTAATAGAAAATGAATGTTCTGGACCATGTCGTGTAAGACAGGCTTTCTGTGTTTCGATGTTGTCGTTAAAAAAATGTTAAACCTTTAAAATATTATTAATAAGGAGAGAAAGAACGATGTCTCACATTTACACCTCTGCGGATCAACTAATTGGAAAAACCCCCTTACTGGAGTTGTCTCATCTGGAACAGGAATATGCGCTGAACGCCAAAATTTATGCCAAGCTGGAGTATTTCAATCCGGCTGGTTCGGTGAAAGACCGGATCGCAAAAGCGATGATCGATGACGCAGAAGCGGCAGGGAAATTAAAGTCAGATTCCGTTATCATTGAACCCACCTCCGGCAACACCGGAATCGGTCTGGCCTCCGTGGCTGCGGCCAGAGGATACCGAATCATCATTGTAATGCCGGAAACGATGTCGGTCGAGCGGCGGCAGCTGATGAAGGCGTACGGTGCCGAGCTGGTACTGACCGAGGGCGCAAAAGGGATGAAGGGCGCTATTGCAAAGGCAGACGAGCTGGCAGCCACCATTCCCAACAGCTTTATCCCGGGTCAGTTTGTGAACCCCTCCAACCCCAAGGCCCATCTGGAAACCACCGGCCCTGAAATTTATGCGGATACAGACGGCGCCGTGGATATTTTTGTAGCCGGTGTCGGTACCGGCGGAACTGTGACCGGTGTTGGTCAGTTCTTGAAATCAAAGAATCCAAGCGTAAAAATCGTTGCTGTCGAGCCGGCGGATTCTCCTGTGCTCTCTGCCGGAAAGGCCGGCCCTCATAAAATTCAGGGAATCGGCGCGGGATTTGTTCCCGATGTTTTGAATACCAAAATTTATGACGAAATCATTCCGGTATCCAACGAAGACGCATTTGCTACCGGCAAAAAAATTGGCAAAGCGGAAGGCATTTTAGTGGGCATTTCTTCCGGCGCTGCAACTTTTGCCGCCCTTCAGCTGGCGAAGCGGCCGGAAAACAAGGGGAAAACGATTGTGGTGCTTCTGCCCGACACTGGGGACCGCTACCTTTCCACCCCACTGTTTGCAGACTAATTTCATTCCTCTCTCTGAATCAATCAGCGGCGAAGCCTTTTATGGCTTCGCCGCTTTTTATGCAATACGTTTCACCCGGTTCACACCGGGTTTTTCATCCCGCTAAATCCTGTTAAAGTCACCCTGAATGATTTAGCGCTTCCACCAGAAGCGGCAGCGCCTTTTCGAAGCACACTCCATACCAATGGTTGGCATCGTCCTTTGTCTTCAGGATCGCTTCCACCGTAAAATCGGCCGCGAGCTTTGCCGCGCGCAGCACACTGTATCCCTGTATCAGCGCACCGACAAAAGCAGAAGCGTAAACATCGCCGGTTCCGTGCGAGACGCCCGGGATCCGCCGGTGAAAATAATACTCTGCCTGATCCTTTTCGGCCTCATATACCACAACGCCCAACTGCTCCGGCTGATAGGACACCCCGGTCATCAGCACGGTTTTTGCCCCCTGATCCGCCAAACAACGCAGCAGTTTCAGAATATAATCTTCTCCATACCCGGATTCCCGGTATTCCGTCCCGGTCATCAGGCTGGCCTCTGTAATGTTGGGCAAAATCACATCCGCTTGCCCGCAAAGCCCCGCCATTTCACGAACAAATGCATTGTCGAATCCATGATAGAGCTCCCCATTGTCTGCCATCGCCGGATCCACGATCCGCTTCCCACCCGGATTTAAGAGGCTGTCCATCAAATCTTTCACATAGCCGATCTGCCTTATGCTGCCCAGATAGCCGGTATACACCGCGTCAAAAGAGATTTTTTCCTTCTTCCAATGCGCAATGATTCCGGGAATGTCGTCGGTCAGATCCCGGAAGGTATAGCCCGTGAATCCTCCGGTATGGGTCGACAGTACCGCGGAAGGCAGAATACAGGTTTCCACCCCGCAGGCAGAGATAATCGGCAGCGCCACCGTTAAGGAGCACTGCCCCACGCAAGAAATATCCTGTATGGTCAAAATTTTTTCCCCAGACATCGGTTTCTCCTTCTTTGCTAAAATCCGTTAAAAGCACCCCGGTTGCCGGTTAAAACCATTTTTTGCGCACGATCATCCAGAGGCTGACTCCCATCACCGCGATGCTCAAAACGATCACATAGAAATAGCCCCAGTGCCACTGATATTCCGGAATCTGAAAATTCATGCCATACCAGCCCACGATCAAGGTCAGCGGCAGAAAGACGGCGGTAATAACGGTGAAGATCTTCATCACCTGATTCTGTTCGATATCAATCTGCGCCTGATATGCTTCCCGCACCTGGGTCACACATTCTCTCAGATGGGTTACCGTATCGGACAAATGTTCCACCCTGCGGTTCAAAATGGAAAAGCGGTTTATCAGACTTGGTGTCAGTGCTGCGTTTTCATTGTCGATCAGCCGCTCCAGTACCATAGAAAGCTGATCATAATACCGTTTCATGCGCAGCAAGTTACTGCGGATAGAAACAATGCGGTTGCTGATCTCTTTTTCCGGCCTAACGGAAAGCATCAGCCGGTTCTCCATTTCATTGATTTTGTTTTCCATCCGGTCCAGTTCTTCCACATCCCCGGCAGTCAACTCAATAAAAAAAACCGCCAAGGTGGAAAAGAGCGGCTGCTGCTCCGGCAGCGCGCTCAAGACCTTCCCACACCGGGTGTGTGCTCCGGCCAGAATCAGCTTTTCACCGTCACAATAAACTGTAATCCGCGGATCCCGTTTTTCCGGAGAACGCACATCGCAAAAATTAAACGCCAAAAAGAAACCGCCATTTTCCAACGGTATACAGATTTGCTTGCTGGAATGCTGCCGTTCAAACAACTCTTTCCCCAGCAGTTGCTGAAACGGTGCATTTTCTTCAATCGGAAGGATCTGTATCATTTCGTTGATTCCCCCCACATATAATCAAAGCCGCGCATCAACGGATGCGTTCAAGAGCGAAAAAAAGACAAGCGGTTCAACCGGTATACCAGAAGTGGAATCAGCGCCCATTGCAGCAAAATACCGGGCAATCCCGCGATCACGGCCGTCCAGATCCCGCTAAGCGCTATTCCGGACGGATGAAACCAGATCACCGCCGCTAAAATAAAGAGCGCACGCACGCCGCGACCGGCGATCTGTGCAATCAAAAGCTTCGCAAAAACGGGCATCCTTGCCTGGCGCAGCCATCCGCTTGCCAGCCCATAACCTGCGAGTTCCGCCATCATCATCGGCAGCATCGCCGCGGTCGGCATCCCGGTAAGACCAAAGCTCAGAACCGGGCTGACCAATCCTGCCAGCAAGCCGGCCATAGGGCCGCCCAGAAGCCCTGCCAGCAGCACGGGAATATGCATGGGCAAAAAGGAAGATCCGGCAAGTGCGCCGGTTCCGGACCATATTCCGGCCAGATGAAAAATCTGGGGCAGCAGCACCGCAGATACCACAGCACCCGCAGTGACCCATGCCTTTGTTCCAATGGCGCGTTGTGTTCTGATTGATTCAGTCATTGTCTGATCCCTCCATCGATATGTTTTCATTATCATATCATTCTTTTTTTACTTCGTCAAGCAATTCCCACGCCCGGGCCCCATTATATTATGGATAAAAGACCCGTTACAGGTAAGGGCATCCATAAAAAATGAAAAGTTATCAAAATTCTTATTGACAAGCAGGTTCTTTCGGGTTATAATACAAACACGAAACGGGGGTATAGCACAGCTGGTTAGCGCGCTTCGTTCACATCGAAGAGGTCGAAGGTTCGAGTCCCTCTATCCCCACCATCAAAATGCAAAAAGCCTCGATAACTCGAGGCTTTTTGCATTTTTTAGAGTGTTTTTTAAGATGGAGCCATAGATGCCAACCGGTAAAAATTTCATCCCGATACGCTTGAACCAAAAGAATCAAAAAACGCCCGTCCATGCGGTACATATCTACTTTCCGGAGTATGAATGCGATCGCTTTGACACAACACTTCTGCTTAACACTACATTCGTTCAACCGGTTCTATGCCAAGTATAGTAAGATGCTTCAAAAGTATTATTTTTGTTGCAAGGCAAAGATTCAGCCAAGCTGATTTTTTGGGGATATCCTTTTCGCTGATAATGTGATTTTCAAAATAAAATTTTGAGAATGCAGATGCTATTTGATAGGCATTTTCACAAATTAAATTAGGCGCTTTTTCGTTATATGCATTTGTAAACACTTCATTACAAAGAACCAATTTCATTAAAAGTGCTCTTTCTGTCTCGGTGTAAATGCCGTTGGAACCTTCTGAATTATAATTTTTGAACCCGACTTTTCTTAGAATGGAGTTTATACGAGCAAATGATACTGTTTCATAAATACAACCCCAAAAAAATTGAACATTAAATAAGAATTATGATTGATGATACCATAGGTAAAAGGTTTTGTCAATACATCAATGCCTGTTTGGCAAACCAGCGCCCCAGAGCAAAAAAGCAAAGCGCTGGCAGGAATCCCTCCCCGAAAATAAGTGCAGCCGTGTTTATAGACGATGTCGAAGGAAAAGTCTGTTGCTGCTCTTTAATAAGGCGCGCTTAATTTAAGGAAGATTCCGGTTCTTTTCTCTATTTTTTCAGCATTGGGTTCTCCCCGCTCAGGGAAGATCAAATTCACGGTCGATGCTTGCCCTTACCATCTCAAGCGTATGCTCATTGTACTCCATCTCTCCATTATCAAACATCAGCGCCGCGCCGAAGATCAGCGCCCGGATCACATATTGCTTCCGGCATCTTGTCTCTGCGTCCATTTGAATTTGCGTGCAATATTTCTTTACAAGCTGCTGCGTCATGCTGCTGAGCTCACCCCGCAATTTATGGTAGATATTATCGAACCCATCATCCTTCAGCATAAGAATGGAGCGAAAATGCGGGTGTTCCACAAGAAATTTCACATAACCGACGCTCAGCCCGATAATCTGCGCACGAAGACTACTCTTGTTTTCCTCCACAATGAGCAGCTGCTGCTCACGCCACTGTTCATTCACATATTCAATAATAGTGGCAAGAAACCCGTTGCGGTCTCCAAAATGCTTTGCCGGCGCAGCGCAGGATACGCCGCAGGCATCTGCAATGCGACGGATGGAAAACCCGGTCACTCCATGTTGATTGATTTCTTCGATGCCAGCCTTAATCAACGCCTCTCGTTTGCTGTTCCGGCGCTTTTTCGGTTGAGATGACATAAACCCACTTCTCCAAATCTTTTGAATGTGCGGCCTTTACAGAGTTATCGGTTTCTCAGCTCTGTTTTGCGGATTTTTCCGCTGATTGTTTTGGGCATTTCGGAAACGAATTCAATTGCACGGATCCATTTATACTCCGCCAATTTGAAATTACAGAATTCGCGTATTTCCTTATCCAGTTTGTGATTTGGTTCATAACCGGGTCCCAATACAATGACTGCTTTAATTGCCTGTCCGCGCAATGCATCGGGAACGCCAATCACGCTGCATTCCATAACTGCCGGGTGCTCCGCCAAAACATTTTCCACCTCATAGGGACCAATACGAAAGCCGCCGCTTTTAATTATATCATCAAATCGTCCATAAAACCAGTAGTGACCGTTATTATCTTTCCATGCGGCATCGCCGGTGTGATAAACGCCGCCTTGCCAGGCTTGCTGATACAACGCATCGTTGTCGAGATACTGCGTAAACAGACCCAGCGGAGGACGGTCATTTTTAGGCACAATCACTACCTCCCCAACCTCCCCGTCCGGCGTGGGTGTTCCGTCTTTTTGCCGCAGCTCGACCTGATAGAGCGGAGAAGGGATCCCCATGGATCCATCAACGTGATCAAACCCTTTCAAGTTTGCCATCAGCAACGTGGTTTCTGTCTGCCCGTATCCTTCTGCCAATAACAAGCCCGTGCGCTTCGTAAAACGGCGGAAAACTTCAGGGTTCAAAAATTCACCGGCAGTGGAGGCATGACGCAGGGATGGCATATCCGCGGTTCCTTTCCGCACAAGATACCGGTAAACAGTCGGGGGCGCACAAAAGGATGTCACCCCGTAACGGTTGATCACCGTCACCAGTTGCTTGGGATCAAAATTATCGAAATCAAAGGCCATCACGGCACTGCCCACAAGCCACTGACCATAAATTTTGCCCCAGGACGCCTTTGCCCACCCCGTTTCCGATACGGTGAAATGCAATCCATTGTCCTCTGCCTGCTGCCAATGCTTTGCCGTCACAATATGAGCCAGCGGATACGTAAAATCATGAATCACCCCTTTGGGATCACCGGTTGTCCCCGAAGTAAAATACATCATCATAGGATCGTGCGCATAGGTCTTTTGGCGCTCTAAATTTTTTTCGGCCGATTCCATTTCTTTTGTCAGATTCAAAAAGCCGGGCAGATCCTTTTGCACGCTCCAAAGCCTGCAGGACCATCCCGTTTGAGTGATGGCTTCCCCGATCCGTTGAGGAACTTCATTAAATGGCGTACAGATGATACCGCTTACCTTTGCGCTGCGAATCCGATAGATCAAATCATGCACGGTCAGCATATGCGTTACCGGAATCATGACCGCTCCGATTTTATGAAGAGCGACTGTGACAGGCCAATACTCATAGTGGCGTTTGAGCGCAACCAAAACCCTGTCTCCTTTTTTAATTCCTGCCTTTAGAAATACATGCGCGGCTTGATTGCTCAGCCGGCTGATCTCTTCAAAGGTAAAAATACGCTCTTCGTTTTCCGTATTACACCAAACAAGCGCCCGCTTCTGCGGTGTTTGATTGGCAATGGCATCCACAACATCGTATCCGAAATTAAAATCCTCCGGATAATGGATTTGAATGTCGACAAGTCTTTGCTTCTCATCAAAAATCTCTTCGCAATAATTCTGATAGATGCTCATACTTCACTCCTCTCATCTGATTCATCACCAATAAAAACAGCTGTTTTCCCGAAGGAACGGAATCGGTCATATCGCTTTTTCAAAAGGTCCTGATCCTTCATGAGAATCTGAAGCGACTGTGTCAGTCTGATTCGTAAGCTGTCATAGAATTCCTGCTGCCCGATCTTTTCTTCTTGCAGAATGGTTTCGATCACCCCATACCGCAATGCATCTTCTGCGGTCAGCTTTAAGCAAGCTGCCGCTTCTTCCGCCTTAGAAGCGTCTTTCCATAAAATACTGGCGCAGCCTTCCGGCGAAATCACAGAATATACGGCATTTTCCAACATCCAGACCTGATCGGCCACGGCAAGAGCGAGCGCTCCGCCGCTGCCGCCCTCTCCGATCAATACCGAGATAATCGGCACGGAAAGCGTCATCATGCTCATCAGATTTTCCGCAATAGCCTGCCCTTGCCCCCGTTCTTCGGCACCGATTCCGCAATAGGCCCCGGAGGTGTCGATCAAGCAAATAACAGGACGATGAAATTTTTCAGCCTGCTTCATCAGCCGCAGCGCCTTTCGGTAGCCTTCTGGATTCGGCGCGCCAAAAGAACGGGCAGTCCGCTCTTTGGTGCTTTGTCCTTTTTCAATGGCAATGACCGTCACCGGAAGACCCTTCAGAAACGCAACACCGCCAACAATGGCCGCATCGTCTGCATACCGCCGGTCGCCATGCAATTCAAAGAAGCCGGAAAAAATCGCCGTAATATAATTAAGACCGGTGGGACGTTTGTTTCCCCGCGCGATCTTCACGGTTTCATATGCCGATTTTCTCACAATTTTTTTCCTCCCGCATGCATTTTCAACAGATGTGTCACCACAGCCTTCTGATCATGCCGCGACACGATGGCATCCACAAAACCGTGTTCCAGAAGAAATTCAGCCGTTTGAAATCCTTTAGGCAATGATTTACGTGTGGTCTGTTCCACAACGCGCGCGCCGGCAAATCCGATGGTTGCGCCCGGCTCGGCAAGAATGATATCGCCTTCCATCGCAAAGCTCGCTGTTACCCCACCGGTAGTAGGGTCTGTCAAAACCGGCAGATAGAACAAGCCTGCCCCACTGTGCCGCCCGACCGCTCCGCTGGTTTTCGCCATCTGCATCAGGGAAAGCAAGCCCTCCTGCATCCGTGCCCCGCCGGATACAATGTAGCCCACGACCGGTAACTGCTGATCCAGCGCCCACTCAAATAAACAGGTGATTTTCTCACCAACAGCCGTTCCCATGCTGCCCATCATAAAATAAGGCTCCATGACAAAAAGGCAGCATTTCTGTCCGCCGATCACAGCCGTTCCGCAAATGACCGCCTCTTTTTCGCCGCTGGCGGCGCGCACCGTCTCCAGCTTCTGCTGATATCCCGGAAAGCAGAGCAGATCCTCTGATTTTATATCCATAAAAGATTCTTCAAAAGAATCCTTATCTGTAATAAAATGAATGCGCTGCCTTGCAGTCATTCTGAAATGATAGCCGCATGAACAGGTGCTGTGATTGGCCCATATTCTGCTGAGCGGAATGGACTTGTGGCAATTTGGACATGTTTTTTCCGGTTCGTTTGCGTCTCCCTGAGCCGGAGCAACTGTTCGGCCCTCTGTTTCGAGTTCGTTGTGCGGTCTGCGTATAAAGCTTAAATGCGGCATCATTGTCCCCTTTCTTCCATGAATCGCAGGTCATATTGCCCTGCAATAAACCGGTCATCGCTGACAATGTCCAGCTGCTGCCCAATGTTGGTGTCGACGCCATCAATCACCAGCTCACACAGCGCGGCTTTCATCTTTCGCATGGCTTCCTCCCGCGTTCCGGCATAGACGATCAGTTTTCCCAATAAAGAATCATAATAGGGCGAAATCTGAGCCCCCTGCACCAGATAGGTATCAAAGCGGACAAACGGCCCGCCCGGAACGTGCAACATCTTGATTTGTCCGGTGGAAAGCGCGTTGATGCGGCATTCCACAGAAGACCCTGTAAGCGATATATCCTCTTGCTTAAACGGGATCGATACCCCAGCCGCCGTACGGATCTGCCATTTAACAAGGTCGACCTTTGTGAGCATCTCCGTGACGCAATGTTCCACCTGAAGGCGGACATTCATCTCCATAAACCAGAACTGGCCGCTATGATCCAGCAAAAACTCCAATGTGCCCACACCCACATACCCGATTTGCTTGATTGCCTTTGTTACCGCCAGCATCAAATCCATACGCTGCCGCACTGAAACCGCGGGGGAAGGCGATTCTTCGATCAGCTTTTGATGACGCCGCTGAACGGAGCAGTCGCGTTCTCCGAGGCATACCACCTTTCCTGCTTCATCCGCCAGAATTTGAACCTCAATGTGGCGGGCAGGATTAATATACTTTTCCATATAGACCGCGCTGTCGCCGAATGCAGACATACTTTCCGATGCGGCAAGCGAAAAAGCCTGTTCCAGGTCTTCCGGTGTTTCCACCATCCGGATCCCCCGGCCTCCGCCGCCGGAGCGTGCTTTCAGCATCACCGGATATCCGATTTTCTCAGCCGCTTTCAGCGCGTCCCCCACAGTGTATAACACGCCAGTTCCGGGAATAACCTGCAAACCGGCAGCGCACACCAACTCTTTGATTCCTGCTTTATCGCTGAGCCTTTCCATATCTTCCGCCTGAGGGCCGATAAAAGCAATCCCGTTTTTTCGGCAAAGCGAAGCAAAGTGCGCGTTCTCAGACAAAAATCCATACCCGGGATGGATGGCTTTTGCACCCGTTGCAAGTGCGGCACTGATCATCCGCTCCTCGTTGAGATAGCTGTCAGTAGCCGTTGCGGAACCAATGCAAACGCGCTCTTCCGCCAACGCCACATGAAGCGCATCCTGGTCTGCTCTTGAAAATACCGCTACCGTTGATATTCCCATTTCCTTACAGGCGCGAATGATTCGCACGGCAATCTCGCCACGGTTTGCGATCAGAATTTTTGAGAACATGGTTCACGCTCCATCGTTGCAAAAGAGAACGCGGCCTTTACACAAAGCCGCTCTCCCACATAGCCGCTGCCCTCCGCAAAATAGAACGGCGGTTTTGCCTTTGTAATACGGCACTGTGTTTCAAACAAATCTCCGGGCTTCACCGGTGATTTGAAATGAACGTTATTCAACCCCGTATATAAAGGAATCCGATCCTCTGTCATCTGATCTGCAAGCAGAATACAGGCAGACTGCGCCAGGATCTCACAGAGTATAACACCGGGCACAACCGGGAATTCCGGAAAATGCCCCTGCAGAAACCATTCATCGCCCCGCACCCGATAGGAGCCAAACGCCGTATCGTGCTCCTGACGCACTTCATCAAGAAGAAGCATTTGATCCCGGTGGGGCAGTATTTCCTTGATCTTTTCCTGCGTCATCTCATTCCCCCCCGATGCGGAATAACTCGCATCCATAGTCCACAACCTGCCCGTTTTTTGCGCAGATTTCCAAAACGGTGCCGTCTTGCTCCGCTGTGATTTCGTTCATCAGCTTCATTGCTTCAATCATACAAAGCGTGCTGCCTTTCTTAACAGAATCTCCAACGCTGACAAACGAATCGGCATTTTCTGCAGGGGATGTGTAAAAAACCCCGATCATGGGAGAACGGACGCTGATATAATTTGTCGGCTCTGTTTTTTCCTTAAGGGACACCTCCGGCAGCTGCTCCGGTTTGGAGGCCGGGGCAAACACGCCGGTACGTTCCAGACGCACGACGCAGTTATCCTCCTTGATTTCCAACCCGGTCAAATCCAGTTCTTTCATTAAGCCCGCGTATTTTCTGATGTTCGATTCATTCATAACTTACACCTTTCTGAATGCAAGACAGGCATTATGGCCGCCAAACCCAAATGAATTGGACAGCGTCAGCTGAACCTCGGCTTTTACCGCCTGATTGGGCACATAATTTAAATCGCATTCCGGATCCGGCTCCAAAAGATTGATCGTTGGAGGAAGAATTCCCTCTTCAAGAACCTTAAGGCAAGCAATCGCCTCCATCGCGCCGGCGGCGCCCATCATATGCCCTGTCATGGATTTTGTCGAGCTGATATAAGCCCTCCTTGCAGCCGTTTCTCCCAGGGAATGCTTAATGGCTTTGGTTTCCGCCACATCGTTCAGCGGTGTGCCGGTGCCATGCGCATTGATATATACAATTTCGTCTCCTTGATATCCCGATTCGTCCAAAGCTTCTTTCATGGCGCGTGCGCCGCCCTGGGCGTCCGGAAGGGGCGCCGTGATGTGGTATGCGTCGCAGGTAGAGCCATATCCGCAAACCTCTCCGTATATTTTTGCGTTTCGGCCAACTGCATGCTCATATTCTTCCAGAACCAAGGCGGCTGCTCCTTCCCCGATGACAAAGCCGTTCCGGCGCCGGTCAAAAGGTAAAGAAGCGGTGTTGACATCCTCCGATACGGAAAGGGCCTGAATGTTGATGAATCCAGCCACACCGCATTCAGAGATGGCCGCTTCTGTGCCGCCGGCAATCACAGCGTCAGCATATCCATGCCGAATTACCCGCAATGCTTCGCCGATGGCATTGGAGCCCGAAGCGCAGGCCGTTACCGCAGGCAAAGCCGCCCCCTGACAGTTAAACCGAATCGCAATCATTCCTGCCGCCATATTGGCAATCAACATAGGAATGAAATAAGGGGAAACCCATTTAGGGCCGCGGTTCAGCAATTTATTGTGCTCTTCCGTAAACGTGCGGATCCCGCCGATGCCGGAGCCAAAATAAACAGAAAGACGCTCCGGAGACAGCGTTCCCACAATGCCGCTCTCCTCCACCGCCTGACAGGCCGCCGCCAGGGCAAATTGCGCAAATCTGTCGCTGCGCAGCATCTCTGCTTTTTCCATATAATCCCGGGCGTTGAAGTTTTTCACCTCAGCGCCGAGCTTTGCTTTGTAATCTTTCGTATCAAAGAGGGTGATCGGCGCAATCCCGTGCACGCCTGAAATCAAATGATCCCAGCTTTCCCGGACGGTGTTTCCCACCGGTGAAATAGCGCCCATGCCCGTCACCACCACTCTGCGCATCTTTTGGTTCATTGTGCTTCCTCCTTATATGGCAATGCCGCCGTCCACACGCAGTATTTCGCCGGTAATATAGGTGGCAGAAGCCAAAAATGCCACAGCCTCCGCGACCTCCTCGGCGCTGCCCATACGTCCCAAAGGAATCATTGCTGCCAGCGGATTGCTTTGTTCTGTTATTTCCTTTGTCATTTCTGTTTTGATAAAGCCGGGTGCAACCGCATTGCAGGTGACCCCTTTCGATGCCAGTTCCCGGGCAACAGCTTTAGTCAGTCCGATCAATCCGGCTTTTGAGGCGGAATAGTTTGCCTGCCCTGCGTTTCCCATGATACCGGATACGGAACTGATATTGATAATGCTGCCGCCCCGGTTACGGATAAAAATGCCGCTGCAGTGACGAATCATATGAAACGCCCCTTTCAGATTCACATTTAAAACATCATCGAAATCCTGTTCTTTCATAACGGCAATCAGGCCGTCACGGGTCACCCCCGCATTATTCACCAGAATATGAATGGAACCAAACGCCGTTTTGATTTGGCTGATGGTCTGCTTTACGGCCTGAAAATCGGCCACATTGCAGCAATAGGCCTGTGCCTTAACCGCATACTGGCTTTGACACTGCTGGCAGACTTCTTCTGCCAACGCCTGATTTCCGGCATAAATCACCGCAATATCAGCACCGAGAGAAGCCAGTTTTTTTGCAACGGCCGCCCCGATCCCTCTTGATCCGCCGGTGATCACAGCGGTTTTTCCGTTTAACATCCTTTCACCTCCGCCAACGCTGTTTTGAGACTGTTTTGATCAGACACACTGAATGTGCGCACGCCTTTATCAATTTTCCCGATCAGGCCGCACAGCGTGTTTCCCGGACCAAGCTCCAGAAAAGTGTCTGCGCCCGCCGCAATCATATTCCGCACAAGCTGCTCCCACCGGACCGGGGAGGCGATCTGCTTGGCCATCAAACCTTTTATGTCCGCAGGATAGCATTCGCCCGTGCAGTTAGCAAAAACCGGAATGACCGGTAATGCAAGCGCGCATGCTTCCAGCTCTGCCGCAAATGCGGCGGCCGCCGGTTTCATAAAGGGAGAATGAAAACCGCCCCTCACCTTCAGCGGAATTACCCGTCCTCCGGCTGCCTTTACGGCTTGAAAAAAATCGACCGCCGCTTCTTCCGCGCAAGATACCGAAATTTGTCCGGGACTATTATAGTTCACCGGATAAACATCTTGAAATTCAGAGCAAATCCGTTCCACTTCATCCGTCGAAAGACGCAGCACAGCCGCCATGACAGCGGGGTATTGTTCAGCTGCCCGCTGCATCAGCGCCCCGCGCCGGCATACGAGACGAAATCCCGTTTGAAAATCCATTACTTGTGCATAAGTTAAAGCCGCAAGCTCTCCCAAAGAAAAGCCGGCAACCATCTCTGCGTAAATCCCATTTTCATTTAACACAGCCGCAGCCGCCATCTCAACAGCAAACATGCAGGGCTGGGTATTTTTTGTTTCGCAAAGGGCTTCGTCGCTGCCATAAAAGCATTGTTTCGCAGTGTCGGGACGGATGGCATCGGCGGCTTTAAATACCCTGTCTGCAGCTTCGGACACCTGCGCCAGTTCCAGACCCATGCCGGTATGCTGGGCACCCTGTCCGGCAAAAACGAATGCTATTTTACCCATCTCATTGCTCCCCTCAAAACAGGCTCAGCTCCATCCATTACTTCGCGCACAATCTCTGCGGCGGGCTGCTCTTTGGATACCATCGCCGCAATCTGACCCGAAAGAAAGCATCCATCGTCCAAATCTCCCTTCTCAACCGCTTTGCGCAGCGCGCCAGCGGCCAGATCCTCCAAGTCTTTGTCTGGCATATTGCCAAACTCAGCCTTTGCATATTCTCTGGAGAAGTTTGTGCGAAGACTGCGCACCGGGTGGCCAAGTTTTTTCCCGGTCACCATTGTGCAAAGATCCCCGGCCTTTAGAATTTTCTCTTTATAGATGGGGTGAATCGAGCATTCCTTCGCGCTCAGAAAACGGGTTCCCATCTGCACCCCGCTAGCCCCCAGCATCAATGCGGCCGCCACCCCCCGGCCATCCGCGATTCCGCCGGCAGCGATGACCGGCAGATGGGTAGCATCACAGACCAGCGGTAACAAAACCAGTGTCGTTAATTCTCCCACATGGCCGCCGCTTTCACCGCCCTCTGCAATGACCGCACTGGCACCCAGCCTTGTCATCAGCTTTGCCATCGCCACAGAAGCAACCACCGGAATCACATAAATTCCAGCCTCTTTCCACGGTTCCATATACTTGGCGGGATTCCCGGCCCCGGTTGTGATAACTGATACTTTTTCTTCGGCAGCCACATTTGCCACCTCATCGACATAGGGACTCAGCAGCATAATATTAACACCGAAAGGGCGATTGGTAAGCGATTTGGCCAGCCGAATCTGATCCCGCACATAATCTGCCGGTGCATTTCCGGCCGCGATAATGCCAAGGCCGCCGCCTTCCGAAACCGCAGCGGCAAGCGTTCCATCTGCGATCCAGGCCATTCCGCCCTGAAATACCGGATATTGAATCCCCAACATTTCACAGATTGGTGTCCTGATCATCGCTTACTCCTGCATCTTGCCTTCAACAAAGGAGACCAGATCGCCAATGGTTTCAACTTTTTGATCCAACTCGATTTCAATGCCGAGCTTATCCTCTAAGCTCATCAACAGCTCCACTGTATCCAGCGAGTCAATACCGAGATCATGAAATGTACTCTCCATTTTAATTTCCGAAAGATCGCACTCCATGCGATCAGCAATAAGTTCCGCAATTGTCTGAAATACCATTGTAATACCTCCAAAAATAATTATGTTATCAATGATAACATAATGCAAATTATACGCAGGATCTTTTGCTTTGTCAAGTAAATATTTAAAAATCTGCTTTCAAACAGGTTTTTACCGGTTGAAATAATTCCGGAAGAACAATAGATCCGCATAGAACCTTAAAGAGCAGCGAAGAAACGGGCTCTTGTCCTAGAATGGGCCTTTGGAGCCATCCCCCCAAAAAACGGGCATTAAAAAAGCAGCCTTCTGTCGTAGCAAAAACAACGAAAGAAGGCCGAAGCGTATCGAAAACGGAAGGTTTTGTGCGCGGGGTGCATTTGGCAGGGCAAATGCCGAGACCTAGATTGCCCGACCATACTTTTGCAATAAATCCGAAAAATCTCTAATAGGTTATTGACATATGCCGGAAACAATAAAAAGATGATGTTATGCCAAGACCCCGAAAATGGAGAAAAGTTTGCTGTCTTCCCGAGAGCAATCGTTTCGGACCTCTTGACGCCCCTGCAGACGCAGTCAACACGGTCCGGATGACCGTGGATGAGTATGAAACGGTAAGACTGATTGATTTGGGCGGATTCACACAGGAAGAATGTGCCAATCAGATGAACATTTCGCGCACAACGGTGCATGGAATTTATGATGAAGCAAGGAAAAAGCTCGCCGCGTCTTTGGTCAACGGAAAGGTGCTTTGGATTGAAGGGGGGGAATACCAGCCTTGTGACGGCAGAGGGAGCGGCTGTGGCAGAGGCGGCTGCCGGCGCCACAGATGCGGCAGAGACTTTGCGGAAGAGCCCGAAACCGAAAACAATTTAAATGCGCATGGAACGGAGAATTCAGATAAAAACAGCGATACCGGTAGATGAACAAAACTTGGAATCAGGTGTGTGCCCATACTTTAGGCGCGCTTTATATTTTTTTGCCGTAAAAATATATTTGGCATTGGCAGCACAGTGAAGCTGCTCTTTAAAGAACGCGATGGTGCTGAAACATGATAGTAAATGACAAGCGATAACGGAAAACCCGTATTGATCGCAGAATGCGCGCATACAGACGTTCCCCTGACCGTTTTCCAGCCCTTAGCCATCGATGGAATTATTATTGTAACCTCCCCGCAGGAGCTTGTTTCGATGATCGTGTCAAAAGCGGTAAAGTCGGAAAATCACCAATGAGGAGTCCATACCGAACCCTGGTCACAAGCCCGGCTTCCTGCCCAATTTCCTTGCTGATCGCGGTGTAAATGTCATCATCAGCGGCAGTATGGGCGGAGGCGCGGTTGATATCTTCAATGAAAGGAATGTCGAAGTAGTTGTGGGTGCCTCCGGTGATGCGAAAACAGCGGTTGAAAATTATCTGAAGGGCGAAGCTAAAGACAAAGGGAACCATCTGCCACGCGCATCAGCATCAGGATGAATGAGATACATAACGCTATCGTCTATTGGGCCGTCATTGTTATTTTCACAAATCTCAGAAACAAAACCTTGGATTTTCTTTTTTAAAACATAAAACTGGCGCCGTATAAAAACGGCGCCAGTCATGATTCAAAAATATTCTGCGATTCCACTCATTTATATCTGCTTAATCGGAGTCTGCCCCGCAAAGTACACCAGGTTTCATTGATACAGCACTCCCGGTTGACCAACGGCTTAAAAGCGGTCATTGCACGTGCTCTGTGACCCAACTATCCGCTTTTTCCTTGGCAATCCGCTTAATATCTTCCCGCGGGTATTGTGATTCCTGTCCACCATTATAGTAAATGAAATATTTTCCATCCACTGTTTGATAAAGAGTCTCTTCATATCCGGCAACATCGCCAAATGAACCTGAGGTATATTTCTTAATAATAACAGCCTTATCTGTATCGTATTCGTATTTGCATATGACCTTCTTCATTGATTTCACTCCTTATTCAAGTTCATATGACCTTATTATAGCGACCTTGCCCTTAAATTGCAATCGTTTTTGCTTTTTTCTCCCTTTTGTATGAGAAAAAAAAGGAAATTTGTCGCTTCACGGGCACCATCACAAAAAATCAATTTTCTTTCGACAGCAATTGCATCTGCTCCTGAACCCAGTCTTCACAAGAACGCATCGCCAGGATCGTTTTGTCCAACAATGCATCCAAATCCCAGTTCAGCAGGTCAGCCCCTTGGCAAATAATATCCCGTGAACAGCCCTGAGCAAATTTTTTGTCTTTAAATTTCTTTTTCAGACTGGATAACTCCATATCTTGCACGCTTTTAGAGGGGCGCATCCGAGCCGCGGCACCGATCAATCCGGTTAACTCATCGGTTGCAAAAAGAACTTTTTCCATCGGATGCACCGGTTCTACCTCCGCACAAATGCCGTATCCATGGGAGCAAACCGCATGAATCAGCGCATCTTCTGCGCCTCCCTTTTTCAAAAGCTCAGGTGCTTTTTTACAGTGCTCTTCCGGATATTGCTCAAAATCAATATCATGCAGCAGACCCACCATTCCCCAAAAATCGGGATCATATCCCAACTCTTTGGCATACCAACGCAAAACGCCTTCCACCGTAAACGCATGGAAAAGATGAAACGGTTCTTCATTATAGGCCCTCAGCAAAATAATAGCCTCTTCTCGGTTCATTTCAGTTACCCCCTATTCAAAAAAGCAATTCAATCTGTAAAATAAAGCAGAACCCGCCTTAATATAGGCGGGTTCTGCGTTTGGTGGAGACGGAGAGGATCGAACTCTTGACCTCTGCGTTGCGAACGCAGCGCTCTCCCAGCTGAGCTACGCCCCCATAAAGAAGAGAAAATCAAAGGGATCACTTCCTCCAATTCTCCTCCGGCCCTTTTTCAAGGGTGGCGGAGATGGTGGGATTCGAACCCACGTGCCCGGTTAAGGACAAAACGATTTCGAATCGTTCTCGTTACGACCACTTCGATACATCTCCCTATTGCTCGATTATTCTATCATAAAAAAATGAAATTTGCAAGTATATTTCATATTTTTTTAAGGGAATAACTATAAATTACTGATGAAAAAAATATTGTTGCTTTCCCTGTGTCTGCTTCTGCTTTTAACCCCACTGGCAGATGCAGCGATCGGACAACGAAAATTGATTGTCAATCACGGCATCACCACACTGACCATCCGGAAAGGGGAGAAAAAATGGCTATATGTACGGGATGGTGGAACAAAATTACTGCTCTTAAAAGGCGTGCGGTTTTATTCTGATAATACGCTGATCGTCACGGTCGGGCAACGCAGCGGCGTTGTCTGCGGCAACAGCATCGGAACGGCCACGATTGCCGTCATCCACACCAATGGCCGCAGCGCCCTGATAAAAGTAACCGTAGTGGGTGGGAAAGCGCCCCCTCTCTTAAGCGGGTTATTTCTTTTGCTATTTTTATTGGGGCTCTTTCTTTTTTTATTAAACCAAAAACGAAGATGAACCCCTTTGCAGCTTTTGATGGCAGCCTATTATTTTTTATAAAATAGAAAGCGAGGAAGATCCGCTGGATCTTCCTCGCTTTTTTATCTTTCAGATGATTAATAACCCATATAGCAAGCAACCATTTTGGCCACTTCCGAACGCGTAATATTGTTTTTC
>CAYRYQ010000030.1:0-17986 GCA_964428505.1 uncultured Eubacteriales bacterium
GCCTGGCAGCAAGCTTCAGAAAGCGCACAGTCTTGGAATTGCTGTTTTAGAAGAAGAGGCATTTTTGGCGTTATTACGCAAGGAGGGCAAAGAATGATGGATTATGAAGTGGTAATCGGTCTGGAAGTTCATGCCGAGCTGAATACCAAAACCAAGATTTACTGTTCCTGTAAAAACAGTTTCGGCGGTGAAGTGAACACCCAGTGCTGCCCGGTCTGTTCCGGCATGCCCGGATCTCTGCCGGTGCTGAACCGCAAGGTGGTGGAGTATGCGATCCGGATGGGGCATGCAACTGGCTGTTCGATTCATTCGCTGCTGAAGCAGGATCGGAAAAATTATTTTTATCCGGATCTTCCAAAGGCCTATCAGATCTCCCAGTTTGATATTCCTCTTTGTTATAGCGGCAAGGTGGATTTCTTGCTGAACGGAGAGACAAAGCGCGTCGGTATTACAAGAATCCATATTGAAGAGGATGCGGGAAAGCTTCTCCATCAGGAAGGGATTCCTTATTCTTTGGTGGATTTGAACCGTTGCGGTGTTCCGTTGATCGAGATTGTTTCCGAGCCCGATATGCGCTCTTCTCAGGAAGCGAGGGCCTATCTGGAAACGATCCGCACCATTCTGATGTATATCGGAATTTCAGACTGCAAAATGCAGGAAGGCTCCATCCGGTGTGACGTCAATGTATCCGTCCGTCCGAAAGGGGCAAAGGAATTTGGTACCCGCTGCGAAATGAAGAACATCAACACCTTCAGCGGCGCACAGCGCGCGATCGATTTTGAAGCGGCCCGGCAGATTGCTGTATTGGAGCGGGGCGGAACCATTTCGCAGGAAACCCGCCGCTGGGATGATGAAAAAGGCGTCAACGAGCTGCTGCGGTCCAAAGAGGATGCGCAGGATTATCGATATTTTCCGGAACCGGATATTCCGCCGGTGCAGCTGGACAAAGTTTGGATCGAACAGCTGAAGGCTGACATCCCGGAACTGCCCAATGAAAAAACAAAGCGCTATGTGCTGGACTATCATCTTTCGGAAACCGAGGCGGAAATCATTGCAAGGAATTATGAGCGCGCTGTTTATTTTGATGCGTGTCTTGCAATAGAGGATCAGCTGGCGAAGAGCGCGGCCAACTGGATTCTGGGTGATATTGCCCGCTATCAGAATGAGCGCGGTGAAGAGCTGGATGTGTTTCCGGTGCAGCCGGTGCGTCTGATGGAATTGCTAAAGCTGGTGGAGCAGGGAACCATTTCCGGCGCGGCAGCAAAAAAAGTGCTGGTGATGATGTTGGAGGATGCTGCAGATCCAACCGCCATTGTTGAGCAGAACGGTCTGAAACAAAACAGTAATGAAGCGGAAATGAAACGGATTGTGGAGGCGGTGGTTGCCGCGAATCCCCAGGCGGTGGAGGAATATCATGGCGGCCGCACCAACGTGGTGGGCTTTTTGGTCGGCCAGTGTATGAAGCAGTCAAAAGGGAAAGGAAATCCGCAGCTGATCAATCGGCTGTTGCTGGAACAGCTCTCAAAATAAAAGGCCGGGAGCCTTCTTCTATAGTTATGGAGGCTCCCCAAACTTTTCCTAAAAAAAGCTTGACTACCAATATATATTGTGCTATAATTCATATTACCTGCCGGAGGGCTTATTTTTTTGTAAAAAAATAGCCTTCAATATTTTGACAGGGAGGCCAAAAAACAGGAGGTGCCGAAAATGAGAGTCAAGATTACATTGGCTTGCACAGAATGCAAGCAAAGAAATTATGACACGATGAAAAACAAGAAAAACGATCCTGACAGATTGGAAATGAACAAGTACTGCAAATTCTGCAGAAAACACACCTTGCACAGAGAAACCAAGTAAGTTTCTAAAAGGGAGGACGAAACTGTGGCAGAAAAAGCTAAAACAAAAAAGTCCATCTTTACCAGAATCGGAAACTGGTTCCGTGAGGTTCGGATCGAAACGACCCGGCGGATCATTTGGCCCAATTTCAGACAGGTGATCAATAATTCGTTAGTGGTGGTCGTATCCGTGGTTGTGGTGGGCGCCTTTATCTGGATCTTTGACTGGGTCTTCTTTTCTGGGATTCAGGGATTGACCGAGTGGTTGGGCGGCCTATTAAAGTAATCATTTCAGGAAAGGGACAGGGTCATTATGGCTGAGCAGGCAAAGTGGTACGCAATTCATACTTATTCCGCCTATGAGAATAAGGTGGCGACAAATCTGCGCCGTATTATTGAAAACCGAAAGCTGGAAGAGGTTATTCAGGACATTTCTGTTCCTACCGAAACCGTGGTTGAAACCACCGAAAAAGGGCAAAAGGAATATGAGCGTAAGGTATTTCCCGGTTATGTGCTGGTCAAGATGATTCTGACCGATGAGACGTGGTATATCGTGCGCAATATTCAGGGTGTTACCGGTTTTGTCGGGTCTACCTCCGAGCCCTTGCCCCTAACGCAGGCAGAGATTGATAAGCTTGGGGTGGAGAAGCGGGTCGTTCACACCGATTATAAGAAGGGCGACAGTGTGCGCTTTGTTCACTCAAACATGAATGGTTTTGTCGGCGTGGTGGAAGAGGTTTATCCTGATTCCTCCAAGCTGAAAGTAATGGTCTCCATGTTCGGGCGTGAGACTTCGGTAGAAGTTGGCTTTGATCAGGTAGCACCAGTCGAGTAAGGCTTAACCGCGCGGTTTATGCGCGTTTTCGCAAAGTGGGAGGGAAGAGTTCTTCTTTCCGCCATATTACCACATTGAAACACGAGGGAGGTGTTTAACATGGCTCAAAAAGTAACAGGGTTCATTAAACTTCAGATTCCGGCAGGAAAGGCAACTCCGGCGCCCCCGGTTGGTCCCGCTTTGGGTCAGCATGGCGTCAATATTATGGCATTTACTAAGGAATTCAACGAGAGAACAAAGAATGACATCGGTTATATTATTCCGGTGGTGATCACCGTTTACGCGGACCATTCTTTCACTTTTGTTACCAAAACTCCGCCTGCTGCAGTCCTGATTAAAAAGGCCGTTGGGATCGAAAGCGGTTCCGGTGTCCCCAACAAGACCAAGGTAGCTTCGCTGACCAAAGACCAGCTGAGAAAGATCGCCGAGCAAAAGATGCCGGATCTGAACGCGGTTGACGTGGAAGCTGCAATGAGTATGATTGCGGGTACTGCAAGAAGCATGGGTGTTACGGTCGAAGAATAACACCCCAAAATCTGTGGGAGGAAATTTCCGTAATACCACTAAGGAGGATTTATAGGTGAAAAGAGGAAAATCTTATATTGAAAGCGCCAAGCTGGTCGACACCACAAAGCTGTATGATGTCGATGAGGCGATGGATGTTGTAACCAAAGCCGCACGCGCAAAATTTGATGAAACCGTTGAAGTGCATGTGAAGCTGGGCGTGGATTCCCGCCATGCTGATCAACAGGTGAGAGGCGCGGTTGTGCTGCCCCATGGGACCGGAAAAAAAGTTCGCGTTTTGGTTTTTGCTAAAAATGCAAAAGCCGATGAAGCGCAGGCCGCCGGTGCTGATTATGTGGGCGGAGAAGAACTGATTCCGAAAATTCAGAACGAGAACTGGTTTGAATATGACGTTGTGGTTGCCACGCCGGATATGATGGGTGTGGTTGGCCGCCTGGGTCGGGTGCTGGGTCCAAAGGGCCTGATGCCAAACCCCAAGGCGGGAACTGTAACCATGGATGTCACGAAGGCGATCAGCGAAATCAAAGCCGGTAAAATTGAGTATCGTTTGGATAAAACCAACATTATTCACTGCCCGGTCGGCAAGGTTTCCTTTGGAAAGGAAAAATTGGCGGAGAACTTTAGCACGCTGATGGGTGCTATTCTTAAGGCCAGACCCTCTGCTGCAAAAGGGCAGTATGTTAGAAGCTGCGTGATCGCATCCACGATGGGTCCCGGCGTAAAGATCAATCAATCTAAATTTATGTAAAAAGTATTGACAATCCTGTCATCTGATGATATGATTGCTCAGTAAACAGATGCTTCGCAGACAGCTGGTGCCTTAATCGGGCTTAATATCCTGCCGAGGAGTGCTTTTTTATCAATTTTTGATAAGTGATGCTCCCAAACGGCAGATTCTGCGTGTTTGGGAGCATTTTTTTATAAATTCTATGGGGAGGTAATTCAATTTCATGGCTAATGAAAAAATTCTGGCGCAGAAAAAGGCGGTTGTTTCCGAGCTGAAAGAGAAAATGCAGAATGCCGTTACCGGTATTTTGGTGGACTACAGCGGAATCAATGTTGCCGATGACACTGCGCTGCGGCATGAACTGAGAAAAGCCGGCGTTGATTACAGCGTAATCAAGAACACTTTAGCGCGTTTTGCGGTGAATGAAGCGGGGCTTGGTGAGCTGGATCCGGTGCTGAACGGCACCACTGCCTTGGCGATCTCAAATGATGATTTAGTTGCTCCTGCAAAAGTTTTATATGACTTCAGCAAGACGCACGACTATTTCAAAATCAAGGGCGGCTTTGTCGAAGGTAAGGTTGTGTCGGTTGCCGAGTTGGAACGGCTGGCTACGATGCCCAGCAAAGAAACGCTTCTTTGCATGCTGCTGTATGCCCTTAATGGGAATGTTTCCGGTCTTGCCCGTGCTTTGCAGGCAATTGTGGACCAGAAGAACGAACAGGCTACTGCTTAATTTAATTTAAAATTTATTTGGAGGATAGACAAATGGCTGATATTAAAAATATTGTTGAAGAGATCAAAACCTTAAGCGTTATGGAACTGGCGGACCTGGTTCATGCGATTGAAGAGGAATTCGGCGTATCTGCTGCTGCTCCTGTTGCAGTTGCTGCTGCTCCTGCTGGTGCTGCCGCTGTGGAAGAGAAGACAGAGTTCGACGTCATTCTGACCAGTGCAGGCGCTTCCAAGATCAACGTGATCAAGGTTGTGAAGGAAATCACCGGTCTGGGCCTGAAAGAAGCCAAGGAACTGGTTGACAATGCCCCCAAGCCGATCAAAGAGGCCATTTCTGCTGATGAGGCAGAGGCTCTTAAGACAAAGCTGACTGAGGCCGGTGCTACGGTCGAAGTGAAGTAAGACTGTGCAAACAAAAAGGCCCTGACCGGATTGGTCAGGGCCTTTTGATTGAGAAAGCAGATCCATTCCTGCTGATAAAAGGGCAATCAATTGTAAAAAGGGGGAATATCTTTGTTTTCACCGATCGGTAAAGTCGGTCTGGCACCAATGGCCGGCGCTGGGGACAGCGGTTTTCGCCGCATTTGCAAAGAATGGGGCGCTGATTATACGGTTTCTGAAATGATCAGCGCCAAAGCTGTTCAGCACGGCTCCGAGAAGACCGTTTTGCTTGCCCGGCATCGGGCGGAAGAGGAGCCGTTTATCATTCAGCTTTTCGGTCGGGATCCGTTGGCGATCCACGATGCCGCGGCTATTCTTTGGAAGCAGGCACACCCTGCCGGGATTGATTTAAATATGGGTTGTCCCGCACCGAAAATTTTTAAGAACGGGGAGGGCAGTGCCCTGCTGCGGGAGCCGGAACTGGCAGCGCAACTTGTGCGGGCGGCGCTGGAAGGATGCGGCTGTCCGGTCAGTGTAAAAATGAGGATCGGAATTTCATCGATCGATGAAAAGATAGCCGATTTTGCGCGCCGTTTGGAACAGGCCGGGGCTGCCATGATAACGGTTCATGGGCGTACCCGGGAACAGTTTTATGCGGGAGAGGTTGCTTTGGAGCCCATTTGCATGATTAAGGCGGCGCTGCGGATTCCGGTCATCGCCAACGGAGATATGGCTGATGGGGCCTCTGTGCAGCGTGTGCTGAAGAAAACCGGCGCTGACGGCGTGATGCTGGCCCGGGGGGCGCTTGGCGCACCCTATGTTTTTATGCAGATTAAGCAGGCGCTGCAAGGGAACCCGGTCTCCATTGTTTCCCTGGAAAAGAGGTTTGAGATTTGTTTGAATCAATTGCGGTATACCATCGAAGACAAAGGGGAGCCTCATGCCTGCATTGAATTCCGCAAGCATCTTCTCTGGTATTTAAAGGGGATTGCCGGTGCGGCTCGCTTTAAGGACCAGGCCAGCCGTTTGACATGCTATAGCGAATGTGAGGATTTGCTGCGGCAGGTGCTGCAGAGCCGCGAATAAGAAAGGTCTCCCGAACCTGTTGAGTGTTCGGGAGACCAATTGCTTTAATAGATACAGGTGGAAGCGACCGCTCGCCAACCCGAAGGAACGGAGCTCAAGTTATCTGGATTGTAGGGCAGCACCGGTTGCTCCAGCTGATCAATGGTTTTAATTTCACCGGCCAGATAGGCTTCCAGTGTGTGCTTGGTGGAACGGAGCCGCTCTTTCAACGCGCCGATCCGCGCTTCAATAATATCGAAACCATAGGTTTTATTTTCAAAATACCATTGTTCTCTGCATGAAATCAGATAACGCTCTAACGCACCCTGCAATTCCGGAATCCGCTGCTGGCTGATTTGTTCCAGGCGCTCGGAATCCTTTTCCTGATAAGCCTTCCGGATATCTGCGGATAATGTGGCTTTAGAACTGAGCACTGCGCAAAGATCCGCGCTGGTTTTAAAGAGATAACCAAATGGCCCCTGCTCCAAAGAAGAAAGTTTATGCTGTTTTTTTGTATATTCGTTGGCATAACTGCCGCGCACATAGGCATCCAATAAGCCGCCCAGCGGATCGTTATAGAGCAGCCCTTTGGCAGGATTATGGGGATGAGCCTTTTCATCAACATCACTGAGCAGATTTGGTGTGTCCAGCAGCAGAAAATCATCGAAGGAAACCCCGAAGGTTTCATAAAAACGCTCTTTTACCCATTCCCGGTTTTCTCCGTTCGTATAGCTGTATTCCGCATACTGCTGCAAAGTTGGCAGGATGGAAAAAATAGATGCCTCCGCACCATCGTCTCCCCAGGCGGTGGCAATCACCATGGGAACCTTCTCGTCGTGGCAGTGCTTTAACTGCAGATCGTTCACCCACAGGGAAAAATAATTGGAAGGACACATCCCGCCCCACTTCCATGCCCCGCCGGCAAAGGCCATCGGATTATGAAATTGTTTGTGGCAATGAACCATATGTTTAAATATTTCGGCTTTGGGAAATGAATTATAATAATCCCAATAAATCAGTGTCAGATTTTTCGGAACCATTTCAATGACTTCGGCGGGAATTTCGCCGCTGCTGACATAATAAGTATGGAACGCGATCCGGAAAAACATATCGCTCCAGATCATGGGGCTCCACTGATATTTCTCGCAAAGCGTTATAACCCGGTTCAGATGCTCCAAAATAATCTCAAACCGGGGGCGATACCCGTGTTGATCCAGATATTTACCGGCGCCTAGCAGATGCGCTTCATCCATCCCTAAATTAATGCGGTGCGAATGGAAGCACTCCCGCAATGTTTTCAGCATACATTCGATCAGCTGGTAGGTTTTTTCATCTCCTGCCAAAAGAATGTCGCTCACATCGTGGATCCCCTTAAAGGCAGGCCAGTGCAGCGCAGCGTTCAAATGGGCCAAAACCTGCACGCAGGGGATCAGCTCCACCCCAAACAGTAGCCCGTACTGGTCCAGCTCCTTCAGTTCCTCTTTGGTAAAGCGCCCCCTCATATACCCGAAATAGGGGTATTCCGGAATTTCATAGGTGTCTTCAGTATAAAGCATCAAGGAATTGAATCCCATTAAAGCCAGCCGACGGATCAGCAATTTTGCAGTGGCAACATTATAGACCGCATTACGGGAGCAGTCTCCCATCAGGCATAGGTCTTCCTGAACCGGGAATTCTTCATAAACACCATCATTTTCGATCCGGCTGGGGAGCAGGGTGAGCGCGCGGAAAAACTCACAGATTTTATGATAACCAAGTGTGACTGCTCCGTTTGAAACCGTAATCTTTGGGCCGGTTTGATTTGGTTCAATCGTTACAGGGATTCCTTCTTCAGAAAGGGAAAAGGGCAAATCCCCTTCCATTTCTTTCAGCGGCTCGTTTAGTTCAACGGGAAGGTTTAGCAATCTGATTTTCATGAAAATTTCCTACCTTTCTTTGGGGGGAGAGATCTGATTTTGGACACCTCAATTTGTCCTATCATTGCCTCCTATTATACCATGATGAGGAGCAATTTCAACTTTTTCTTGCTTTTTTTAGCGGATAATATTAAAATAGAATCAAATTTTATAAAAGGAAAAAATAATTGAAAAAAATCATCATATTAGGAGGCGGTCCCGCGGGGATGATGGCTGCGATTGCAGCCGCTGAATCGGGGGCGCAGGTTCAATTAATTGATCAAAACCGGATGCTTGGACGTAAACTGCTGATCACGGGAAAGGGCAGATGCAATGTGACCAATTATTGCGGGGAGGACGACCTGATGAATCAGGTGCGCTCGAATCCGAAGTTTTTGTTTTCGGCATTCTCTTTTTTTAATGCCTACGACACATATGCATTTTTTGAAGAGCTGGGGGTTCCGCTGAAAATAGAGCGCGGGAACCGCGTTTTCCCGGAATCAGACCGCGCGGCTGATATCAAAAACGCCATGGAAAAGCGGTTGCTGTCATTGGGCGTACGGGTCATGCGGGATCATATTCAAACCATCAGCATGCCGCCGTTCCTCCTGAAAGGGGATCAGAATCGTTATCGGGCAGACCGCATCATTCTGGCCACCGGCGGGTGTTCTTATCCATTGACGGGATCCACCGGCGATGGCTTTGCGATGGCCCGCAGTTTGGGGCATCGCATCAAAAAGCCGCAGCCCGGCCTGGTTCCGTTGCTGGAGGACGGAAGTCGTTGCGCGAAATTGATGGGACTGTCACTGAAAAATGTCGGGCTGTCCATTTTCAACTGTGAAGGAAAATTGCTTTACAGCGATTTTGGCGAAATATTGTTTACCCATGAGGGCGTGTCGGGGCCGATGGTTCTTTCTGCCTCTTCGTTTTTAAGCGCTGATTCCTTCCCGGTCACGGCTGAAATCGATCTGAAGCCGGCGCTGGATGAACAGCAGCTGGATCTACGCGTTTTGCGGGATTTTGCCGCTGCTGCGAACCGGGACTTTCAAAACGCGCTGGACCGGTTGCTGCCGCAGAAAATGATTGATTCCATGGTTGAAATCACCGGGCTGGATCCGCATTTGAAGGTGCATCAGATTACAAAAGAGCAGCGCCTGAATCTTGTGCACATAATCAAGCATTTTCGGGTTAAACTTCTTAGAAAAGGCAGCTTTTCCGAAGCAATTATTACTGTCGGCGGTGTTGATATCGGCGAGATCGATCCAAAAACCATGGCGTCAAAAATAGCGCCGGGGTTGTATTTTGCCGGAGAAATACTGGATTTGGATGCGCTGACCGGTGGTTATAATTTGCAGATTGCTTTTTCGACCGGGCGTTTGGCCGGATTTCATGCGGCGAAGGAGAATGAAAATGGGAATTAGTATTGCGATTGACGGGCCAAGCGGTGCCGGAAAAAGCACGTTGGCGAGAAGACTTGCGGAAAAACTGGGGTATACCTATGTGGATACCGGCGCGCTTTATCGTGCGGTGGGGCTTTTTGTACTGCGCCAAAATATTGATCCGAAAGACGGGGAAGCGGTTGCGGCTGCTTTGCCGCAGCTTCAGGTAAGCTTGCGCTTTATCAATGGGGAGCAGCATGTTTATTTGGACGGGGAAGATGTTTCGGCGGAGATTCGCTTGCATGAAGTCAGCCAGTATGCTTCTTTGGTCAGTGCAATCCCCGCTGTGCGTCAGTTTTTGTTTGATACCCAGCGAAAAATGGCGGAAGAACAGAATGTGGTAATGGATGGCCGGGATATTGGAACGGTCGTATTGCCGTTTGCGGATGTAAAGATTTTTTTGACTGCCAGCGCGGAAGTGCGGGCCGGAAGAAGATTCGCGGAGCTGCAGCAGCGCGGTCAGGAATTGACCTTTGAACAGGTTCTGTCGGATATCAACCGCCGCGACGAGCAGGATAGCAATCGGGAAATTGCGCCCCTGAAGCCTGCGCCTGACAGCGTGATTGTGGATAATTCTCTTTGTTCTTTAGAAGAATCACTGGCATTGCTCTATAAGACTGTGACAGAAAGGCTGGGCTAAAGATTGGACATCCAGGTGATTGAGCACGCCGGCTTTTGTTACGGCGTGTCAAGGGCGGTTGAACTGCTGCGAGAAGAGATCGCGGCAGGGAATTTTCCGCTTTTTACGGTTGGACCGATTATTCACAACCCGCAGATCATTCGTGAAATGGCGGAGCAGGGGGTGCGGATCACAGAGGATGTGCGCTCTATTCCACCCGGCGCTTATGCGGTTATCCGCGCGCATGGAATTACAAAAGAGGAGCTATGTTATCTGCGGGAGCAGGGAATTCACTTTGTAAACGCCACCTGCCCGTTTGTGGAGAAAATTCAGAAAATTGTTGAGGCTGAAAAAGAACAGGTTGTCCTGATCGGAGGAAATCCGAGCCACCCGGAAGTGAAAGGAATTCAAAGCTATGGCGGTCCGCACACCTTTGTCTTTCAAAATGTGGAGGAATTACAGCAGCTGCATGAAAAAATTCAGTCCTTTTCGTCAAAATACATAGTTGTTGTTTGGCAAACGACCTATAATTTAACTGAATTTGAAAAATGTGTTTCCTTTCTTAAAAAAAACTTTGAAAAATTAAAACTTTATGATACAATATGTAAAGCAACCCAGATCAGGCAGCAGGAAACGGCAGAATTGGCCAAAAAATGTGATGCAATGGTGATCGTGGGCGGCAAACAAAGTTCCAATACGGCAAAGCTGTTTTCCATTGCCAAAGCAGCATGCCCCTGCTCTGTTTTGATTGAGCAGGCAAACGAGGTACCAATAAATTTATTATATAAAGAGAGGATTGGTATTGCAGGCGGGGCTTCCACCCCTGTTTGTATCATCGAGGAGGTAAAACATATTATGTCGGAACAAAATGTCAACTTGGTTGAGGAAGAATTAACCTTTGAGCAAATGCTTGAGAATTCCTTAAAAGTAATTAATAATGGAGATAGGGTAAAGGGCATTGTCGTCGGAATTAATCCTTCTGAAGTCAAGGTTGATCTTGGCACTAAATATTCCGGCTTCATTACAAAAGACAACTTTTCCGCAGATCCTTCGGTGGATCTGGTGGCAACCGTATCCGTTGGCGATGAAATTGAATGCATCGCATTGCGGGTAAACGATATTGAAGGAACCGTTGCACTCTCAAAGAAAAAGGTTGATGCGATGTCCGGTTTTGAAAAACTGGAGAAAGCTTGTGAAGAAAAAACCACCCTGGAAGGGAAGGTTATCGAGGTGACTGGCGGCGGCCTGACTGTTATGGTCGACGGCATGCGTGTCTTTGTGCCGAAGTCTCTTTCCGGGAAGAGCCGTACCTTTGATTTTGATACCCTGTTAAATGAACAGGTAGAGCTGCAGATTGCAGAAATTTCCACTGTGCGCGGACGCAAGAAGGTCATTGGCTCTATGCGTGCGTTGGAGGCGGAAAAGAGAAAAGCCGCCAGAAAAGAATTCTGGGACCAGGTTGCAGTGGGTAACCGTTATCTGGGCGTTGTGAAATCGCTGACCACTTTCGGCGCTTTTGTGGATCTGGGCGGTGTGGACGGTCTGCTTCATATTACAGAGATGTCCTGGAAGAAGATTAAGCATCCCAGCGATGTTATGAACGTGGGCGATACCATTGATGTTTACATCAAGTCCATTGACGAAGAAAAAAAGAAAATATCTTTGGGCTATAAAAAGGCTGAAGATAATCCTTTCGTATTGTTCACGAATCAATATCATGTCGGTGACGTGACCACGGTTAAAATCATGAGCTTAATGCCCTTTGGCGCATTTGCACGAATCATCGACGGAGTAGATGGGCTGATTCATATTTCGCAGATCAGCACAAAGCATATCAGCAAGCCCGCTGATGTTTTGAAGGTGGGCGATGAAGTGCAGGTTAAAATTGTGGATATCAATGAAGAGACGCAGAAGGTGGGGCTTTCTATGCGCGCCTTGCTGGAAGATCAGGAAGCAAAAGAGGCATCTGCCGGCGCTGAATCAGCTGCGGAAGCTGAATAATAACCGATCTTTGATGCGGCACGAATGTTATTCGTGCCGCATTTTCTTATGAAGGTTGATGTTTTTTAAACCGTATAGTAGACAATTTATTTGCAATATGATATAATTTACAAATAAACAGAGAATGGATGAGGTTCATGCAAACGCAAACAATACAGAATGAGAATCAAGAAGAGCGGCAGATGGCTTTAATGAATGTGCGCGCTCTTTTGCAGGAAAAACCCGGGCGGAAATTTGCCTGTGTGCGTACCTATGGATGCCAGCAAAATGTGGCGGACAGCGAACGCCTGAAGGGTCTCCTTCAGAATATGGGGTATCAGTTTACCGATGATCCCGCGTTTGCTGATTTAATTTTATTTAATACCTGCGCCGTGCGGGAGCACGCCGAATGGAAGGTCTTTGGAAACGTGGGCGCCCTGAAGGCTTTAAAGAACGAAAAGCCGGATCTTTTGATTATTTTGTGCGGATGTATGATGCAGCAGGAAAAAGTGCAGCAACAGATCAAGGAAAAATACCGTCATGTTGATCTGGTATTCGGGCCTTCCTTGATTCCGGAGCTTCCTCTGATGATGGAAAACGTGCTTTCAAAGCACACCCGCGTTTTTTCAAGAGACGAGCATCCTGAAATTGCGGAAGATCTGCCGATTGTGCGGGATGACGCTCACAAGGCATGGGTAACGGTGATGTATGGCTGCAATAACTTTTGTTCCTATTGCATTGTGCCTTATGTCAGAGGGCGGGAACGCAGCCGAAAAAGTGCAGAAATTTTAAGCGAAGTGCGCCAGCTGGCGGCGGAAGGATACCGTGATATCACTCTTTTAGGCCAAAACGTAAACTCCTACGGGAGCGATCTGCAGGGAGAGATGGATTTTTCTGATTTGCTGGCTGCGATCAATCAGATCGAAGGGGATTTCTGGATCCGTTTCACCACCAGCCATCCGAAGGATTGCAGCAAAAAACTGCTGGATACGATGGCATCTTGCGAAAAGGTTTGCCATCAGCTGCAGTTGCCTTTTCAATCCGGCAGTGATCGGATATTAAGGGAAATGAGGCGCCATTATACCGCGGCCTCATATCTGGATTTAATCCGTTATGCAAGAGAAGTGATGCCGGACGTTGTATTGACCAGCGATGTCATCGTGGGATTCCCCGGGGAAACCGAAGAAGATTTTCAGGCCACGCTCGATCTGATCCGGCTGGTGGAATTTGATAATTTATATACCTTCCTTTATTCCAGGCGCACCGGCACCAAAGCGGCTGATGCTTCCAATCAGGTGGAAGAAACGGTAAAAAAAGACCGTTTCAATCGCCTGCTGCAGGTGCAGCACCCGATTTGTTTAAAGCAGAATTTGCGTATGGAAGGGCAGAATTACCAGGTATATGTGGAGGCGGTCAGCAAAAACAACCAATTGAAGTTATCCGGTAAAACCGCGGGCGGTAAAATTATTGATTTTGAAGGGCCGGCTGATTGGATCGGCCGATTTATAACCGTTACGGTCACCAAGGCGAAGTCCTGGTCGCTGGAAGGAAAGATAAAGGAGTAAAATAAATGACAGAAATTATTGAAAAAACAAAAGAGCTTGGCGCTTTGCTGCAGGCCAGTGAGCAGGTGCGGACCTATACAGAAGCAAAGGCGGCTTACGAGCAGAATGAAGCGGTTCAGAAGCTGGTGAAAGAATTTAACCTGCATAAGATGACAATGATGTCTCTGACACAAAAGGAAAATGCAGATCACGAACGGATTGCGGAAGTGGAAGAGCGGATCAAGGGCGTTTATCAGCAAATCATGGCCCAGGAAAGCATGAAGCGGATGCAGGAGACCGGAAAAGCGGTGGACGCGCTGCTGAGTCAGGTTAATGCCATTATTTCTTTTTATGTGACAGGTGAGGAGGCAACCGGTTGTAATCACGATTGCGGCTCCTGCGGCGGCTGTCACTAAAGAAAGTAATGGAGGGAGGGTGTTGCATTGGCTAAGCTTTCTCCGATGATGGAGCAGTTTTTTGAAATTAAAAGCCGCTATAAAGACCATATTCTGTTTTTCCGCGTGGGCGATTTCTATGAAATGTTTTATGACGATGCGCAGGTTGCTTCCAAAGAACTGCAACTGACGCTGACCGGGAAAGATTGCGGCGCAGAGGAGCGCGCTCCGATGTGTGGAGTACCGTTTCACAGCTATGAAGGATATGCTGCGAAATTGGTTTCTCATGGATATAAGGTCGCTCTTTGCGAGCAGGTGGAGGATCCGAAAGACGCAAAGGGACTCGTAAAGCGTGATGTGATCAAGGTCATTACACCGGGAACCGTTACCCAGACCAGTATGCTGGATGAAAATCGCAACAATTATCTGGCCTGTATTTATGGCGGATCCGGCCACACGGCGCTGGCTTTTGCGGATATTTCCACCGGAGACATTGAAATGACCGTGCTGGAGCATGCCGACAGCAAGGCGGTCATCAATGAACTGGGCCGCTTTTCTCCCAGCGAGATCCTGATCAGTGAACGCGCGTTTGAAATGGAAGAACTGGTTCGCTTCGCCAAGGAACGGATCGGCGCTTTAGTGACACGGCTGGAGCCGGTGGAAAATAATAACTGGATTCCGGCAATTCTGGATCATTTTCACGTAGATGGGCTGGACAAGCTGGGCGTGCCGGAAGCGGAAGAAAGTGTGGCTTGCCTTTATTATCTGCTGTCCTATGTGGCGGAGACGCAAAAGTGTGATATCAGCTATCTGGACAAGCTGAAGGTATTTCAGCCGAATCAATATATGGAGCTGGATGCCTCCAGCCGAAGAAATCTGGAGCTGACGGAAACGATCCGCCGTAATGACCGCAAAGGCTCCCTGCTCTATGTGTTGAACCGCACCCGCACCTCTGCCGGTTCCCGTTTGATGCATGCCTTTCTGGAACGTCCGCTGGTCCATGTGAATGAGATTAACCGGCGTCTTTCCGCAGTGGAAGAGCTGTATGCGCATGTGATGGCACGGGATGAGCTGCGCAGTCTGCTCAACACGACCTATGATCTGGAACGATTAATGACCCGGGTGATGCTGGGAACCTGCAATGGGCGTGATCTCAACGCACTTTGCCAGACCTTTGCTCTGTTTCCGGATATTAAAAAGGGACTGAGCGTTTTTCAGTCTTCTCTTTTACGGGAAATGAATCAGAATTTATCCAATATGGATGCGCTATATGCGCTGATTCATGCAGCCATTGCAGACGATCCGCCTCTTTCTGTGCGGGAGGGAGACCTTATTCGGAACGGCTACGATCAAGAGGTGGATGAATGCCGGGCAATCGCCAAGGATTCCCACCAGATTTTAAGAGAGTGGGAAGCGGAAGAACGCGAAAAGACCGGCATTAAATCGCTGAAAATCAGCTATAATAAGGTGTTCGGCTATTATATTGAGGTCACAAAGCTTTATTATGATCAGGTGCCGGACCACTATATCCGCAAGCAAACGTTGGTAAACTGTGAACGCTATATCACAGAAGATCTTAAAAATCTCGAAACCAAAATCCTTTATGCGAATCAGCGCTGCCAAAGCAGAGAATATGAATTGTTTTGTCGGGTGCGTTCTTCCGTGGGGGAACGCTTTAAAGAAATTCAGCAGGCAGCTGCAGCCCTTTCCATGCTGGACGTGTTATGTGCGCTGGCCTATGTGGCGGAAGAAAATCATTATGTGCGGCCGGTTGTGGATGAAAGCGACGAGATTCAGATTGTGGATGGGCGGCATCCGGTGGTGGAATCCATGGTGCGGGATACGCTGTTCGTTCCGAACAGCACCCTTTTGAATCAGGACGACCACCGGCTTGCGCTGATTACCGGCCCGAATATGGCCGGGAAATCCACTTATATGCGTCAGGTGGCTGTGATAGTGTTGATGGCGCAGATTGGCTCTTTTGTTCCGGCAAAGAGCGCGCATATCGGCGTTGTCGATAAAATATTTACGCGGGTTGGCGCTTCGGATGATCTGTCTTCCGGTCAATCCACTTTTATGGTGGAGATGACAGAGGTTGCCCATATCCTGAATCAAGCCACCGCTTCTTCGCTGTTGATTTTTGATGAAATCGGGCGCGGAACCTCTACTTATGACGGGATGAGCATTGCGCGAGCAGTGTTGGAGTTTGTTAACAATCCCAAAAAAATCGGCGCAAAAACGCTGTTTGCCACGCATTACCATGAGCTTTGTGCACTGGGAGATCAGGGCAATGGCATTGTGAACTATAATGTTGCGGTAAAAAAACGGGGGGATGACATTATTTTCCTCCGTAAAATCGTCCCCGGCGGTGCGGATGAAAGCTATGGAATTGAGGTTGCCGCTTTGGCGGGCGTTAACGCCGAAGTGGTGCGGCGGGCAAAACAGATCCTGAATGAAATCGATAAAAGAGAGCCGTCTGCGCACCATACTGCGCAGACAGCGACCGAAGAACCGCAGATCAGTCTTCGCGATCTCGGTCAAAGCGAGATTATGGATCGTCTGAAACGGTTGGATGTCAGCACCCTGACGCCGATTGAAACGATGGGTATTCTTTACGAGCTTTCTCAGAAGGTAAAGGAGTTATAAAATGGCCAAAATTCATGTTCTGGATCAGGATATCGCCAATAAAATAGCTGCCGGAGAAGTGGTGGAGCGGCCGGGCAGCGTGATCAAGGAACTGGTTGAAAATGCCATTGATGCGGGCGCTTCATCGGTCGCGGTGGAGATTAGAAACGGCGGTATCACCTTGATGCGGGTCACGGACGATGGTTCCGGGATGAGCCGTGAGGATGCCAGAAGCTGTTTCTTACGACATGCTACCAGTAAAATCCAGAATATTGCGGATCTTTATGCCATTGAAACTTTGGGTTTTCGCGGAGAAGCGCTGGCCGCGATCTCCGCGGTATCCCGCGTGGAAATGATCACTGCAGAGGAGGACGGGCCGGGGACGCGCCTTTTTCTGGAAGGCGGGGCCGAAAAGTCCTGTGAGGAAGCCGGCGCTCCAAAGGGAACCACGATTGTGGTGCGGGATCTTTTTTTCAATACGCCGGCGCGGATGAAATTTTTGAAATCGGATCGCAGTGAGGGTGGCAATATCGCGGCGCTGATGGACCGCTTGGCCTTGTCAAACCCTCAAATTGCCTTCCGTCTGATTCAGGACGGAAAAACGACCCTTTCCACCAACGGTAGCGGAAAGCTGCTGGATGTCATTTACGCGGTCTATGGGCGTGATACCACCAAAGAAATGCTGCAGACAGACGCAGAGCAGAATCAGATTCGTGTTTACGGTTATGTGGGAAATCCGAATATCACACGGCCGAACCGCAACTTTCAGCTTTGCTATATCAATGGACGCCTGGTACGCAGCCAGACCGTTTTTGCGGCGATTGACCAGGCCTACCGCAACCATTTGTTTCACGGCCGTTATCCGGTTTGTGTGTTAAAAATTCATCTTCCTTTTGGGCTCGTCGATGTGAATGTTCATCCAAGCAAAATGGAAGTGAAGTTTTCCAATGAAAAAATTATTTTCGAGGCGGTGTATTCCGCCATCAAATATGCGTTAAACCAGCAGACTTTGCTGGGCACGCAAAAAAGCGCCCTTCTTGAAAACCGCGATTTGAACCAGGAGGAATCCGAGGCGAATGCCGCACCGGAGCAGCCTGTACGGGCTGCCGCAGCGGACCCGGCGGTCATCGTTCTGGAACAGCCGGAGCCGCTCTTTTCAATGAAAAAGCCGGCTGTTCAAGTGTCTTTTTCAGATCGGGATCCGGGGCCGGCAGAGAAGCCCTATCGCATTACAATGCCCCCAAAAGCTGCTATTCGGGTGGGCAGTAATTTTGCTTTACACGAGGAAGCAAAGCCGGTTGAGCAACCGTCCCTGGCGCATGCGGAGAAAAATCCACAAAATGAGGCGGCGCAAGACACACTTCCATACCGGTTTATCGGAGAAGCCTT
>CAYRYQ010000031.1:0-17235 GCA_964428505.1 uncultured Eubacteriales bacterium
GTAAGGACGCGCTGGAAATGAAAAAGATCTATGAAAAAAGCGCCCTGCACGGCTAAGAGGCTGCGGGGCTTTGGGTATAGATCCCTCTTTTTCAAATATTTTACTTGAAAACCGCAGGCATATCATGTAAAATAAAGTAGAGAGAATTTTTTAAAGCAGAAAGGAAATATTAAATTATGTTAACAGCAGGCGATTTCAGAAACGGCATGACCTTTGATATGGACGGCCAGGTCTATCAGGTCATTGAGTTTCAGCACGTGAAGCCCGGGAAAGGTGCCGCCTTCGTGCGCACCAAGTTCAAAAACGTGATTACCGGCGCCGTGGTAGAGAAATCTTTTAACCCCACTGATAAATTTGAAAACGCGACGATTGAACGCAAGGATTATGAATACCTTTATAACGACGGGGATCTTTATTATTTCATGGATACCGAAACTTATGAACAGCTGCCTCTGAACCGGGAAAAGCTGGGGGATAATTTCAAGTTTGTGAAAGAAAACGATGTTGTAAAAATCATGTCATATAAGGGAAATGTTTTTGGGGTGGAGCCGCCGATGTTTGTGACCCTGAAGGTGGTGGAAACAGAGCCCGGTGTGCGGGGCGACACGGCTACCAATGTTACAAAGCCTGCTACGCTGGAGACCGGCGCTGTGATTAAGGTGCCGATCTTTATCAATAATGATGAACTGATCCGGATCGATACCCGCACCGGCGAGTATATGGAACGGGCATAGGGAAGAACTGGTCTGATCAAAAAACAAAATATAAAGGAGACGCAAGATGTTAGAGAAAGTTGCCTATATCAAAGGTTTGCTGCAGGGGCTGAAGCTGAGCGATGGAGATCCTTATAAGGAATTGTTTGTTAATATTGTAGATGTTCTGGATGACATGGCGGCGTCCATCTCTGATGTAGAGGATAATATCACCGAGCTGGATGAGTACGTCAACGAGATCGACGAAGATCTGGAGGCGGTGGAGAATTTTTTGGATGAAGACTTCGATGAGGATGAGGAAGATGGGGAAGACGCTTACTATTCCATCGTTTGCCCCACCTGCGGAGAAGAATTCTCTGTTGACGATGAAGTCGCCGAGCAGGGAAAAATCAATTGCCCCAACTGCGGGGAATCGCTTGAATTTGATCTTGCGGATGTGGAATGCGACTGCGGATGCGATGACTGCGATTGCGACAGCGAGACCAACGAATAACAAACAGAGGGCCGCTGGCCTTTCAGAAAAATGAATTCATGCGCCCTGAAACGGATCTTCTGAGCCGTTTCAGGGCGCATGTTCTTGCATACGGCGCTTTCTTTCCGGAGCGGGCCTTTGTAAAATCCCGTGTGGATCGCTCCCTTTTTATTTGACTTCAAGAACCCGATAGAGTATAATGATGCAAATAGAATGTTTAATACAAAGCGAGGATCAGAATGCTGCAGGAAAAAATTCAGGAGAAAATGGAGCGGATGAACGAGCGGCAGCGCGCAGCTGTGGAAACAACCGAAGGGGCAGTGCTGATTTTGGCGGGTGCCGGCAGCGGGAAAACCACCGTGCTGATTAACCGGATTGCTTATCTGCTCTCCAAGGGGCTTTGCGCGCCCTACCATGTTTTGGCCATTACTTTTACCAACAAGGCAGCCAAGGAGCTTTGCAGCCGGATCGATGCGATGATGGGCAGCGATGGTTTCGGGGTGACGGCCGCCACCTTCCATAGCTTCTGTGGCCGTATTTTGCGGGCGGAAATTGCCGCAGACGGGGTGTTTAACGGCAATTTTACGATTTACGATGCGGATGACAGCCAGCGGGTGATCAAGGCAGCCATGAAGGAGCTGGGAATGGATGACACGGCCTTGCCGCCCCGGCTGGTACAGTGGTCGATCTCAGGCGCCAAGGATCAGCGGCAGGACCCCGCGGCCTATTTGAAGGCACGCGGCCATGACCTCCGCGCGGAGCAGATCGCCAAGGTTTACGCGCGCTACACGGCCGCTCTGGAAGGCGCCAACGCACTGGATTTTGACGATATGATCTTAAAAACCGTGGAGCTGTTTGAGCATCATCCGGAAATATTGGAAAAGTATGCCGGGCGTTATCGCTATATCATGGTGGATGAGTATCAGGATACCAATCCGCTGCAATACCGCCTGATTGCGCTGCTTTCTTCCAAATTCGGCAATTTGTGTGTGGTGGGGGACGATGATCAGAGCATTTATAAATTCCGGGGTGCCACCATTGAAAATATTTTGCTTTTTGAGGAACGATATCCAAATGCAAAGGTGATCCGCTTAGAGCAAAATTATCGTTCCACCGGCAATATTCTGGATGCAGCCAACGGGGTGATCGCTCATAACGAGCAGCGCAAAGGCAAGAATCTCTGGACCGCAGGTAAAAAAGGAGAGCCGGTTTACATGAAGCGGGTGATGGATGATTTTGAGGAAAGCCGTTTTATTGCGGAAACCATTCAGGATCGTCTGATGCAGGATGGCGCAAAGCTGGGAGATTTTGCGGTGCTTTACCGCACCAACGCGCAGTCCAACGCGGTGGAACGGTATTTTGTCAAAAGCGGGCTGCCCTATAAAGTGGTGGGCGGCGCCCGATTCTATGATCGCAAGGAAATAAAAGATATTTTAGCCTATCTGCAGGTGCTGAACAATGAGCAAGACCAGCTGCGGCTTCAGCGGATTATCAATGAGCCGAAGCGGAAGATCGGCGCCGCCACCGTGGCGCTTCTTGCCTCGATCAGCGCGCAGGAGGGCTATTCCATGGTAGAGGTGATGCGCCGCGCGGAAACGGTTGCAGCGCTATCCCGCAACGCCTCCATTCTAACGGCCTTTGCCCACACGCTGGATCTTCTGAAGGCGGCTTTAGACCGGCTCCCGCTGGATGAATGGATTGCTCAGGTGGCAAGGGATACGGGGTATCTTTCCATGCTGGAGCTGGAAAACACCGATGAAGCCAAAGACCGGATCAATAACATCATGGAGCTATGCTCTTCGGCAAAGCAATATCAGCGAGAGAATCCGGAAGGCGGGCTTTCCGGATTTCTGGAAGAGATCGCGCTGATGACCGATCTGGATCAGGTCTCACAGGAGGATGAAAGGGTTACATTGATGACCTTGCACAGCGCCAAGGGGCTGGAGTTCCCGTATGTGTTCATGATCGGGATGGAGCAGGGGCTTTTTCCCAGCCAGCGCAGTCTAGACAGCCCGGACGGGCTTGAGGAAGAGCGCCGGTTGATGTATGTGGGGGTGACCCGGGCGAAGAAATGCCTGTATTTACTGCATGCAAGGCAGCGGATGCTTTATGGCCGAACCCAGTTCTGCTTCCCGAGCGAATTTCTAAAAGAGCTGCCGCCGCTGAATGTGAAGGATCTCAGTGTGCAGCCCGCCACCACTTTCGGAACAGCCTTTGCGCCGGCTCAGTCCGGGGCAGGCCGCAGCCCTGTGCGGTCCGGCCGGATCGCGGCAGCGCCTCCCGCTCCCATTCTGCGGCCAGCGGCCGCAGCGGCGCCGGTTCTGGAGTTTGCCTGCGGCGACCGGGTTCGGCATAAAACCTTTGGAGACGGAACGCTGGTGTCTAAGTCCTCCATGGGGAACGACCAGCTGCTGGAGGTGCAGTTTGATCAGGTGGGAACCAAAAAAATTATGGCGAATTTTGCAAAATTAACCAAACCGGAATAGAAGGGAAAAGCAATGACAAAAATTGATATTTTCAGCGGATTTTTAGGCGCCGGGAAGACGACCCTGATCAAGAAACTGATGGAAGAAGCCTATCAGGGAGAGAAGCTGGTACTGATCGAAAACGAATTCGGCGAAATCGGCATCGACGGCGGGTTTTTAAAAGAAGCCGGGGTGCAGATCACAGAAATGAACTCCGGCTGCATTTGCTGCAGCCTGGTGGGAGATTTTGGAAAAGCGCTGGAGCAGGTGCTTTCAGATTATCACCCCGACCGGGTGCTGATCGAGCCCAGCGGGGTGGGAAAGCTCAGCGATGTGATCACCGCGGTGACCCGGCTGCAGCTGCCCGATGTACGCCTGAACAGCTTCACAACGGTGGTGGACGCGGGGAAGTGCCGGATTTATCAGAAAAACTTCGGTGAATTTTATAATGATCAGCTGGAGCATGCGGCTTGCATTATTTTAAGCCGTTCCCAGAATATCAGCGAGAAAAAAGTGGATGAGGCACTGGCGTTGATCCGCGCCAAGAACCCCACTGCCCCGATTATCACCACGCCCTGGGAGCAGCTGACCGGCAGACAGATTATGGATGCTATGGAGCAGCGGGATTGTCTTGCGGATATTCTGCTGGACCTTGCGGACCGGGAGCAGGAAACGCGCGACCATGAGCACGAACATGACCATGAACACGAACACCATCATGACCATGAACACGAGCACGAACATGAACACGAGCACGAACATGAACACGAGCACGAACATGAACACGAGCACAAACATGAACACCATCATGACCATGAACACGACCATGCGCATCATGACCATGGGGCGGGTTGTACCTGCGGGTGTCATGATCATGACCATGATCATCATGCCGACGAGGTTTTCTCCAGCTGGGGAAGAGAAACAAACAAAGCATACAGCCGGGAACAGATCGAGGAGATTCTGGAGGAGCTGGATCAGGGGTCGTGCGGTCTGATTCTGCGCGCAAAGGGAATGGTTCCTTCCGCGGAAGGCTGGCTCTTTTTTGACTATGTGCCAAAGGAGCAAAATGTGCGTGCCGGCTCCCCACAGGTAATCGGGCGCCTTTGCGTGATCGGATCCGCGCTGCGGGAAGATCGGCTGGAGCGGCTGTTCTTGCTGGAGGGCTGAAACGATGGAATTGCCGGTTTATTTGTTCAGCGGTTTTCTGGATGCGGGGAAAACCCGGTTTATTCAGGAAACGCTGGAAAATCCAGACTATAATGACGGAACGCCGACCCTGCTTCTGGTGTGCGAAGAGGGAGAAACAGAATATGATTCCGACCGTTGGGCTTCCAGTTGTGTGATCGTTCAGACCATAGAGAACCCGGAAGAGCTGAAGGAGAAGCATCTGGAACGGCTGGTGCGGGGCAGCAGAGCCAAACGCGTTTTTGTGGAGTACAACGGCATGTGGAATAATCAGCTGCTGTTTGACGCGATGCCGCAGAGCTGGATCATTGCGCAGGAATTTTGCTTTATGGACAGCGGCACCATTCTGACTTTTAACGCCAATCTGCGCAATCTGGTGGTGGATAAGCTGAAAACGGCGGAGCTGGTGATTTTTAACCGGCTGCCGGAAGGCGCTGATATTTTGCTCTATCATAAACTGGTGCGGGGGATTTCTCGCCGCGCTCAGATCGTTTATGAAAAAATCAGCGGGGAAGTGGAAATGGATACGCTGGAGGATCCGCTGCCCTTTGACCTGGGTGCATCGGTGGTGGAGATTGAAGACCGGGACTATGCTTTTTGGTACCGGGATCTGACGGAGGAATTGGCGCATTATGACGGGAAGACCGTCCGGGTCAAAGGGCGGGTGGTGCTGGACGAACGCAGCGACGGCAGCTTCTTTGTGTTTGGGCGGCCGATCATGACCTGCTGTGTGGAGGATATTCAGTTTGCGGGGGTCGCCTGCCAGTATCCCGATTCTTTCTCTCTTCAGAACGGGCAGTGGGCACTGGTTACCGCCAAAATTATCATTGGCCCTCATGAGGCCTATGGCCGGGAAGGGCCGGTGCTGCAGGTGTTGCAGATTGAAACGGCATGTGCCCCCGAGGAGGAAACGGCCACTTATTATTAAGTGCTTTTTTATTGATAAAAGATTGACATCTTTCTCCGGATGGATTACAATAATCTTGCAAGCGAGCGGTTACTCCTATCGCAAGCATCATGAAAAGAATAGAACCGATTACCTGATGGCAAAGTCACATTCTGCGCCACAAGGCTTTGTAATAATAGACGTTTTAAAAGTTCCTTGTGTTTTGTGACAGGGAACTTTTATTTTTTTGGAGGGATGAAATGAACCAATTGATCGAAAAGCTGGCCGGCGGCCAGCATCTGACCCGGGAGGAATGGGTTCAGCTGATCGAAAAACGCACGCCGGAAGACGAAAAGGCAGCGTTTGAGCGGGCAGGCAAGGTGCGGGATCGAGAATATGGAAACGAGATCTATATGCGCGGTCTGATTGAATTTTCCAACTACTGCAAAAACGACTGCTACTATTGCGGCATTCGCAAAAGCAACGCTGTTGCGGAGCGGTATCGGCTGAGCGCGGAACAGATTCTGGAATGCTGCGCGGTCGGGTATGCGCTGGGGTTCCGCACCTTTGTGCTGCAAAGCGGGGAAGACGATTATTATACCGATGATCGGATGGCCGCGCTGATCGCGGCCATCCGCGCGGGATACCCCGACTGTGCCATTACCCTCTCACTGGGGGAGAAAAGCAAAGATACCTATCAGCATTTTTTCAACGCGGGTGCTGATCGCTATCTGCTGCGGCATGAAACGGCGGATGAGGCGCATTACCGCAAACTGCACCCGAAGAGTCTGAGCCTTGCAAACCGCAAGCAATGTCTTTTTCATCTAAAGGAAATTGGGTATCAGGTGGGCTGCGGCTTTATGGTGGGGTCCCCCTTTCAAAGCCCTAAGACTTTGGCGGAGGATCTGCTTTTTATGGAGCAGCTGAATCCGCAGATGGTGGGAATCGGGCCGTTTATTCCCCATCATGAAACGCCGTTTAAAGATTTTCCGGCCGGAAGCGTGGAACTGACGCTCTATCTGATCGCCCTGACCCGGCTGCTGCTGCCCAAAGCGCTGATTCCCGCCACGACCGCTCTTGGAACCATGGATCCGCTGGGCCGGGAAAAGGGTGTGCAGGCAGGGGCCAACGTGGTGATGCCGAATCTTTCGCCCAAAGGGGTGCGCGGCAAATATTTGTTGTATGACAACAAGATCTGCACGGGGGATGAAGCCGCCGAGTGCCGCTTCTGCATGCAAAAACGCATGGAGCGGATCGGCCATCGGGTGGTGGTTTCCCGGGGGGATTACAAAAAAGATCAAACACAGCAGTTTGCTGATTGAAAGGAAGGATCATCTTATGTACAATCCAAAATCGCTCCGTGCCGATGAATTCATCGACCACCAAGAAATTTTAGACACGCTGGACTATGCGGAAAAGAACAAAAACAACGAGGCGCTGATCGATTCAATTTTAGAAAAGGCGCGTCCTCAAAAAACGGAGCGCGGCGTCTGCTGCGCGGGGCTGACCCATCGGGAAGCTTCGGTGCTGCTGGCCTGCGAGAATCCGGAAAAGATCGAAAAAATGTATGCGCTGGCAAAAGAAATCAAAGAGGCCTTTTACGGCAACCGGATTGTGATTTTTGCCCCGCTGTATTTATCCAACTATTGCATCAACGGCTGCGTTTATTGCCCGTATCACGCCAAAAACAAGCATATCACCCGCATGAAGCTGAACCAGGAGCAGATCGCCCGGGAAGTGAGCGCCCTGCAGGATATGGGACATAAGCGGCTGGCCATCGAGTGCGGCGAGCATCCCGCCGAAAACCCCATCGAATATGTGCTGGAGTCCATTAAAACCATCTATTCCGTAAAGCATAAAAACGGCGCAATCCGCCGGGTTAACGTGAATATCGCGGCGACCACGGTGGAAAATTACCGTAAGCTGAGAGAAGCGGGCATCGGCACGTATATTCTGTTTCAGGAAACCTACCATAAGGAAAGCTATCTGAAGCTGCATCCCACCGGCCCGAAGCACGATTATAATTATCATACCGAGGCGATGGACCGGGCAATGGAGGGCGGCATTGACGATGTGGGCCTTGGCGTTTTGTTTGGGCTGGAGCTTTATAAATATGAATTTGCAGGCCTTCTGATGCACGCGGAGCATCTGGAGGCGGTGCACGGTGTGGGCCCTCATACCATCAGTGTGCCCCGGATCAAACGGGCCGACGACATTGACCCCAGCACCTTTGACAATGGGATCAGCGACGATATTTTTGCCAAGCTATGCGCGCTGATCCGGATCGCGGTGCCCTATACCGGCATGATCATTTCCACCCGGGAGAGCCAGACGGTGCGGGAAAAGGTGATTCCGCTGGGGGTTTCCCAGATCAGCGGCGCGTCCAGGACCTCGGTGGGCGGCTATGAAGAGGAAGAGCGGCCCCACGATACCGAGCAATTCGACGTTTCCGACCAGCGCACGCTGGACGAGGTGGTGCTCTGGCTGATGAAGATGGGCTATATTCCCTCTTTCTGCACGGCCTGCTACCGGGAAGGGCGCACCGGCGACCGGTTTATGGCGCTGTGTAAAACCGGGCAGATTCAGAATTGCTGCCATCCCAACGCCCTGCTGACCTTGAGGGAATATCTGGACGATTATGGCGGCGCCGAAACCAAGGCGGTGGGCGAAGCGATGATCCGGCGGGAGCTGGAGACGATTCCCCGGGAAAAAACCAGGGAACTTTGCAAAAAATATCTGGACCAGATCGACGGGGGAACCCGGGATTTCCGGTTTTAAAGAGGTGAAACGATGGGACTGAACGATACTCCAAGCGCTTCCCGCGTGCATATTGGCTTCTTTGGCCGAAGGAACGCCGGAAAATCCAGCCTGCTGAACGCGGTGACCGGGCAGGAGCTGGCGGTGGTTTCCCCGGTGAAAGGGACCACCACCGACCCGGTTTATAAGGCCATGGAGCTTTTGCCGCTGGGGCCGGTGATGCTGATTGACACGCCGGGCTTTGATGATATAGGCACCCTGGGGGAAAAACGGGTGCAGAAAACGCGGCAGGTGCTGAATAAAACAGATCTTGCGGTGTTGGTGGCCGACGCCGCTGAAGGACTTCAGCCGGTGGACCGCCAGCTGATCTCGCTGTTTGACGAAAAGGAAATTCCCTATCTGATCGCGCTGAACAAAGCGGATCTGCTGGAAAAAGTGCCTCTTCAGGAGGCCCGTATGTTGACGGTGAGCGCCAAAACCGGCGTCAATATCGCGCAGCTGAAGGAAACAATGGCGCGTCTTGCCAAATCAGAAGAGACCAAGCTGAAAATCGTGGGGGATCTGATTCATCCATCTGATTTTGTGGTTTTGGTTACCCCGATTGATAAGGCGGCGCCCAAAGGACGGCTGATTTTGCCTCAGCAGCAGACCATCCGGGATATTCTGGAGGCCGATGCCACCGCGATCGTAGTGAAAGAATTTGAGCTGCGGGATACGCTGCTTCAGCTGGGGCGCCGTCCCGCTTTGGTGATTACCGACAGCCAGGTCTTTGCCAAGGCCGCGGCAGATACCCCGCCGGAGGTGCCGCTGACCTCGTTTTCCATTTTGATGGCCCGTTATAAAGGCTTTTTAGATACGGCGGTGCGGGGGGTTGCCGCGATTGAAAAGCTGAAAGAAAACGATCGCATTCTGATCGCCGAGGGCTGCACCCACCACCGTCAGTGCGATGATATCGGCAGTGTGAAGATTCCCAGATGGCTTCGGCAGTATACCGGAAAGACGCTAACTATTGAAACCAGCTCCGGGGACGCGTTTCCGGAGGATCTTACATCCTATGCGCTGGTAATTCATTGCGGGGGCTGCATGCTCAACGAGCGGGAGGTGCGCTTCCGCATGAAATGTGCGCGGGATCAGGGTGTTCCATTTACCAACTACGGCATTACGATTGCCTATATGCAGGGAATTCTGGCGCGCAGTCTGCAACCGTTTCCGCATTTGCTGGAAGAGCTGCGGGAGGTGCCCGATGCGTAAGGAACAGGATATTTTAGGAACTGTTGCCTTGCCGGACGACGCTCTTTATGGCATCAATACGGCGCGGGCAGCCGCAAATTTTGATTTGCAGCATAAAAAAGTAAACCCCTTGCTGCTGCACGCCATGATCACGGTCAAAAAAGCGGCGGCGGTGACTTACCGCAAGCTGGGCGTAAAGCCGGTGGTTTATCAGGCCATGGCGGAAGCTTGCGACCAGCTGCTGGAAGGCACGCACGACGACGCGTTTATCACCGAGGCGCTGCAGGGCGGCGCAGGAACCTCCACTCATATGAATGTGAACGAGGTGTTGGCGAACCTGACGCTGATCCGCCTTGAAAAGCAGCCCGGGGATTATCAGGCGGTGCACCCGCTGGATGATATCAACCGGGGGCAATCAACCAACGATGTGTATCCCACCGCGCTTAGGATTGCCGCGGTTTTGCAGCTGCGCGCTTTAAGCGACCAGTGTGCGTGCCTGCAGCAGGCGCTGCAGGAAAAAGAGCAGGCGTTTGCCGCAATTCAAAAGCTGGGGCGCACCGAGCTGATGGATGCAGTGGAGATCACGCTGGGTGAGGAATGCGGCGCCTGGGCGCAGGCCATTGCCCGGGATCGCTGGCGGCTTTATAAAGCGGAAGAGCGGCTGAGGCAGGTGAATATCGGCGGCGCCGCGGTGGGGGTGCCGGATCACGCAAAGCGCAAATACCGGTTTGGCATCATTGAAGAGCTGCGGCAGCTGACCGGGATCGGCCTTGCCGCTGCGGAATATCCCATGGATATTACACAGAATAACGATGTGTTTGTGGAGGTTTCGGGGCTGATCAAGGCGCTGGCGGTGAATCAGCTGAAGATTTGCAACGATTTAAGGCTGATGAACAGCGGCCCCAACGGCGGATACGGCGAAATTCGCCTGAAGCCATTGCAGCAGGGCAGCACCATCATGCCCGGAAAAGTCAATCCGGTCATTCCGGAAATGGTGATGCAGTGCGCTATGCGGGTGATTGCCAATGATATGGCGATCACCTTGGCGGCAGAGCACGGGGAATTTGAGCTGAACGCCTTTTTGCCCCTGATCGCCGACAGCTTGCTGGAAAGCCTCGGCCTGATGTGCCGCGCGACCGCAATTCTGTGCCAGAAGGGGATTGAGCCGATGGAGGCGCGGGAAGACCAGTGCCGGGCCCACTTGGCGCGTTCTGCCGCTTTTGGGATCACTTATACGGGCGCGCTGGGCTATGACCAGGTGAGCCGGATCGTCAAAGAATATCCGCCGGAAGAGGCAATCCGGAAATTAAATGTGCTGATTGGAAAGGATAACAGTTGACAAGCGCGGGAAAAGCGGTTATGATGATGCTATCATCAAGTGTGGAGGAATGAAAATGGACACACGCGTAGCGGTGATTTCAATTATTGTGGAAGATTCCGATCAGGTGGAGACGCTGAACCAGCTGCTGCATACCTATCGGGCATCTATCATCGGGCGGATGGGAATTCCTTATCCGTCAAAGAAGATCAGTGTGATCAGCATTGCCATTGACGCTCCACAGGATACAATCAGTGCGCTTGCGGGCAAGATCGGCCGGCTGCACGGGATCAATACCAAAACCATTTATTCTAATTTTTAAAGGGTTCTTATGAAAAGCTTAAACGCCCCGGCTGCAAAAATGCAGCCGGGGCGTTTAAGCTTTCTTCTCTGATACGGTAACGAACCGTTACCAGCGGTTTTGCACCTTTTCGGCGAACCCAAACAGATGATTGATTTCCAGCCGGGTTCCATCATCCAACAGGGCATAGCCGCTGTAGTGCCCGAAAACCTGATGCTGAATGCTGGAAAGCAGCTTGAATCCCGCCTTGGCGTAACGGTCCAGAACCGGAACGAACTGCAGGGAAAGACGCCCATCCTGATCTGCCACAGCCCAGGGCTTGAGGTAATCTTCCTGCCCGTTTTCTGCCTTTGGAATCCGGAAAGTTACCTGATCGAGCTTATAGCCCTTGCGTTGATAGAAGAGCATATTTTCGGTGGCGGCGGCGGTATCCCCAAAACCATACCCGAGATTCATTCCAAAGGGCTTTCCCTCCAAAAATCCGGAGGCGCTGCCCCAATACCAGGTGTTTCGGTAAGGCCAGACACCGCGCCCCCAGTCCAGCACCGCCATACTGTCTGACTCTTCAAAGCAAAAAGTGTCGTTCCCCAAGGTAATATGGCCACTGGCCGGCATATTTTGAATTTTTTGATTATAATAAAAGTGCTTCGGCTTTTTTGGAAACGGAGTGGCGGTTACAATGCTGTCGCTTTTGGGGCAGCGCAGGGTAATGCTGCCGCTGATTTCCTCTTCATGGCGAAAGTTTTTCATACGAAAGGAAAGCAGCCGGTCGTTGCCGTGATTTTCAAATTGCAGCAGATACCGCGGCTGATGCACGCAAATATCCCCATATTCAGACGAAGGGGGCAGATTGGTGCGCCCCATGGTAAAAAGGCGGGTGTGGCTTTTTGTGATTTCCCACTGTTCGGTAAAATGAAGCAGAGAAATGCTGCATAACCCCATATAGGAATTGTCTGCAATCGTTAATGCAAGGCCGATCCGACCGTTGGTGATCAGATAATAATCCCACTCTTTAATGCGAAGGGCATGCGCTTTAATCAGGCGGCGGTCATAGTCCAGAATCAGCGAGGTGGAATAACCGGGCTCATTCAGCTGCCCTTTGTTGTTCAGCAGGGGACGCTTGTTGCGGATAAAATGCGCCATCATTCCTGCTCCTTCCTGTTTAATCTACAAATTTTATCATAGCATAACATCTGAAAGAAAGCAAGAATTTTATGCGTTTTCATAGAAGATATTGAATTATTATAAATGGTTTTATGAAAAATAGAAAAAATTATGTTTTGAGGCCTACAGACGTTCCTCAGAATTTCTTGCTTTGTTCCGGCCCCGTTCTGGCACCGTGGTTTCAATGGCTCCGTAAGGGCATGCCTTTTGACAGGCCCCGCAGCGCACGCATTCCATTCCATTTGGCTTTTGCCACACCGGAAGTTCCATGGGACAAGCTGCCTGACAGGCACCGCAGGAGACACATTTTTGTGGATCAATCCGAAAGCGCACCAGCGCAACGGGGTTGAAGCAGCCATAAATGGCGCCCAAAGGGCAAAGGTAGCGGCAAAACGGCCGCCAGATCACCAAAGAAAGCGCTGAAAGCAGAAAGAGAATCAGCAGTTTCCAGGCATAGAGAAAGCCCACCGCCTGGCGCAGCATCGGATTGGCCAACACCAGCGGGATTCCGCCCATCAGTGTGCCGGACGGGCAGATATAGGTGCAGAACCAGGGCTTCCCCAGACCGGTGATGTCCACAACAAACAGGGGAAGCAACAAAACGAACACGGCCAGCACAACATATTTCAGCAGGCGCAAATAGCGCTCTCCCTTTAGCTTTTTACGTTTCTTGAAAACAGGAATTTTGTGGAGCAGCTCCTGAATCCAGCCGAAGGGGCAGAGAAACCCGCAGACAAACCGGCCCAGTACCGCACCCACGGCGATCAGAAAACCGGCGACATAGAGCGCCAGCTTAAATTCCGCGCTGTTCAGAGAGGCTTGCAGCGCGCCAAGGGGGCATGCACCCAGCGCGCCGGGGCAGGAATAGCAGTTCAGCCCCGGAAAACAAACGCTTTTGGAGGACCCGGTGTAAATGGTTCCGCGGAAATAGCCGGGGAGCCAGCTATTGGAAACCAGTGTGAAAACGCCCTGAATCAACGGGCGGATTTTTTTGATGCGGATCCGCTTAGCCAATGCCGATACACTCCAAGCAGACGTGGGCCGCTTTTTGAAAAACATTTGCGGCTTCGCCCCGCAAAAAACCGAAGATCATCATGGCAATGCCGGCCAGCAGCAGACCGGCTCCCAGCCTTGTTTTGGTGCGGGCGGTCATTGAACGTCCTCCAGAAGGGAGTTGATGATGGCAACCCATTCCTCCCTGGATTTGGAACCAACATAGACTCTTCCGACCTGGGCACCGGTTTCATCCACGAAAATCGTGGTGGGGACCCCGGTGACAAATTTCAGCAGGGATTGCTGCAGACTGTTGCTGGGAATCAGATTCACAAAGGAAACGCCGGTGGACTCCACCAGACTTTGGGCTTTCTTGCAAAAATCACCGTCAACCTGATCCACATCCGTTACAATGCCCACCAGCTGAAATCCCCGGTCCGCATAATCCCGGGAAATCGCGGCGATTTCCGGAAGCTCCCGCAGGCAGGGGCTGCAAAAGGTTCCCCAAATATTGACCATCGTCAGCTTTTTTTCTTTCAAAAGCGATGCATCCCGCTGGTTTCCGTCCAGATCCTGGGCGGTAAAGGCAGAGAGAATTCCGGGGTTTGTGGCTGTTCCGTTTTTTGCCGTGCATCCACTCAGTAATAAAACGAGGATCAGGACGGCTGCGCTTAATCTTTTCATATGGAATCCTCCTGAATTTTACAGTAATTTATAATGATTCTATTTTATATCAAAATAAGAAAAATGTCAAGATCCCGTCTGAAAAGGATGGCGCCCCTTTTATGGATATTTTGGTTTCCGGCTTGCAATGAAAATCATAAAATGATATAATTGGGTCAAATTGATGAAAGAAACCGGATCCATACGGAGGGTGATTCATGAAAAACAGAACCAATCCTATGAAAATTTTTCTGATGATTTTGGCGGCGGCCTTGATATTGGCGGCGATCGCATTAACGATCGTCATTTATGGGCAGGAAAATCAGTCTTCTTTGTTGCGTGAAAATGTAGAAAACAGTTTTTTGTTTGGTACATGCGAGGGAGATGTGAATCATGTGATGTTGGATCAGACGTTGCAGACGATGAAGGGATTAGCCAAATATACGCCGCTGGACGGGAGAGGGAACGCCAATTATTATCAAAAGAGGCTCAGCAATCAGGAACAGGCCCTGGCCCTGTATAACAGCCTGCTTTATGCGGCGGATCACCAGTTTAATTTTATCAGTATTCCGGCCGCGCAGTATGATAAGGAAACCATGAAAAGGGCTGTGGCCTATGCTTTTGGGGATCTGCCCACGGTGGAGCGGGATGTGGAGGTGGGATACAGCGATTCCTCCGTTACGTTGGACGATGGCACGGTATCCTCCCGGTATTATATTTATTTGCCCTCCGGAAGTGTTGCCCACCTTTCTTATAAGATAAAAGCCCAGGAGGCGGCGCAGCAGATTGTGCAGTCGATTCCGGCAAGCAATGATACCAACCGGAAGCGCGCAGATTATCTTTATGATTGGCTGGTAACTAATGTGCAGTATACCGCAGATGAATATTATGATAACAGCCGGCCTTATTATCTTTATGACACCCTGGTTGGACGGGTCACCGATGCAGACGGTTTCACTAAAACCTACGCACTGTTAATGAATTTAGCGGGGATAGAGTGTCTTAGCGTTTTTGATACGGTGGACGGCGTGCGTTCGGGGGCATGGAATGTATTCCAGCTGGATGGTCATTATTATCAGGCGGATCCTGCGGGGGACGCGCAGCTTTATACGCTGGGGCTTGGTGATCTTCGCTTGAATTTTTGCCGCTCCGCACAGGGGCTTGGCAAGAGCGGCTATGAAGATATCATTGAAGCGGTTACGCCGGCCTGTGAGGATACCAAGTTTGATCTGGTGGGGATCGACGCCTATGTCAAAGGACTTGAGGATTCCAATAAGAATGACGCCGGCATCGTTGCAGCACGGGAAAAGCTGGACGGCGGCGCGGCTTATGTAGCCGTGAAATGTGAAGCGTTCGATTTTTATGACTGGAGCCTGAATTTCAAGGTGATCAGCAAATGGTTTGCCGACAGTAAGGTGGACTTTAAGACCGCCGGCAGCGGCAGCAGAATCTGCATCATTTATCCAAAGTAATTCTGGAAGGAGCCAGCGTATGAATGCAAAACCTTTCGGAAAACAGCTCATAACGGCTGCGATGTTTTTACTTTCACTGGCAGCGCTGATCTCGGTTTGTATGTTCGGCGGACAAAAAGCCCTTCAGTGGTGGCAGATCACACAGATGAACCGGTCGGTGCGTTTCGGCAGCTATGATGCGGAGGCGGAAACCATTGCAAAAGAGGATCAGGAGCAGGTACTGCTGAAGACGCTGCAAAGCTATGAGAGTCCCTATAATGCGGTTTCCTCTCAATACTATCGGAAGGTGTTGGAGGAAAGGGAAAGCGACGGTTTTCTGATTTATCAGGCGGTTCTTTATGCTTTGGATCACGGGTATAGCTCCATCAGCCTTCCGCAAAGCCTCTGTGAGGAGGCGCTTCTGAAAAAAAGCGTATATTATGCGGTTTTCGACCAGCCGATGTTGGAAGAAAATTCGTTAACCACCTTTATGAGTGGCGCTTTGCGGGTGGGAACGCAAGAACTGCCCCGTTATTTTGTTGTGTTGCCTTTGAATGACGAGGAGCATCTCGCGTATAAAAAGCAGGCGCTGGAAGCCGCCAAAGAAATAGTGGCGCAGATGCCTTCTGAGGTGAGCGGCGATTATAAAAAGGCCGCCTATCTTTATGATTGGCTGGTAGAACGGGTGCGCTATACGGAGGAAGCGGATTATAACGGCCGGCGTCCCCATTATCTGTATGATGCGCTGATCACGCAGGTGACCAATTGCGATGGATTCAGCAACGCTTATACGCTGCTGATGAATCTGGCCGGGGTGGAGTGCTTTAATGTGTCTGGCAAGGTGGATCCGCAGGATACGGTGGGGCATTCTTGGAATATCTTCAGGCTGGGTCAGGATTTTTATCAGGCGGATCCGACCGGGGATGCAGGCTATTTTGAGACCAGCGGCTATTCGCTGCGGCTCTTTTTTTGCTTATCCGCCTCAGAAATGGGGTATACGCTGCAGGGTGACTGGATGCAAGAAGATACCCCACCCTGCGCCGATCTGAGCCATGATTTGGATCTTGCAGATGTGCAGGTGCAGAGCGCTTTGACCACCTATTTGGAACAGGGCGCCATCCGGGATCAGGTGGAGGCCCTGCGGGAGGGAAAGCCGTATTTCGTTCTTTATTCGCCTGTCCTTTCGTTGACCGATAAGGAAGCAAATTATCGGTTGATAGAACGCTGGCTTTCCGGTTATAACGAAACGATGACCTTGATCGGAGACCGAAAGTTTTGTGCTGTATTTTTGGGAAAAACCATAAAACATGCCCAATAACGGCAAGAAACGGCTGAAACAGAGGCGTTTTTTTGAAAAAATGGTTAAAATACTCTTGCATTCCGATTGGAGCTATGATATACTTTTAGGGCTGTAAAAATACACACACAGTGGATTCCACCCATGTTTCCGAAGGCTTTTTCGGTCGGGCGGCGTTTGGTTTGCACTGTGGCGGCAAAAAAACTAAAGGAGGAAAATAACATGTCAGTTATTTCAATGAAGCAGCTATTGGAGGCCGGTGTTCATTTCGGTCATCAGACCAGAAGATGGAACCCCAAAATGGCGGAGTACATTTTCACCGAAAGAAACGGGATCT
>CAYRYQ010000032.1:0-16795 GCA_964428505.1 uncultured Eubacteriales bacterium
TTGCTAAAAATACTGGAGTTATATTGCTTTAAATATTGTTATTTTATTTTTTCAGTTGGTTACGCTTCCGGTGGAGTTTAACGCTTCCTACAGAGCGGTTGAGCAGGTGGAAGCGGCCGGTTATTCGGAAGAAGATCTGACGGGCGTGCGGCGGGTGCTCCGTGCTGCGGCCATGACTTATGTGGCAGCGGCCTTGACCTCACTTTGGAATCTCTTGCTGTTGCTGAGCAGAATGCGAGACCGAAGATGACGGAAGCACGGCGGATAGCCTTTCAGTTGATCTATGAGTGGGAAACCAAACAGACTTTTCCCAATCTTGCTTTAAAAAGCGCGCTGCGTTCGGTTCGGGATGAACGGGACCGACGTTTTATCACAGCGCTGGTCTATGGGGTAGTGGAACGAAAAATCACACTGGATCATTATCTTGCGCAGTGCTCCGATCGAAAAGCGGAAGGGCTTTCTCCTGCGGTAAGATCGGCTTTACGCATGGGGATTTACCAGCTTTTCTATATGCATATTCCGGCATCCGCCGCCTGCAATACGACGGTTGCTTTGTTGAAACAGCAGGGTCATGCCTACAGTGCCGGATATGTCAATGCGGTGCTGCGGCGGTGCGACCGGGAGCGCGAAACGCTGCTGCAGCTGAAGAAAGCCGATTTTTCGGTGCGCTATTCCATGGACCCTGCTCTGGTGGACCTGCTGCTGGCGCAGTATGGAAAAGGAACCTTTGTGCGTATCATGGACCACCTCTCGCAGCCATCCACAGATCTTTACTTATTTCATAATATAAAAAAATGTTCAGTTCAGCAATTTTTGAATCGGCTGGAGGAGGAAGGCGTTTCACTGGAACCTACAGATCTGCCCCAATTATATCGGGCAAAACGGGGGTTTCCAATCGAACAATCCGGTGCCTACCGGGCGGGGTTTTATCACATTGTGGGCTATCATTCCGCGCTGGCGGCTCTCCAAGTGCCCAAAGAGGCCAAAAGAATTTTGGATCTTTGCGCGGCACCGGGCGGAAAAACGTTTGTGATGGCAGCCGTAACGGACGCTGAGGTCATTGCGTTTGATCTGCACCCCCACAAAGTGGAAGCGTTGAAAAACAATGCAGCCCGGTTGGGGCATCTTCATGTGACCGCCCGGACGGGCGACAGTACCCGGCGGATTCCCTCTTTGGAAAATGCGGCAGAGTTCGTATTGGCAGATGTTCCCTGCAGCGGCCTTGGCATGTTGGGTAAAAAGCCGGATATCAAGTATAAATACCCGGATTCTGAACGTTTAACGGCTATTCAGAAAAATATTTTAAGCAATGGGGCCTCTTATTTAAGAGAAGGTGGAATTCTTGTTTATTCCACCTGCACGATCGATCAGCGCGAAAATGAACAGATCATTCAATGGTTTCTCGATACACACCCGGAGTTCACACCAGAGCAGACCCCTTCCGTTCCCGGACAAAAAACCTTTTTGCCGCTGGACGGGCAGGATGGATTTTTTATCGCAGTTTTAAAGAAAGGTTCAATTCGTTGAAAACAGATCTGAAATCTTTGACAATGGAAGAATTGGCCGCCTACATAAAATCGCTTGGGCAGCCGGCGTTTCGCGGCAAGCAGCTCTTTCAGTGGCTGCATCGTGGCGTATCCTCCTTTGAGGAAATGACGGATCTTCCGCTTGCGCTTCGTCAGCAGCTGGAGGAAGAAGCGGCGATCACGACGCTCAAGATCCGGCAGCGCTTTCAGTCTCAAAAAGATGAAACTGTTAAATATCTTTTTGAGTTGGAAGACGGCAACCTGATTGAAGCTGTTGTGATGCATTATCATCATGGAAATACCATTTGTATTTCATCGCAGGTGGGATGCCGGATGGGATGCGCCTTTTGCCAATCGACCAAAAATGGCTTGGTGCGTTCTCTTCGTGCCGGCGAAATGCTGGATCAAATATTAAAAGCGCAGCAGGATCTGCAGCTGCGCATTTCAAATGTGGTGATGATGGGAATCGGAGAGCCTTTGGACAATTTGGAGCAGGTGATCGCTTTTTTAAAGATTGTGAATCAGCCGGAAGGGATCCAGATCGGCTACCGGCATATCTCGTTGTCCACCTGCGGCTTGGTGCCGGGTATCTTGAAGCTTGCAAAACTGAACGTGCCGATCACCCTTTCAATTTCCCTGCATGGCACAACGGACGAAGAGCGCTCTCGAACCATGCCGGTGAACCGCCGGTATCCGCTTGAGCAGCTGATTGCAGCTTGTCACACCTATCAGAATACAACCGGCAGGCGAATTTCTTTCGAATATGCAGTGATCGCGGGTGTCAATGACCGGCCGGAGGATGCCAATCGGTTGGTTCGTCTGTTGAATGGACTTCTGTGCCATGTGAATTTAATTCCGGTGAACCCCATCGAAGCCGGCGGCTTTCACCCTCCGACCCGTCAATTGGTGGAAGCGTTTCAGCAGCAATTGATCCGACTGGGGCTGAATGCAACGGTCAGGCGGACATTGGGCAGCGATATTTCCGCATCCTGCGGGCAGTTAAGGCATCAGCACGGTGAGCAAGGAGAGGTGATATGATGAAGATCATCGGCAATAGCCACATCGGCAAAGTGCGCAAAGAAAACCAGGACGCTTTTTGGGTTTATTTGCCGTTGCCGGAGCTTGCGATAGGCGTTGTCTGTGACGGAATGGGCGGGGCCAGCGGCGGCAGGCAAGCCAGTACCATTGCGATAGAAGCGATCCGTTCATTTATGGAGGAGGCGCCCTCGTTTGAAGCGCCGGAAGAATTATTCCGGCGCGGGATTGAAGCGTGCAACCGGCAGGTATTTGAAGCGGCTTCCTCGAATCCGGCGCTTTCCGGAATGGGAACAACGCTCGTGATGGCACTGGCCCAAAAAAATCAGGTGTATTTTGCCAACGTGGGCGACAGCCGCGGTTATTACATCACAAACGGAAAAATACAACAGATCACAAAAGATCATTCTGCCGTTCAGCAGCTGGTGGACAGCGGGCATATTACAGAGCGGCAGGCGAAGATCCATCCCAACAAAAACATCATTACCCGCGCAATCGGAATTGAAGAACAAGTTTGCTTCGATTTCTTCCAGATCGAAGCAGTGAAGGGGGACTTGATCCTGCTTTGTTCCGACGGACTGAGCAATTATGTGGATGAAAATGAAATCCAGTTTGAAGCGTCCGGCGGCGCCTTTGATGATTTGCCGACACGTTTGATCGAACTTTCCAACAGCAGAGGCGGAGCGGACAATATTACCGTGATCGCCATTCAAATATGAGGAGGACAGGATGAATGGAAAAGTATATTGGTAAAATACTGAATGACCGTTATATGATCACAGAGGTGATCGGCGTCGGGGGGATGGCTTATGTCTACAAGGCGTTTGATAAAGTGTGCAACCGGGTTGTGGCCGTTAAAATTCTGAGAGATGAATTTATGTCCGACGCCCAGTTCCGCCGGCGCTTTGCCAATGAATCCAAAGCGATTACAATGCTTTCCCAAAGCAACATTGTGGATGTATATGATGTTTCACTGGAGGGGGACACCCTCTACATCGTGATGGAGTATATTGATGGGATTACGCTGAAAGAATATATGGATAAGAAGGGTGCGCTGGCCAGTGTGGAAGCACTGCATTTTGTCAAGCAGATCCTAAAGGGGCTGGCGCATGCCCATGAGCGCGGCATTGTGCATCGGGATATCAAGCCGCATAATATTCTGCTGTTGAAAGACGGAACCATCAAAATAACCGATTTCGGCATTGCGCGTCTGACCAAGTTTGATACGCAGACGATCAGTGACATGACGATTGGTTCGGTGCATTACATCAGCCCGGAGCAGGCCAGCGGGGATCGCACAGATGCCAGAAGCGACCTGTACTCTGTGGGCATCATCCTTTATGAAATGTTAACCGGAACCCTGCCTTTTGAAGCGGAATCTCCTGTGGCGGTTGCGTTGAAGCAGGTGCAGGCGCAGCCGGCACTCCCCACCGAGCTGAATCCGGAACTGCCACAGGGTCTGGAGGATATTACGCTGAAGGCCATGATGAAGGATCCGGCGCTGCGCTATCAGTCTGCCGGTGCGATTCTGGCGGATATCGCGTTGTTTGAAGCAGATCCAACCATTACCTTTCATTATTCGGCGGAGCCTTTTGAAGAGGAAGCGGGTTTATCCGATAATTCACCAACCATATTTGCAGACGGACTCGTTCCCGGCAGCGGCATTCCTGCGGTTGTTGGAGATGAGCAGGAAGGAGGTCTTCAAGCGGAAGAAGAAACGGAAAAACCAACTTTTAAAAGTACATGGCTTCCGGTGATTGCGGGGGTCGGAACGGCCTTCGTTGTATTGGTTCTGGTTGCTTTGGGTATCATTTTTCAAAAAGAGCTTTTCGGCAGCAAGAAGGTGGACTGCCCGGATGTGGTGGGCATGACACTGGATAAGGCCAAAGAGGATTATAACTTTGAGTTTGTGGTGGATTCCACTGTGGCCAGCAATGAATATGCGGAGGGAGAGATTATCTCACAAAATCCCGAAGCCAAGACGAAGATTGCCAAAAAATCAAAAATTACGGTAGTGGTGAGCAGTGGCCCGGAGAAATCAACAAGCGGGGACACCACCAATAATGACAGCTCCGGCTCCAACTATGTGCCGGATGTAGCGGGAAAGACAAAAGCCGATGCGGTCTCTGTCTTCAAAAAACAGTCTATTTCTTATAAGATTGAAACCAAAAACAGCAACACCATTGCGGAAGGAAAGGTGATCTCGACTTCTCCGTCTGCCGGGCAGGAAATCTCAGATGATACAACCGTAACCATTTATGTCAGCAGCGGCCCGGAGGAAACCACCCCGCCGGTGCAGGAGGTTCAGACGGTGACGATGCCGGATCTGTCCAATTTAACAGAGGGAGCGGCGAAAACCACCCTGCAGAATAATAAGCTTGCGGTTGGAACCATTACCAAAGATTACAGCGGTACCGTGGAAGAAGGCAAAGTGATATCGCAGAGCGTCTTGAAGGGAAAAAGTGTGGAAGAGGGAACCAAAGTTGATTTTGTGATCAGTCTTGGGAAAAAACCGGTTGAAACCACGCCGACCGAACCGGAAAAGGTGATGACCAATGTGGTGATTGATCTCAGCAAATATAAGAACGACACGACCGCCGCAGTTTCCGTTAAAACCCAGGACGGTACGGTGATCTATAATAAGACAGTAACGGTTGAAACCTATAAGGATCAGGATTATAAAATTCAGCTGGAGCCCAAAGAGTATGCGGTAGGCACGGTGATCACCGTCTCTATCAACGGAGAAGTGGCCAATACCATCACCGTGAAAAAAAGCACATGACTGGAACGGTGATTAAGCTGATTGCCGGAGATTATACCGTTATGACGGAGGAGGGTCCTTATTGTTGCCGGGCAAAAGGTTCCTTTCGCCGGGAGGGCGTTTCTCCGGTTCCGGGGGATCAGGTGCGGATTCTTGCCTTGCCGGATCGCAGCGGTCGCATTGAAGAAATTCTGCCGCGACGGAATTATCTGATTCGGCCCAACACGGCCAATGTGGATGTGCTTTGCTATGTTTCTTCTTTCGGGAGCCCATCTCCTTTTCCATATACCATCGACAAGATGCTGGTCATCGCCTCATTTTTGGGTATCACGCCGGTGTTGGTATTCAATAAAACAGATCAGAGCGACCCGGAGACGGATTTATTGGCAGAATTATACCTTCGCTTGGGCTACCCGGTGTTTAAAACCTCCGCCCAAGCGCGGCTTGGATTGGAGGAACTGAAGAGATCGCTGCTGAATAAAACTGTGATCTTTGCGGGGAATACCGGCGTGGGAAAGAGCAGCCTTTTGAATGCGCTTTATCCGGATTTACAGCTGAAAACCGGAGAAATTTCGGAAAAACTCGGACGTGGGAGGCATACCACACGCCATAGCGAACTGTTTCCGTCAAACGGCGCGCTGATCGGCGATACGCCGGGATTCGGCGCACTGGAGCTGGATGGATATGCTGTGAAACGGCAGGAGCTTGCCGGCTTTTTTCCTGAATTTTTTCCTTTTCTTGCGGAATGCGGTTATCAAGACTGCAGTCATATCCATGAACAGGCATGTGCCATCCGGACAGCAGTGGAACAAGGGGCAATTGCAAGCAGCCGGTATGAGAGCTATCGGCAGATGTATCAATTTTTCAAGGAAGGGGAAACACCGTGGAACAAAAAGCCGGCCAAGTCATGATTTTTCTGGGCGGAGAGCTAAGGCGGGAGGCGCCTGTCAAAGCCCTTTGTTCCGAAAAATCGTTTGATTATTTTGCGGCGGACGCGGGGCTGAAATTGGCGAGACAGTTTTCGGTATCCTGCCGCCGGATTCTTGGCGATTTTGATTCCATGGAACAGCCCGAGGAGGGAAACCCCATGGTGTATCCCACAGAAAAAGATCAGACTGACAGCGAGATCGCCTTGAATTGGGCGCTCCGGGACGGCTATCAAACCATTTGGATGATCGCCCCGTTTGGCGGTCGGGCGGATCATACCGTGGCCAACTTCTGCCTGCTGGAAACAGCACGGCAGCGCGGCGCGGCGCTTTTCCTTTATGACGGTGAAAATAGGGCGTTCCTCCTTTCGGAAGGGACACACCGGCTGGATCCCCATTATCAGTATATTTCTTTTTTTCCGTGGGATCCGGAAACTTCGGTGTCTCTTCAGGGATTCCAATATCCGCTCGATCATTATCCGTTAAAGCGGGAAAAGCCGATCGGCATCAGCAATCGGCCGCAATCGGACAAACCTGTAATCACCATTCACCAAGGAGCAGTGCTTTGCATCTGCATTGAACCCAATCATACGGAGGATTTATGACCAGACAAAAACAGCGTAGAATTGTTTTTCAATTGATTTATTCCCTGAACTATCAGGGCCTGGAACAGAAAGAAAGCGTGCTGGACGAATTTTATCGGCAGCAGGAAAACAAAGAGCGGATTCCCTATATTGATGAGACGGTGGAAGGCATCTGCCGGGAATGGGATGCGATTAACCAAATGATTGAGCCGGCTTTGTCCAACTGGTCGATGAAACGGGTCAGCGCCGTCTGTATGGCGATTTTGCGCGTTGCTGTTTATGAAGTGAAGTTTAATTCCGCGATTCCGGAACGGGTTGCGGTGAACGAAGCCATCGAATTGGCAAAGGAATTCGGGGATGAGGATTCCGGTTCCTTTGTGCATGGGGTGCTTGGCCATATTGCCGAAAAGAAGGAAAGCTGATGGAACGGCCGGCCATTTCAGTTTCTCAATTAAATCAGTATCTGAAAAATTTGCTGGAGGCAGACCTGAACCTTCATCATGTGTGGGTTTTGGGGGAGATTTCCAATCTGACCATTCATGGCAGCGGGCATATTTATCTGCGGCTGAAGGATGAAGACGGCATTATCAGCGCAGTGATGTTTCGCTCCAGTGCGGCCAAGCTGTCTTTTCGGCCGGAAAACGGAATGAAAGTGCTGGTCAAAGGCAGCGTGTCTATTTTCGAAAAAACCGGCGTCTATCAGCTTTACATCAGTGAGATGAAGCAGGACGGTGTGGGAGATCTTTATATCGCGCTGGAGCAGCTGAAAAAAAAGCTGGCGGCTGCCGGAATTTTTGATGCAAGCCATAAAGTGAAAATCCCCACGATGCCGGGAAGGGTGGGGGTCATCACCTCTCCCACCGGCGCAGCGGTGCGCGATATGATTCATATTACCGGTCGGCGCTTTCCTTTGGCGGAGATTGTGGTTTATCCCGCCATCGTGCAGGGCGAACACGCGCCGGAATCGTTGATTGAGGGAATCCAGTATTTTGAGCGCACCCGTGAGGCCGATGTTCTGATTATCGGGCGGGGCGGCGGATCGATCGAAGATCTGTGGGGGTTCAATGATCCGAATCTGGCCCTTGCTATTTATAATTGCACCATTCCGGTGATCTCTGCGGTGGGCCATGAAACTGATTTTACGATCTGTGACTTTGTGGCAGATTTGAGAGCACCCACCCCTTCCGGGGCCGCAGAGCTTGCGGTGCCCGATCAGGAGCAGCTTTTTCAATTCATAACGGAGAGTCAGAAACGCTTGAATACGGCATTGCAGAAAAAAAATCAGCATTGCCGCGACCTTTATCATCGTTATGCGGAAGCGCGGATTCTGAATGATCCCAAGGCATTTACAGACCGGCCTTATCTAATGCTGGATCATTTATCAGAGCGGCTGCAGGCCAATATCGGCGCTTTTTATAAAGAGCAAGCCGGTCTTTTATCAACCACGATAGCAAAGCTGGATGCGCTCAGCCCGCTGAAGGTGATGGAGCGCGGATTTTCACTGGTGCGGAACCGAGAGGGAAAGGCCGTGCGCAGTATCCGGCAATTAGGCGTCAATGATCGGTTGGAGCTTCGTCTGAAAGATGGCGCCGCTTTTTGCCGGGTTGAGACCATAACGGAAGGAGATTCCAATGGAAAAAAAGATGAAGTTTGAGGATGCCATGAACCGGCTGAGCGAAATTGTGCGCACACTAGAAAGTGGAGATGCTTCGCTCGACGATTCCATTACCTTATTTGAAGAGGGCATGAAGCTCAGCAAACATTGCGCCGAAATATTATCCAAAGCGGAGCAGAAGGTGCGCTTTCTGCAAGCGGAGCAGGCGAAGGAGCCCAATGAAGATGACGCACCCGGAATATGAAACCCTTCGCGGCTTACTCAACCGGCAGCTGGCGCTGGCCATGCCGGAAGCGCTTTGCGAAGAAAATGATCTATACGCGGTCATGCGCTATGGAATCGGGGCGGCAGGGAAACGGCTGCGCGGTGTGCTGGTTTTGATCTTTTGCGACCGGCTCGGGATTTCAAGAACACAAAGTATTCCTTTTGCTGTGGCGCTGGAAATGATCCATGCTTATTCGCTGGTACATGATGATATGCCGGAAATGGATAACGACGATTTCCGTCGCGGTTTGCCGGCTTGTCACAGGCAATTCGGCCCGGCGATGGCGCTGCTGGGGGGAGACGGCATTTTAAACTATTCGATGGAGTATCTGCTGAAGCAGCGGAAATTTTATCAGCCGGAGCGTTTTTTGAATGCGTTGTCTAAGCTGTACCGTGCGTCCGGCGGCCATGGAATGCTGGGTGGTCAGGTGTTGGACAAGAAAGGGGAAAAGAAGCAGATTACGTTGGATCAGTTAATCTGCCTTCATCAACATAAAACCGGAGCTCTGTTACAGGCACCTGCTTTGATTGCAGAGGCCTTGTCTGCCCGGAAAGAAAATCGCTATGTAAATTACTGCGCCCATATCGGGCTGGCTTTTCAGATCAAAGATGACCTTTTGGATGTGGAAGGCGACCGGGAAAGCCTTGGTAAAGAACCCGGTAAGGATGAAAAGGAGCACAAATCCACCTTTGTATCCCTTTTGGGATTGGCAGAGGCACGTGCCTGTTTGGAAAAAGAAATCAATGCCGCCTGCACGCTGGTGCAGGATGACGCTTTATTGCTATTTTTAGCCCGTTATATCGAAAGTCGGGAAAATTAATGGAGAGAGGGTGTTCTGTTGAAGGACGATCTTCTGAAGGCTATTCAAGGGCCGCAGGATCTTAAAAAAATGGATTTAACAGAAATCGCGGAGCTGGGCACGGAAATCCGCGATTGTCTGATTCATAACGTGTCTCATAACGGCGGCCATCTGGCCAGCAATTTGGGCGTTGTGGAGCTTACCATGGCCTTGCACCGGGTGTTTGAATCGCCGCACGACCAGATTCTTTTTGATGTCGGACACCAATGCTATGTGCATAAGCTTTTGACCGGGCGGTATGAGCGCTTTTTCTCCATCCGCACGGAAGGGGGGCTTTCCGGATTCCCCAATCCGGCGGAAAGCGACCATGATATTTTGAAAACCGGCCACAGCTCCACGGCAATCTCTTCCGCAATCGGCCTTCTGAAAGCCTTTCAGCTACAGGGAGAAGAGGACCGCTATGTGATTGCGGTCGTGGGGGACGGCGCCATGACCGGCGGGCTTTCCTATGAAGGATTAAATAACGGCGGACGCATGCATGGAAACCTGATTGTTGTACTGAATGACAACGATATGAGTATTTCACAAAATGTGGGATCCTTTGCCGACTATCTCTCGAAAATCCGTTCGCGTCAGGCCTATTTTCGTTTCAAGGATTTTCTGACACGCGTGACCACCGGAACGCCTTTTATCGGAAAGGCATTTTATAAGCTTTTTCAAAAAATCAAAAATGCTCTAAAAAGCTTTTTCTATCAGGGAAATATCTTTGAAGATATGGGGTTTGCCTATTTTGGACCAATTGACGGGCATAACCAGCGCGCGTTGGAGCGGGTACTGCAGCGGGCTAAAAATTTGAAAAAGCCCTGCCTGATTCATATCAAAACGGTAAAGGGAAAAGGGTATTGTTATGCGGAAAACCAGCCATCCGCTTTTCATGGACTCAGCTCTTTTGTGGTTGAGACCGGAGAGCATGATCCGAAGGCAAAACCTGACTTTTCGGATGTTTTCGGGCAGACGCTTTGCGATCTTGCGCGGAAAGATCCCAAAATTTGCGCCATTACCGCGGCGATGGGATCCGGCTGTGGGCTTTCCGCCTTTGCCAAGGAATTTCCAGACCGCTATTATGACGTGGGTATTGCGGAACAGCATGCGCTCACCTTTGCCGGCGGTCTTGCCCGCAACGGCATCAAACCGGTATTTGCTGTTTACTCTTCCTTCTTACAAAGAGGGTTTGATCAGGTGATTCATGATCTTTCCCTGCAAGGCCATACAATGACCATCTGCGTGGACCGCGCCGGTATTGTGGGCGAGGACGGAGAGACGCATCAGGGCCTTTTTGATGTTCCGATGCTGCTGCCGATTCCGGGCGTGGCCCTCTATTCGCCCACCTCCTATCAGGAGCTCCGATCCGTTTTGACCCATTGCCTGACAAGCGGGAAAGGAATTTCGGTGGTGCGTTATCCAAGGGGGCAGGAGCCGGATATGGTTCTTCCGTTCCAAAACCCCATGGAGCCGGTGGAATGGAGCGGCAGTTCAAAAGAACTATGTGTGGTTTCTTATGGACGTCAGGTGGTACCCTGCCTGAAGGGGATCCGGGAAGCCCGTTTGCCGGTATCTTTTTTAAAGCTGAATCGGATCGCCCCGCTGGAAGAGGCGGTATTGAAAGAACTCATGACCTATCGGCGAATCCTGCTGGTAGAAGAATGCTATCAGGTGGGTGGGATCGGTGCTTACCTGGGAAACTTGCTGATCAATCATCACTATCAGGGCTATTACCATAGTTTTGGAATTGAAAACCAGTTCTTAAAGTCTGCCAAATATCATGATTTGCTGGCAGAATGTCATTTAGACGGTGGAAGTGTTGCCAAAATGATTCAACGGCTTGTGGAGCTGCCGCTATGAGATTGGATCAATATCTGGTGCTTGAGCGTTTCTTTGAAAGCCGCAATAAGGCGGCGGAAGCGATCCGTAACGGCTTTTTTTCGGTGAATGGACGCATTGTTTCCAAACCGGCATATGAAATGGGAGATGCCGATCAGGTGGTTTTGTTGCGGCAGGAACGGCAGTATGTATCACGCTCTGCCTATAAACTGCTCCATGGAATCCGCATGTTCCGGCCGAATTGGAACGGATGGACCGCCGCAGACTTCGGCGCGTCAACGGGCGGATTTTGCCAGGTCCTGCTGGAGCAGGGTATCCGGCGGATCTACGCCGTGGATATCGGGCAGGGGCAGCTGCATCCTTCTGTTTGTGCGCATCCCGCCATTCGTAATATGGAAAATATGAATGCCCGCTATCTGACCGCGGCAGATTTTCCGGAGCCCATTCAGTTGGTTACCGCTGATTTATCCTTTATCTCCATTCAGTTGGTTTTACCGGCCATTGCGCGTTCCCTCTCAACGGATGGTGAGGCAGTCGTTTTAGTGAAGCCTCAATTTGAGGCGGGCAGCGCAGCATTGAGCAAAACCGGCGTGGTGCATAATCGCAAGGTTCATGAAGCAGTGTTGCTGGAGGTAGTGCAGACGGCGGGTTCACTGGGTTTTGGCGTTAAAGGAATCTCATTCAGCGGCCTTTCGGGGGAGCGGGGAAACCGGGAATATTTGCTGTATCTGAGCAAAGAGCAGGAAACTTCCATTGTGGTTCCGGAAGCAGTAAAACAGGCAGTTTACAGGGAGGAAGCCCCATGAAAAAAATTGGTATTGTTGTGAATCCATCGAAGGATCCGGAAAGAAAGTTTTTAAACAAAACGATTGAACAAATCGAAAAGGCGGGATATTGCTATAAGCTTTCCTGTATGCATACCGCATGCCCGGTTGATGATTCCTTTGTTACGATGGAGGAATGTTTGCAGGATGCAATATTGGGGCTAACTTTGGGCGGAGACGGCACGTTGCTGCATGCGGCGGCCTATGCCCACCGCTTTCAGGTCCCACTGTTAGGGATTAACTTAGGACATTTGGGATTTTTGGCCGAAATGGAACGCACAGAAATCGGGGAGCTTGCCAAGCTGCTGACCGATGGATTTACGTGTACCGAGCGGATGGTGCTGCGGGTGCAGATCCTGCGGGAGGAGCGTTGTCTTGTGGATGCGGTTGCATTAAATGATGCGGTGATCCGCAGTCAGATCGGAAAACCGGCTCATATCGTATTGTCGGATGGAGTTAACGATTTGATGGACTATCTGTGCGATGGATTTATCATTGCTTCGCCCACCGGTTCTACTGCGTATTCCATGAGCGCGGGCGGCCCGATTCTGGAACCGCACGCGGAAGGAATGGTGGTGACGCCGATCTGTCCGCATACGCTGGTGGCGCGCTCCTTGGTTTTTGGTACAACCCAGCAGATTCGTCTGCATGTAACCAATGCCGATCGGATTCTGGGGCATCTGGAGTGTGACGGAATGCAGATTGGGTTGCTGCACGATGACGATATTGTATTGGTCGGCCGCCACGAAATTCCGCTGAAATTGGTACAGCTAAGAAATAAGAACTTTTTTAAAGTATTAAACGAGAAGATCAGTCGGAGGATGACATGAAGAATTTACGTCATGAAGCGATTTTAGAGCTGATTGAAGGCAACCCCGTTTCTACCCAGGAAATGCTGGTTGAACTGTTGCAAAGGCAAGGCTGGAATGTAACGCAGGCTACGATTTCACGGGATATTAAATCACTTGGGCTAAAAAAGATTTCCACCGGTCACCAAACCCGTTATGTCAAGCCAACCGGCATCCCGCCACAGCCGGCTGCTATTCATGCAAATTCCATCTTAAACAGCGGTGTGATTGAGGTGATCGGCGCACAGAATTTTGTGATTGTGAAATGTTACGCCGGAATGGCAAACGCAGTCTGTGCCACGATTGATAACATGCATCTGCAGGGAATGGCCGGGTCCATTGCCGGAGATGATACGATCTTTATTTGCGCCCTTGATAATGCTTTTGCAGAAAAAATCAAGAAGCTGATTCTTTCAATTAAGGAATAGGAGCTGCTTATGCTGACGGAGCTGCATATTGAAAATATCGCGGTGATTGACCAGCTGGATGTGGAATTTCAGCGGGGCTTTACGGTGTTGACCGGCGAAACCGGCGCCGGAAAAAGCATCATTATTGATTCGATTTTGCTCTTGCTTGGAAGCAAAGCGTCTAAAGATCTGATCCGCTCCGGCAAGGAAGCGGGGGTTGTAAGTGCTTGCTTTTCGGAGGTTGGGCCGGAGGCGTTATGTCTGCTTGCCGACAACGCACTTGATCTGGATGAAGACGGCAACATTACCATCCTCAGAAAAATTGGCGCGGATGGGCGAAACAGCGCCCGGATCAACGGGATCAATGTTACAGTTTCCACCTTGCGGGAGTTGGGTCAGCTTTTAGTGAATGTTCATGGACAGCATGATGGGGTTTTGCTGCTGGACAGCAGCCGGCACCAGTCGTTTCTGGATGCATTTGGTTCCATCAACTGCACGGCCTATCAGCAGGAATATCAAACGGTGCGGAGAATCCGGGAACAGATCGGTGCGCTGCAGCGGGCAGAAGCGGAAAAGGAACAACGCCGTGTCTGGCTGACGGAGGCTTTGAAGCAGCTCTCAGACTGTGGTCTTCGAGAGGGGGAGCATGAAGAGCTGCTGCAAAAGCGAAAAAATCTGCTGTTACATAAAACCATTGCTGAAGCGCTGAATACGGCGGTGGTTGCCCTCTATGACGGAGAGCTTGCCGCCGCACCTCTGGCTAAAGAAGCGTTGGACAGCCTTAGCGCGGTGCAGGAGCAGCTGCCGGAAGGCAAAGAGCTGACGCAGCGGCTTTCGCAGATCTTCTTGGAGCTGAATGATCTGGGCGCGGAGCTGGGCAGTTTGTTCAGCGAATATGCAGAAGAGGATTTGGACCCCGATCAGATAGAGGAACGCCTGGATCGGCTAGAGCAAATGAAGCGGCTTTTTGGTCCGACTGATCAGGAGGTTCTGCGGAACCGGGAGATGTTTCAGGAAGAACTGTCTCAGCTGGATCATACCGCGGAAGAACTGGAAAAAATGGAAAGTGATTTTCAGATAGCAAGGGTACACCTTGAAGAACAGGCCGGCGATTTATCCGCAAAGCGCCGGAAGGCAGCGCAGAATATGGAAAAGAAGCTGCAGGAGGAGCTGCGCTATCTGGATATGCCAAAGGTCTGCTTTCTGGTAAAAATGCAGGATCGTGTCAATGAACGTGGCGGGATCCGGTACCGTGCGGATGGAAAGGATGAAATCGAGTTTTATCTTTCTGCCAATGCAGGGCAGGAACCCCGTCCTCTGGCAAAAATCGCTTCCGGCGGAGAACTCTCCAGGATTATGCTATCCTTTAAAAGTGTGCTCAATGAATCGTTTGATACCGTCATCTATGATGAGGTTGACACCGGCGTTTCCGGCGCGACCGCCGAGAAAATCGGGAAAAAGCTGAAAAGCAGCGCAGCCGGCAAGCAAGTTTTTTGCATAACGCACCTGCCACAGATTGCGGCGTTGGCGGATTATCAGCTTAAAGTGACCAAAATGGACCGCAACGGGGAGGTGACCTCCTTGATTCAGCAGCTGAATAATGAAAACCGTATTCGTGAAATTGCCCGGCTGATGGGCGGGGAAGAACTTTCGGATACCTTGCTGCAAAGCGCAAAAGAAATTCTGGACAAAGGCCAAAATAAAGATTGACTTTCATTTTTCTTTATGCTATAATCATCTTTAGCCGCGTATGCCAGGCTTTAAAGGATTTATCCTACCTGCCATAGCGAGTTTTCTTTAGGAAAGTGAGGTGCTTTGTATGTACGCAATTTTTGAAACAGGCGGAAAGCAGTACAAAGTGCAGGAAGGCGACGTTCTTTTTATTGAAAAACTGGAAGCCGAAAATGACAGTGTTGTGACCTTTGACAAGGTAGTGACTGTTGGCGAAGGAAAGAAACTGAAGGTGGGCAAGCCCTATTTAAAGGGCGCTTCTATCGACGCTACTGTTATTAAGAGCGGAAAAGAAAAGAAGATCATCGTTTTCAAGATGAAGTCAAAAAAGAACTATCGCAAAAAACAGGGGCATAGACAACCCTATACCAAGATTCAGATTTCTTCCATCAACCCAACTGCCGCGAAGGAAGAAAAGGAAGAGGCATAAGACCCAATGACGGTTTTACGCGTATACCAAAAAGCAAATCTGTATACCGGATTTGAATGCTGCGGACACAGCGGATATGGCGAAGAGGGTTCCGATATTGTATGCGCCGCTATTTCCACCGCAGTTCAGTTTTGTATTCATTGCGGGGAGACCATTGATCAGATTCCGCTTCAGTTGACGGTGGATGCAGATGCGGCATTGATACGGTGTATGAGTAAAACACCGAGCGCAGCTTTTTCCAAACATATTGCTGTTTTGGTGGAGTTGGGCAAGCAAATGGCAGAAGAATTTGCACTGTACTTTAACCTTGAAATTATGGAGGTGTAACAAATGTTGTTTAATATTCAATTTTTTGCGCATAAAAAAGGTATGGGTTCTACTAAGAACGGCAGAGATTCCGAGTCTAAACGTCTCGGAGCCAAAAGAGCAGACGGTCAATTTGTTTTGGCCGGCAATGTTCTGGTGACCCAGAGAGGGACGAAGATCCATCCCGGTAATAATGTTGGCCGTGGTTCTGATGACACGCTCTTTGCGCTCATCGACGGCAATGTGAAGTTTGAACGCGTCGGCCGCGACAGAAAAAAGGTTTCTGTTTACGCCGCTGAGTAAAAACGATCTGAAAAATCCCGGAAAGATCCGGGATTTTTTTGTGTTTTAAAATGAAAGGAGGCTTTCAGCGATGTTTGTAGATGTAGCTAAAATCTGGATCAAAGCGGGAAAAGGCGGCGACGGCGCTGTTTCCTTTCACCGTGAAAAATATGTCAATGCCGGCGGCCCGGATGGGGGAGACGGCGGAAAAGGCGGAAACATTGTGTTTCTGGCAGACCGAAATCTGAATACGTTGATGGACTTTCGGTATAAAAGAAAATATGTGGCAGAAGACGGACAAAACGGCGGAACCAATCAGTGTAGCGGAGCAGGCGCTTCGGATCTGGTCATCAAGGTGCCTTTGGGTACTTTAATCAAAGAGTCAGAAACCGGCCTTTTGATTAAAGACCTGTCGGACGAAACCCCCTTTATTGCAGCCAAGGGGGGGAACGGTGGCTGGGGCAATCAGCATTTTGCCACGCCGACGCGTCAGATTCCGCGTTTTTCCAAGCCAGGTCAGCCCGGCGAAGAATTTCATATTCAGCTGGAGCTGAAACTGATCGCCGATGTGGGGT
>CAYRYQ010000033.1:0-16245 GCA_964428505.1 uncultured Eubacteriales bacterium
TAGCCGATCTCCCGGCCGCCCACGCCGATATCCCCGGCGGGCACGTCGATTTCAGGCCCGATGCTGCGATACAGCTCGGTCATAAAGCTTTGGCAAAAGCGCATGACTTCTCCGTCACTTTTCCCTTTGGGATCAAAATCGCTGCCACCCTTACCGCCGCCCATGGGCAAGCCGGTCAGGGAATTTTTGAAAATTTGTTCAAAGCCCAAGAACTTGACCACCGATTCACAAACAGACGGATGCAGACGCAGCCCGCCCTTATAAGGCCCAATCGCGCTGTTGAACTGAATGCGGAAGCCCCGATTTACCTGCACCTTACCAAGGTCATCTACCCAAGGCACCCGGAATTTTAAGATCCGTTCCGGCTCCACAATCCGATCGAAAATCCCGGCCTCCACCAGATCCGGCCGTTGTTCGGCCACCGGTTCTAAAGATTCCAGTACTTCGTAAACAGCCTGTAAAAACTCTTTTTCGCCCGGATTACGTTTTTCGACCGCATGATAAACGTGCGCTAAATAATGGTTCTTAATCATCGATTCATCCTCCTTATATTTTAACCTTAAAAAGTATTATAACATCCGCCTTGTCGAATGGCAATAAAAAAATATTGTAAGGATCTCTTCTAATTTATTTGTTTTTATGATAATATAAGTACATGAACCAACTAAAATTAAGGAAAAAATACATACTTTTATTGATACCGGCCGTTTTGGTGCTGCTTTGCGCCCTGTTTTTTATGATGCCCCGGCGTCCCGATCCGCTGAAGCTGCTTGCAAAAACGTCGGATCCAAAGGAGCAGGCCCTGTGCCTGACCGCCCGCCTTGCATCCCATCCGGAGGATTCCGCAAGTTGGGAACAATTGCTTTCATATTATCAGCTACAAGGGGCGGATGCGCTGACCCTGCAGGCAGCGGCTGCAAAAGCGGCAAGCCAGACCGGGCTGGACTTTTCCCGCTTTACCGTACCGCATGGGCAGGCAGCGCTTTCGGTTCCGCTTGATGCAAACCCCGGCGGAATTGCCCATGGCAGCGCCACCTTGCGCGCATATCCAAAAGCCGAAGCTTTGGCGCAGGCAGGCGAAGTGGTTTATCTTTCCCGGGCAGATGGGCTTTATGCCGCCTATCATGGGCTTGAAATCCGCTTGAATGGTGCTGTAGCTGACAACCTGATCCCCGCGGAAAGCGGCCTTTACTTTCTGGACACCACCGAAAAAAAGGTGAAGTACCTATCGGAGGATGGCTGTTTTATCCTCCCGGTGTCTTCTGTCTCTGCCCGTTCCTTTGTCTTTTTAGACGACTCGCTTTATCTTTCCGGCACAGACGGCATGCTCTATCAAATAAAAAAAATGCTTACGGGCAAGCCGGAAACGGTCATGTTGGACACACCGGCGCAGCTTTCCGGGCTGTGCGTAGCCGAAGGCAGGCTATACGCCGCCTGGCAGGACCCTGCCACAACGCTTCCGGTCGGGATTCTCCTGCTGGAAGCCGACGGCAGCTTTTCTGCGATTCTTCCTTCTTCCGCCTCCTCCCTCGTCACAGACGGACAGGACGCCCTCTATTATCTGAATGAGCAGGGGTTTCCCTGCCGCCTTTCGCTTACCGACCGAACGGCTTCGATCCTCGCCGAAAAAAAAGCGCTGCTGCTGGGAGCCGGCCATAAAGGAATTTACTATCTGACCGAAAAGGGAAGAATCAGGCGCCTGCCCAAGACATAAAAACGACCTTTTCCGGAAAAGGTCGTTTTTATGTCTGCAAAAGATTGAACATCCAACGCTCCTCCGCGTTGCGGGGCGCATCATTCGCACAGTAAAAATCACGGATCACATAGCCATAGTTGTCTTGATCCGGAACCAGAATCAGCACATAGCGCCGCTCCTCGGCATTTTTTTGCGTAAAATCGATGTAATTATTATTATAATAGGTGCCATCAGCGCCCTGAGCCACGCCAACATTGCGCAAAAAAACGTTCAGATTCCCGGGCGCTGCTTCCCCACGCAAAGCCCGTTCCACCTGAAACTGGTAGGTCGTGCCCAGCACCGCCACCCCGAAATTACAATTCCAGTTATCGTGCACCTGGCCTGGTTCCTGACAGCTGCGCTGGTACTCCACGCGGGAGCAGCCATGCAGCGGCTCAAAGGAACCCACCACCGCCAGATAATCCCCCTGCTGCAGCAGGATCAGGTCATGAATACTGCTGGTGGGCTTTGCGTTCCGCAGCTTCTGGTCGTTGACCTCAATGTCCAGCTCAAAGTCATCGCTCAGCCAAAGCAGAGTTCGGTTCTGATAATAAATCGTCTGCGCCATACCTGCTTTTTCCATTTCCGTTCTTGCCAAACTTTTGCCGAGAGTGCCTGTTTCGCTGGGGATCGGATAAATGCCTTCGCTGGCCTCCAGAATCGGAAAAGTGGGATAAAGCGATTCCGCCTTTCCCGCCATCGGCGCATCTCCCACTTGCCTGCAGAAGGAAAAAGAGCAAAGCATCCCGATCAGAAGAGCCGCGGCCGTTGCCCGCTTCGCCACCTTTTTTCGCACCGTTCTCATGCCCTTTTTGCCTCCTTTCAACTGCCGATTTTATAATATACAATATACTAACGCATTTTCCCTTAAAATGCAAGAGCACGCTTCCCTTTATTTTTCTTCTCGCGTTTTTTTGAGATATCCTCTTGGAGAACAGCCGAAATGCCGCTTGAACATCTTGGAAAACTGGCTTAAATCATCATACCCCACCGAAAGTGCGGCCGTGGAAGGGCGCTCCCCGTGCACCATCAGCGCCGCCGCCTTTTCCATGCGCAAACGGCAAAGGTATTGCTTCGGAGATAGCCCCAGCTGCCGGCGAAACAGCGCCGAAAAGTAACTGCGGTCCAGGCTCAGGCGTGTCGCAAGCTGCTGCACCGTAATGTGGGTCATATATTCTGAGCGCATGCAGTTGACGGCTTTTTCCACATAGTCTGCCTTAGGCGCTCCCTGCTCCAAAAGCAGCGCCCAAAGCGACCACAGGCAGCCGGAGAGAAAGGCGCTGCGGCCGTTTTCCAGCTGCCCGCAGCGGCGCATTTCTTCAAACAACACTCCCGCCTCCGGCAAACGCACCACCGGATGGCTGAGCGGTTCCGGAATGGTTTCACCGTTGGTAAACCCCACCCAAATATAGCGCCAGGGGGTCTCCCGATCCGCCTCATAATAAGTCTCTAAAAATGGTGGAATTACAAAAATCTCTCCCGGTCCCAGGCGATATGTTGCCCCCTCCCGGGTAAAAGACCCAAACCCACTCACCACATAATGCAGCAGCCAGTGGGTCCGCACTGCCGGGCCGAAGGAATGCCCGGGCGCGCAATCCTCTAAGCCGAACTGCACCGGATTCAGCCCCTGATACTGCTGGTTGATCACAATTTCCGATTGACCCATCTTCCACCTCTCCCTTCCCCTAACATCTCACATTATAACAAGTTTTACCCGCAAAAAGCAATTCTTTTTTTTCATGAATCCTGCTACAATGAAGGCAACAAAAAAAGGAGGAACAAATTCATGAAATTAACCTTTATGGGGGCGGGCAGCACGGTGTTTGCCCGCAATGTCATCGGCGACTGTATGTGTTCCGAAATTCTGCGGGACAGCACGTTCGCGCTCTATGACATCGATGGGGAACGGCTGAAAGAAAGCCATGTCATTCTGGAAGCCATGCGTAAGGCCAAGGGTGAGCATGGAAAAATCGAATGCTACTTAGGCGTGGAAAACCGCAAGGACGCACTGCGCGATGCCGACTTTGTGGTAGACGCCATCCAGGTGGGTCTTTATGATCCCTGCACCATCATTGATTTTGAGGTACCGAAAAAATACGGCCTGCGCCAGTCCATCGGAGACACTTTGGGGATCGGCGGGATCATGCGGGCGCTGCGCACCATCCCAGTACTCCAGGATTTTGCCCGGGATATGGAAGAGGTTTGCCCCCAGGCGCTCTTTTTGAACTATACCAACCCCATGGCGATGCTCAGCGGCTATATGCAGCGCTATACAAAGGTCCAAACCTTAGGCCTTTGCCACAGTGTGCAGGGCTGTTCCAAACACCTATTGAAAGAACTGGACATGGAAGATCAGCTGGACGGCCGGAGAGAACTGATTGCAGGAATTAACCATATGGGCTGGCTGCTGAAGCTGGAAAACAAAGACGGCGTGGATCTCTATCCGGAAATCAAGCGCCGGGTGAAGGCTAAAATGGCCGATCCGGACTTTAAGGATAAGGTCCGGCTGGACTATATCAATCATTTCGGATACTACTGCACCGAATCCAGCGAGCATAACGCCGAATACAATATGTTCTATATCAAAAACAAATATCCCGAGCTGATCGAGCGCTATAACATCCCCTTAGACGAATATCCCCGCCGCTGCGTCAAGCAGATCAGCGACTGGAAAAAAGAATATCAGGAGCTCCTTCAAAACGGAGTCAAGGAACATGCCCGCTCCGGGGAATATGCTTCCTATATCATGGAAGCCATCGTCGGCAGTTTTGCCTACGAGATCGGCGGCAATGTGCTCAATACGGATCACCTGATCACGAATTTGCCGGCGGAAGCCTGTGTGGAGGTGCCCTGCCTGATCAATGGCAGCGGCGTGCATCCCTGCCACGTTGGTGCCCTGCCGGTACAGTGTGCGGCCATGAACATGACCAACATCAATGTGCAGCTGCTGACCATTGAAGCCGCCCACACCCGGAAGAAGGAGCATATTTATCAGGCCGCCATGCTGGATCCCCACACCGGCAGCGAGCTGGATATCGACACCATCAAAAAAATGGTGGATGATCTGATCGACGCGCATGGTTCCTATCTGCCGGAATATCACTAAATCAAAATAAATGCAGTTATGACGCCCCATTGGCAAGACAAAGATTTTGCCAATGGGGCGTTTTTTGTCATGCGGCCATAAAAAGTTTCTTTTGAGGTGGAAAAACATAAACCGCACTAAATCCAAAATAATCACTGTAATTTTATTTACCTGATTAAATCCCATTAAAATAAAAATACTAATGCTGAGGTGATCATTCATGGAATCCATCTGGAGTCAGACAACAGAAAATCAAGCGCGTCCCCCGTTGCAGAGAGATCTTACAACAGATGTTGTTGTGATCGGAGGCGGTTTGGCCGGAATTTTAACGGCCTATTTTTTAAAAAAGAAAAATGTCGGCGTCATCGTCCTTGAAGCAAGGCAAACCGGCGACGGACAGACAAAAAATACCACCGCAAAGATCACATCTCAGCATCGTTTAATTTACGACAGTTTGTTAAAGAAATTCGGAGAAAATAAAGCGAGGCAATACGCAAAAGCAAACCAGGATGCAATTGCGGATTATCGCCGTATCATCACAGAGCAGCGGATCGACTGCTTCTTTGAGGAGCGCCCTTCTTATTTATATACCCAAAACACGCTGGATGCTTCCAAAATCAGGCGGGAGGCCGAAGCGGCCGGGCGCCTTGGAATCAAAGCCGAATTTATCTTGCAAACCAAGCTGCCTTTTGCAGTGGCAGGCGCGGTCAGATTTTCGGATCAGGCGCAATTTCATCCTCTGGCATTTTTGCAGGCCATTTCAAAAGATCTTCAAATTTATGAACACACCAATGTCATTAAAGTACAGGATCATTGCGTATTCACCGACCGCGGCACCGTAACGGCAAAGCATATTGTCTTTGCCTCCCATTTCCCGTTTATGAACCGGCCGGGTTACTATTTTATGCGCATGTATCAGGAACGCAGCTATGTGCTGGGCTTAAAAAACGCGCCGCAACTTGATGGCATGTATCTGGGCATTGATGCGAATGCGCTATCGTTTCGCAATTTTGAAAATATGCTGCTGATCGGCGGCGGCAGTCATCGGACAGGCTGCAACCCCACCGGCAATATCTATCCATGGCTCCGCGAAAAGGCGCGCACACTTTTTCCACAAAGCACGGAATCCTGCCATTGGTCCGCTCAGGATTGTTTGACTTTAGACGGAATTCCCTATATCGGTCGTTTTTCCGCCGCCAAACCATACTGGTATGTGGCCACCGGCTTTGGAAAATGGGGAATGACCCACAGCATGGCGGCCGCCGCAATCATTTCAGATTGCATTTGCGGCATCCACAATCCCTGCTCCGAAGTCTTTTCTCCTTTAAGGTGCACACCCTCCGCTTCCGCTAAAAATCTTTTGGTAAATCTGGGGCAGACCATGAAAGGACTCACCAAACAAATTCTTCCCTTCCCGGCCAAAGACATGCGCACTTTGCCGCAAGGACGGGGTGCAATCGTCTACCATCACGGGAAAAAATTTGGTGCATACAAGGATGAGAACAATACCGTTTACCTGATCTCCATCCGATGCCCGCATCTTGGGTGCCAGCTGGAATGGAACCCCGATGAAAAAAGCTGGGATTGCCCTTGCCACGGTTCCCGCTTTGACTATAAAGGTAATATATTGGACAATCCGGCGCAAAAAGATCTGGAGAAATGCAAAAATGAAAGAATCCGATAATATAATAAAAACGCGGGGATCCTTCGAGGGCTGGTATTTCAAGCAGCAAAACGGCGCGGAGGCGATTGCATTGATTCCCGCTTTGCATGTGGGCTGCGCCAAGGATCCGCCCGCCTCCCTGCAAATTATCACAGACACGCAGGTTTTTCAGTTCCCTTTCCAAAGGCAGGCGCTTCGGGTCGACCGGAAAAAGCTGCTCATTCGTTTGGGAGAAAATGTTTTTTCTCCCGAGGGATGCACGCTCAATATCCAGTCGGCCGCATGCAGCCTGAAAGGGCACCTTCGCTTCGGACCGTTTCATCCGCCTTCCCATGACATTATGGGGCCGTTCCGTTTTGTTCCCTTTATGGAATGCCGCCATCTGGTGTGCAGTATGTATCATCACGTGGATGGTCTGCTAACGCTCAACGGCAAACCGATTGCGTTTGAAAACGGCAGCGGGTATCTGGAAGGAGATCGCGGAACCTCGTTTCCAAAACGCTATCTCTGGACACAGTGCTGCTGGAACGGCAACAGTATAATGCTCTCTGTGGCGGAAATCCCTTTTTGTGGGATGCGCTTTATCGGATGTATCGGATTACTCTTTTTAGACGGAAAAGAATACCGCATTGCTACCTATCGCGGTGTGAAGCTGCTGCATGTCAGCAATGACACTGTTTTACTGCGTCAGGGCACCCTCACGCTGGAGGTCAAAGCCCTTCAAACCAACAGCCAGCTTTTGCGCGCTCCGCACAACGGCAGCATGATGCGCACCATCCACGAAAGCCTTTCCTGCCACGTGCAATACACCTGCCGCACAGAGGGGAAGGAACTGTTTCGTTTTATCAGCGATCAAGCCAGTTTTGAAAATAATTGGACTCCTTCAAACAACGTCTAAAAATAGAAATCTTTCTTTTAATTTGAACGCCGCTTTCTGAATGAAAAAATCAAAATGTCATTTTTTGTACATTTTTTGTTCACGTTTTGTCCATATTGACATTCTCTTTTCGCTCCAATATAATGATAGTAATCCTTCTGCAAAAGAAACCGGCGAGCGTCTTTTTATTGATTATGGAGAAAAAGGCTGATTTGCCTTGCAGCCATTAACAAAAGAAAAACATTGGTTTGGAGGTGCTGTTTTGAAAAAAAATCGGTTGATGCGCATTGTAAAAATGCCGATGCTGCTGATCCTCATTTGTTCTGTAACACTTTCTTTTTTGCTGCCGGCGCTGGCGACAGGAAGCAAAAGCCTCTATCCGACCCAAACACTGCCGGCAACCGCCAAGCCCTACAGGCCCTACACCGAGTGGTATAACGGCACTTATGCCAGCATGCCGCGCCACCAGATCATCAAGGTCTATGCAAAAACCGGAGAAACGATTTTTTTCGGCAGCAGCACGGCGGATTCCCGCTATGTAGATACCACGCAGACAAAAGACATTAAAGCAACGTTTCCAGCGGGAAACACCTCTTACTATAATGTCGTCAGCAGCGGCACCGGCTATATTGGCTCGCTGGCCCAGGAGACTGCCGGCCCCCGGTATACCGACAATGGGGTTGTAAAGAACAGCAGCGGATATACCCCGCTCAGAATCGATGTTGAGCAAACCGGAGTCTATGAATTTGAGTTCTATTCCTCCTATCTGACAACCGCGGGCAACCCCTCCGCTGCCGCCGTAACCGACGCCTGGAACACAAGCAGCGGCGGAACGGTGGGCGCATGGGATGTCACCGTTGTGAAAAATCTCGGCACCGCCGGGGGGAACGGCAACAGTGAAAAGGTTCCCGGCAGAACCTTCTGTAATTATCTTTGCATGAATATGGGAGCCAACTTCTTTACAGACATCACCAACTGGGGCAAGGGGCTCTACTCTTCCGTATACATACTAACCGATGACGGATACATCTACCGCACTGATTTTAACGGCATTGACCCTTTTGGCTTTTTATTCTTTGCCAACAACCGCGGGCTGATCAATCCCGTATCCAACACCTCACTGTATCATTCAGCCCGGGATACCTCCAATAATATGGACGCCCTGCGGGCCACACTGATCGGCGCTGACGGCAATACCACCCTGCAGCCCACCTTTCATCTGCCCACCGCGCCTGACACGCTTCTGGATAAAACCTATAAGGTCTTTTTTGAAAAACCGGCGGACGATCTGCCCGAGTCTGTCCGCGCGACCCCTTATATGCCGGGAAAAGTAACTTATTTTAAGTTCACCGGCTATGAAACCAATAAGGGATATGTGGGGGCGGGCGGCTGGTTCAGCTTCAATGTGAACAGCGGATCATCCTATCAAATAAAAATTGAATTTGCAGATAATTATGCCAGCACGGGGCGGGCTGCCAACACCCTGTATCTGTCCAACGCCTGTGTCAACGGCTTTAACACCATATATTGGGATGGACGTGACGGCAATGGAGATCTCGTCCCGGCCGGTGTTTACGGCAGTGGGGAAAGCGACGGCTCCATTAAGATCACCATTCAGGTCAAAGCAGGAGAATATCATTTCCCGCTGCTGGATGTGGAAAGCAATCCCTTCGGTGTTAAAATTGAGCTGATCAACACCCCCTATAAGGCGGATGGCACATTATATACCTGGAGCACCCCCGAAGCGGAAAAAGAAGCGCGGACAAAAGTCTATTATGACAATTCTTTAATTATCGGTAAAGGCAGTCAAACGGACACCACCGCAGTGGGTGGCACCACAAGAGGCGCATTATGGACAGCGATCAACAATCAGCTGAATGCTCTGGATGGAATCAGCTCAGCAAACGGCGCCGCCCGTTATATGGCAACAGCCAGCGGAAATCAAAATACCCTCGGCGGGGACTATGCGTTTATTGATCTTTGGACCTATACCATCGGAGACGCATCTTCCGTGGAAAGCTCCATCGAATCCTTTGAGCTGGAAGAATCCAGCACCGCGGTCACCTCGCAGCTGAAGGGCCTTGTCTACTACGACTATGATCAGGCCACCTACAGTGCAACCACCACCTACAGCATTCTGAAAGGGGACTATGCCTTAAAGGACGTACAGGTGGAGATCTACAACAGCAGCAATACGCTTGTGGCAACAGCGAAGACCGATAGTAACGGCATGTATTATGTTACCGGCCTGACCATCGGGGAGGCCTATTCTGTCCGGGTATATGCGCCCTACACCAGCAGCACCTTCACCACCCACAACAGCGGAATCACAACCACTGCAACCGGAAAGTACCTCACCTTTTCTCAAGGCCCGCTCTCTCCTGCCCTGAATACGGCCAGAAACGTGGGGATTCACTATGATACTTACAGCAAGACCCTGCAGGTTTCCAAGGTATGGGCACGAACCCTGGCTGCCGACCCCACAAGGCCGAGCCAGATCTCCGTTTCCGCAGTGGGCTCCTACAACAAGATCGATTATATAACGGTGGATGTAGCTCTGAACGCATCCAACGGATGGACCAATGTTTTTTATAATCTTCCTGCAAAGAATGATGCCGGCGATATGCTGGAATACCGGATTGAGGAAAACGGATCCGAAGGATACGTCTCTGACATTTCCACCGAAATAACGGATGGCGGTAAAACCACCCTGTACACCCTGACCAATACCCCGCGGGAAATGACGGTGATCAAGCAGCTGACCGAACCGGCATTATCGGATCAGCCCTTTATCTTTCAGGTTGACGGAAATACTGATGGAATCGCCGGAACAGATTGCACCTTTCAGATCGTTCTGACGGTAGCGGCAGGGGACTCCAGCGCATATCAGACAGTGACGCATCTGGCAGAAGGCGTCTATACCGTTACGGAGCTGGACACCAATTGGCGGTATACCCTGGTAATCGCAGACACCGTTGGAAAGGTGAACGATGTGGGTACCGCTTCCCCGGTGGGGCGCTCTGTGACCCTCCCTGTTTCTGCGGATGCCGACTACTATTTTATCTTTAAAAACCAGCTTGTCAACTCTTATTGGCTCGATTTTAACGCCTCTGTAACCAACAAAATGAACACATTGACTTAAAGGGTGGTTTTAGTATGGGAGAAAAACAAAGTGTAGGAAAATCCAAGAAAAAGCAAACCGGGCTCACGGTATTTCTGATTGTGCTCGTTGTCTTTACCATCACCATTCTAACCGCCAAAATCGCCGGTGTCCGATTATATGCCGTCACCTCCGGCAGTATGGAGCCGGCGCTGACGGTCGGAGAAGCCGTTTTGGTTGTTCCATCGGAATTTAGCGATCTGAAACAGGGCGATATTATTACCTTCTATATCAATGAGGACCTGCAGACCGCCACCCATCGAATTGTCGCGGTCAACAAAGAAAACGAGTCATTACTCACCAAGGGAGATCATAACGATTCCGCCGACGGATCCCCGGTTCTTTACGGCAACGTGGTGGGCAAGGTAGCGGTATCCGTGCCATTTTTGGGATATTTGTTGATCTATTTATCTTCTGTTCGCGGAAAAATCACCGTGGGTGTGCTTCTTCTGATTTTAGTCATTTTGTTATTTTTTTGGGATGATAAGGCGACCGGAAAAACCGCGCCCGATCAGCTCCGCCCGGTCTCTGAGAAAGATTAAAAAATTTAAATACCAATTTTTATAAAGGATGCGGCAGAATGCAGAAGAAAGCGTGGCAAAAAAGAATAAATCTGCGGTTTTTGGCAGGCCTTACGACCATACAGCTGATTTTGATCGTTGTGTTTTTGTCGTGCGGCGCTACCCTGGCTTTTTTGACCGCAACTGAGTCGGTGACCAACCGGTTTATTTTGGCCGAACCTACTATTACGGTCAAGGAAAGTAATGTCAGCAACCCTGACAGCGTGGAATGGGGGCCGAACAGTAAAAATGTTCAAATCGTTGTTTCTTCGGCTCACGGAAGCGTCTACGTTAAAACCGCACTAATCCTCTCGGCAAAGGATTCCGCCGGAAATGCCTATCCACTGAACACGGGAATTCTGTCTGCGCCCGATATCACTACAGGGCAGCTGTCCGCCGGTGATTTCACTTTATATTTTAATCCGGATTGGGAAAACGACTGGTTTTTTAAAAACGGATATTTTTATTATAAACATATTCTTATGCCCGGAGAAGAAACCAATGTCCTGCTGAAAGGGATCACCTTAACCAATAATACCGATCCCATGAAAGCAAAATATCAGAATCTTACCGTCCAGGCAGATATTCTGGCCAGTTCCATTCAGGCAAAAAACAGCGCTGTCACCGCATGGGGCGTTTCTCTGGATGCAGACGGCGTAACGCTGATTCCCTGATCACTTTGGTTCTGTATGCTTTGTCATAGAACATAAATTTAGCGGTATCACGAGTGAAGGCCGGGATACCCACAAGAGAGAAAGGATGAATAGTAAGATGAAAAAGAAAATCGCAATCGTTCTCTGTCTGACCCTGTTGGTTTCCATTTTTGCCGTCAACGGCACGGTCTCTTATCTGCAAGATAAGGAAAGCAAAACCAATGTTTTTACGGTCGGCAACATTGACGTGACCCTGACCGAAGATCAGTGGGACTCTACGGATGAAAGTCAGGAGCGCTATCCCGGTGATATCAAATATAAGGATCCGACTGTAAAGGCTGTAGACGGCGATGTGTATTTGCGCGTCAAAGTGGAGCTGCTGCAAAGCGGAACCTCCACCGCGGTATCCGATGCCGCCGCGGCGCTGATCTGGAACACGATTTACTATGAAGCAGCCGCAACACAATTCATCGAGCCTGTCTCCGGAACCGGATCGACAACCCTCACCGCTGCACAGATCGCCGCACTGGTGCCGTCTGTTCCCCACTATAACACCGGCGCGTTTACAGAGGCGCCCACAGCCTCTAGTGCAAATGTGAAATATTATACATACACAAACGGCACTGCCAATCCCGCTGTTTTAGCGCAAAACAGTACCGCAAAATTATTTTCCACGATTGTGATCCCGGCGGATTACTCCAACGCAAATTTCACGACAATGGGTAATTACGACATTAAAATTACGGTGGAAGCGATTCAGGCCGCAAACATTGAAACCATGTCTGCCGCTGCCGCTTTGAGTGCCGCTTATCCAGTGGCCTAAACCACATTATTTAAGCTTCGTTTTCATTCAACAGGAGAGGAGGTGCTCGATATGAAAAAGGCCCTGTATCTGTCTGTGCTTTGTATTTCTGTTTTTATTTTTGCTTTTTCTGCCGGCAACACATTCGCCTATTGGGTAACAGAAAACAAAACCAATAATTTGGTTCAAACCGGAAAACTGGCTGCTGATATTGCAGAAGAATACCAGCAGAACCAGATTGTTTATCCGGGAGACGTCATTTCCAAAAAAGTAAATGTATCCAACGTCGGGGATGTTGAGTCCATCATCCGGGTAAAAGTAACAAAGGCGTGGGAGCAAATTCAGGACGACGGCAGCCTGATCATAGACAGCACCTTATCGACAGACAACATTTTAATTGCTTATAATACAACTGTATGGGCGTATGATGATGCAGACGGCTATTTTTACTATAAAAAAATACTGAAGCCCGGAGAAACCACCGTGGAGCCGCTGTTTTCGGAATTCCGGATCACCGACTCCACCGACAACACGTTTGCCAATATGCACGCCAAAATTGATATTGATATGGAATCCGTTCAGGCGGCATATGGCGGAGCAACGCTCTGGGGAAAGGCTTTGGAAAGCTTGGGAATTGCGGATATAGTACCAAATTCTCACAGGGGGAATATCCCTTTGATCACCTTTACAGATCCTATCCAATCCTTTCAGTTTCAGTCCGACCGAAATGATATCTTCTGTGCCTGGGAGCATCTGATTCCGGGCGAAAACCGCTCCCAGACCATATCCCTGGAGAATGTCTATTCCGCTGCTGTGCCCATTTCGATCCGGGCGGAATATCATCCCACAGGCTCGTCTGCCGAAGAGCAGGCGCTGATTGATGATCTGATCAAAAAATATGTTTGGATCACCATTACCGATGAATCCGGCGAAACGATCTACAGCGGATCGCTCTGGGGCAACCTGGACGCGCAATCCGGGCAAACGATGAACGCTGATCTGCCATTGGGCACGTTCGCGCCGCAGCAGAAGCGCAATTATTCTGTCACAATTCAAGTCAGCCCCGCGCTTGATAACCGCTATAGCAATCTGACCGGCATCATCACCTGGGTTTTTCAGGCAAACGGCAGCTCTGAGGCGGCCTACCCCAGTCCCGGCACCGGCGACAGCTTCCAGCTGCCATTCGAGCTTGCTCTAATGGTGATCTCCGGCGGCATGATCCTATCCCTTTTGATTCGAAGAAAAAAGAGCCATACTTCTTGCCCCTCCACGCGCAAGGAGCGCTGAAATCAATCGCTTAAATTTTCCCGCAGATCCTTTGCCCTTTTGTGCGATAGGGGGCAAACGCGAGGCACCACTTGAAATTCCATCTTGTCAGTGCAAAGCAACGATTCTCCGAACAAAGCCTATGGTTCTTGCCCAACCCAAAAGACCGCAGAAACGAAAAACGTTTCTGCGGTCTTTTTGGGTTGGCCTTTGGTTTTTGCTCTGCGCAAAAGCCCCTTTTCTATCCGTGTTTTATTTTCCGGAAAGAAGATCCTGATCCCAGCCGACTTTGATAAAATATCCGCCGTAGGTATCGTTGAAGACCTTCTCTGTCGCATCAGACTGGAACGCTTCCACTACCTTTTTATAAACAGCGACCTTGTCGGCATCTTTCAGATCGGCACTGCGCGCCGCAATCAGATTCCAATAGTTTTCTTCATCGAGAACCGAATCCTGATAAATCGCCTCGCTTGTCTTCAAGCCGAAATCAAGCGCATAGTTGCCATTGACAACCGCGGCCGTAACATCAGAAAGGGCAGAAGGAATCGTATTGGCTTTCAGCTCTTCAATCGTGATCTTGACTGTGTAGGATTCAATGTCGTCCACGGTCGGACTGAAGCCCGCGCTATCCTTGATTTTAATCAACCCGGCTGCCTCCAGAACCTTCAGTGCGCGCCCGCCGTTGGTCACATCGTCTGGAATCGCGATTGTATCGCCGTCCTTGATGTCCCTTAATGCAGACACCTTGCTGGAATAAAGATTCAGCGGGATGATAAACGTATTCCCAATGGGCTCAATGGCATAGCCGTAAGACTGTACCTCGCTGGCCAGATAAATGCGGTGTTGGAATGCATTTAAATCAATTTCCCCATTATTCAAAGCATTGTTTGGCGTCACATAGTCGGAAAACTGAACAATTTGCAGATCAATCCCCTCCTTCTGCAGCGTTTCCTTCGCCGATGCCCAAAGATCTTCATAAATACTGCCGACAACCCCAAGCTTAACGGTCTCCGTTTTCGCTTTGCTGCTGTCACTTCCCGTCGTGGCGGATTTGCCGCTGCATCCGGTAAGGGCGGTCAAAAGAACCACAGCCGAAAAAGCCAGTGCAAAAATTTGTTTGATTTTCATATATTTCTCCTTTATGCTTATGATGAATGAATTTGTCAGTTTATTCTTTTACAGCCTCAAATGCCGCATCCAGGGCCGCAATCAGATCCTCGGCCTTTTCAATCCCAATCGAAAGACGGATTGTATTGGGCCGGATTCCCTGATCCAGCAGCTCCTCCTCTGACAATTGAGAATGGGTGATGCTGGCCGGATGAATCACCAGTGATTGAACATCCGCAACATTGGCCAGCAAAGAAAAGATATCCAGATTGTCGATAAATTTTTTTGCTGTTTGATCATCTCCCTTGATCTCAAAAGTGCCGCACATTCGATTAAGACTCAGCAGCACAGGATAAAACACACAGACGCATTCCGGATCACCCCTTGCTAAACACCTCATGACCATTGCTTCAGCCTCCTCTCTTAACCCAAATCCATTATAAAATGCTGGAACAGATATGTCCAATACCGGAAAGCAATACCACGTTATAAGTAAAGCCTATATGTTCCATGCGCTTTCTAACGCACCGTTATGATGTCCCGCAGCCCCCTTTTGCACCCGTTTAAAGGTACAGATTTTTGCTGAAATAACGATCGCCGCGATCCGGAAGAATAACCACTATATTTCCGCGTGCGCCGGTCCCGATCCATTTTTTTGCCGCGGCAAGAGCCGCCCCCGAAGAAGAACCGGCAAAAATGCCTTCCTTTGCCGCCAGCTGCCGCGCCCCGCCGAAAGCATCCTGATCCGTAATCTTAATCACCTGATCCACCAGTGAAATGTCCATGGTATCCGCAATAAAATCGTTTCCGATCCCCTCAATGTCGTAGTCGCCGTGTTCTCCGCCGCCAATGGTGGAACCGACCGGGTCGGCCAAAATCCCTTTTATATGGGGATTTTGTTCTTTCAAATAGCGAACAACCCCCGTATAGGTGCCGCCGCTGCCGGCCCCTGCCACAAGAGCATCTACCTTTCCATCCAGATCGCTAAAAATCTCAGGTCCGGTGGTTTCATAGTGCGCCAGTGGATTGCTTGGATTTTTAAATTGCTCCAGTGAAATCGCGCCGGGAATCGCAGCGCGGAGCTCCTCCGCTTTTTTCGCCGCGCCCAGCATCCCGCCCTCCCGCGGTGTATGGATAATTTCGGCGCCTAGCGCACGCATTAGCGTTTGTTTTTCCTGCGAAAATTTCATCGGAACCACAAAGATAATCCGATAGCCCCGATTCAATGCGGCAAACGCAATGCCAAGGCCGGTGTTGCCGGCGGTGGCCTCAATAATGGTTCCGCCCGGTTTTAAAAGGCCTTTTCGTTCCGCATCCTTGATCATATATTTGCCGAT
>CAYRYQ010000034.1:0-16020 GCA_964428505.1 uncultured Eubacteriales bacterium
TCTTGGCCGCCTTACCGTATCGACATACGCCTACAGGCGGCCAGATCCTTGTCTGTGTGCTCTTTAGACAGTCGCCCATCTTGTCGAAAAAACGTTTTTCGACAAGATGAGGCGGCCTTACGGAAGGCCGCGGTGCGATCGTTGATTTAACTGAGATTGAGTTTTTTCTTGATCCACTGCAGGTTCATAAAATAGAAGACAACCGCCAGGACTGCGCTGAGAACCGTATAAATGCCCATCGCTAAAACGCTATCGTGTGAAATCGTTTCGTAGGATGTGGTGTAGCTTCTGGTAATCAAAGGGATGCTGATCAATTGATATAAAATCCCGATCCCGGTATTAAATCCGTAATAAATACCGATTGAAGCTAAAATTTTATGCTTTTTAGCCATTATGGCCCCGAAAGTAATGGCAAAAAACGCCATGGAAATGCCCATAATTGCACCGAAAATAATGAGCAGAATATATTCGGTGACTATTATAGGGAAGTCGCCGTTTTGTGAAAATTGATGAATATATGTTTTTATTCCAAAAGAAATATAGTCGAGCGCGTTTGGATACCCTATAAAGAAAATCAGAAAGAGATCCAAAGCAAGCACTAAAAAGGTCATCAGACCAAACAGCAAGGCAAGCAGAAATTTAGAGAGGAGCAATGTGGTGCGGGGCACAGGCAACGTAAAGGTTAAATAACCCTCGTCACTAAAAAAGTTTTTATAATAACGCACCAGAATAAGAATGGTCGTGCCGATTCCAAAGGCAAACAGCGTGATCACCGTTAAGGCGATAGTGAAACCGCCAAACAGGCTGAAGATCATCTGCCCTTTGAGGTGCTCGCTATGAAAACCCTGAGTCACGAAACCAGCTAAAACGGAGATTGCTGTTGCGACAATGGCACCGACGCACCAAAGATTGATAACAAAACGAAAATCATATTTGAAAACTTTATTGAACATAGCGGAACACCTCCCGGAATAATTCATCCAGCGTTTTGCCGTATTGACCCCGCACATCGTCGGCGTTTCCGCTCATGACGATCTGACCGCCGAATCCCAAAAACACAAACTCGTCCAGCATCCGTTCAATGTCATAGATCAGATGAGTCGTGATAATAATGCTGGCGTCTTTGTTATAGTTGCGCAGAATGGTTTGCAGAATATAGTCCCGGCTGGCAGGATCCACGCCGGCGATCGGCTCATCCAGCAGATAAAGCCGCGCATTGCGGGACATCACCATGATCAGCTGCACTTTTTCTTTGGTTCCCTTCGACAAGGCGCGTAATCTTGCTTCCGGATCCAACTGCAGATCAGCCATCATTTTATAGGCCAGGTCCGGGTCGAAATCCGAATAAAAATCATTGAAAAAATCCACCAAATCCCGTACGCGCATACTGTTATTAAAGTAAGTCCGTTCCGGCAAATATGAGATTAAGGCGTTGGTTTCCGGCCCTACCGGAAGCCCGTTGATCTGAATTTGACCGGAAGAAGGAGTCAGCAAACCGCATATCATTTTTATTAAGGTTGATTTTCCGCAACCGTTCGGGCCCAGCAGCCCGATGATTTTCCCCTCCGGGATAGAGATGTTCAGATTTTCCAGAATATACTTCTGGCCGTTATAGCTTTTGCTTAGCTGGCTGCATTCTAAAATTGCCACGATAGCCCCTCCTCATTTTGTAGTAGCTTAATCATTTCCTCTTTTTCTAAACCAAGACGCTTGCAGTCTTTTAAAAAAGATTGAATTAATTCTTCCGCGGCGGTCTTTCGCGCCGCTTTCAGAACTTCTTCATCTTCGGTTACAAACCGTCCGGATGTCCCTTTAGCAATCAGCAGGCTGTCCTGCTCCAGCTGAGACAGTGCCCGCTGCATGGTGTTGGGATTGACTGCCGCTTCTGCCGCCAGCTGGCGTACCGAGGGGATTTGCTCATTGGCGGGATAGGTGCCGTTTAATATATCTGCCCGGATACGATGGACAATTTGCAGATATACCGGAGAATTCGCGTGAAAGCTCCAAGCCATGATGATTCCTCCTTGTATTTTTGTACTAACACAATAATACAGCTTGATTTCTGAATTGTCAAGATCTTTTTATGGGATTTTTTTGATTCAGATTTCACTGAGCAAACAGAAAAAAGCGCGCCGCGTTTTTGTTTGATCGAAATCCGCTCATAAAACAAAAACTTCCTAGAATAATAATAGAATTAAAATCGGAGCGCCGCCCGTCGCGAGGGGATCGGCTTGCGCCCATCTTTCTTTTCAGCCTGCTATAAAAAAACTGCAGTTTTCCTGAGCTGAAGACCGCGGTTCTATAAAACGGAAAACGTCGCATTTTTAAAAATGCGACGTTTCACTGGCTGGGATAGCTGGACTCGAACCAGCGAAATGACGGAGTCAAAGTCCGTTGCCTTACCGACTTGGCTATATCCCAATTTGCTGAGGGACTTTCTCCGCTTTTGTTTGCCGGGAAAAAAGGTGGGGTGGATGGTGGGATTCGAACCCACGACCTCCAGAGCCACAATCTGGCGCTCTAACCAAGCTGAACTACACCCACCACATATGTTGCCGTCAGCAACGATAGGATTATAAATCATTTTGCATATCTTGTCAAGTTAAAAATGAAAAATGTTTCTTTTTCAAGGGTTTTGGCAGGATGCGGAAATGAATGAAAAAAAACTCAAAAAATACTTGCATTTCCAAAAAAGTATGCTACAATATATTTAGCACTCAAAAAGCAAGAGTGCTAAAAAGCAGTATGGAGGTATGACAGATGAAATTAAACCCTTTGTTTGACCAAGTGGTCATTAAAATGGAGGAAGCAGAAGAAACAACGAAGAGCGGCATTATCCTGACTGCTTCGGCACAGGAAAAGCCACAGATTGCAAAAGTTCTGGCGGTTGGTCCGGGCGGATACGTAGACGGCAATAAGGTTGAGATCGTAGTGAAGCCGGGTGACCGCGTTGTTCTGCGTAAATATGGTACCACCGAAATTAAGATGGATGGCGAAGAGTATTTGATCGTTCGACAGAACGATATTTTAGCAACAGTTGAAGAGTAAAGGAGTGAATGGATCATGGCAAAACAGATTCAATATGGCGAAGAAGCAAGAAAATCCCTGCAGGCCGGCGTTGATAAGCTGGCCAATACGGTGAAGATCACATTGGGGCCAAAGGGCAGAAATGTGGTGTTGGACCAAAAATACGGCACACCGCTGATCACCAACGACGGCGTGACGATTGCCAAGGATATCGAATTGGAAGATGCTTTTGAAAATATGGGTGCGCAGCTGGTGAAGGAAGTCTCTACAAAGACCAACGACATCGCCGGTGACGGAACCACGACGGCCACATTGCTGGCGCAGGCGCTGATCCGGGAGGGTATGAAAAATATTGCCGCCGGTGCCAACCCCATGGTCGTGCGCAAGGGCATTCAGAAGGCTGTGAATTGTGTGGTGGATACCATTCACAAAAACTCCAATAAGATCAACGGAAGCAAGGATATCGCCCGGGTTGCCACCGTTTCTTCTTCTGATGAAACAGTGGGCGATCTGATCGCCGAGGCCATGGAAAAGGTAACGACCAACGGCGTCATTACCGTGGAGAAATCAAAAACGGCTGAAACCACCTGCGAAGTAGTCGAAGGCATGCAGTTTGATCGTGGCTATATTACCCCCTATATGGTAACAGACAGCGATAAAATGGAAGCGGTTGTTGATGATGCCTATCTGCTGATTACCGATAAGAAGATCAGCAATATTCAGGAGATTCTGCCGCTGCTGGAGCAGATTGTGCAGGCGGGGAAGAAGCTGGTGATTATTGCTGAAGATATCGAAGGGGAGGCCCTGGCCACCTTAATTGTCAATAAGATTCGCGGGACTTTCTCCTGCGTTGGCGTTAAGGCACCCGGCTTTGGCGACAGCAGAAAAGAGATGCTGCAGGATATCGCGATTCTGACCGGCGGCCAAATGATCAGCGAAGAGCTGGGCCTGGATTTGAAGAGTGCGACCATGGATATGCTGGGACGCGCCAATCAGATCAAGGTTCAAAAGGAAAAGACCATTATTGTGGGCGGTGCCGGCGAGTCGACAGATATTAAAGCCCGCGTGGAGCAGATCCAGCATCAGATCGAGGGAACCACTTCTTCTTATGATAAAGAGAAGCTGGAGGAACGGCTGGCGAAGCTGTCTGGCGGTGTTGCGGTGATTAAAGTAGGTGCTGCAACCGAAACAGAGATGAATGAAAAGAAGCTGCGGGTGGATGATGCCTTGGCAGCGACCAAAGCGGCCGTGGAGGAAGGCATTGTTGCCGGCGGCGGCACCGCTTATGTGAAGGCGATTGATGAAGCGGCCAAACTTTTGGATCTGCTGGAGGGCGATGAGAAGACCGGGGTCAAAATCGTGCTGAAAGCGTTAGAGGAGCCTCTGCGTCAGATCGCAGTCAACAGCGGGCTGGAAGGCTCTGTGATTCTGGAAGAGGTTCGCAAGAACAATACGGTCAATTATGGCTTTGACGCTTTTAAAGAAGAGTATTGCGATATGATTAAGGCCGGCATTGTGGATCCTGCGAAGGTGACCAGAAGCGCGCTGCAAAATGCGGCAAGCGTTGCGGCCATGGTTCTGACCACCGAGAGTCTGGTGGCGGACATCAAGGATCCGGCAGCGGATGCTGCGGCGAATGCGGCAATGAACCAGATGGGCGGCGGCATGTATTAAGCTAAAAAGAAAGAGGCAGGATTCGTTCCTGCCTCCTTTTTTTATTGTATAATCCATCTTTTAATCCCATATAAATGTCATGGGGAGGGTTATACATGAAACGATTGATCGTGGTACTCATGGCATTGACCATGAGCTTAACCGGATGTGCCAAACAGAAGTCTCCACTGGTGATGCCGGGGGATATATACAATACAAGCGGTGAAAAGACAGTCCTGTATTACGGGGATCAGAAATTCCCGCTCTCCTTCACTGTGGATGGTGTTCAGCAAATACCAAACGGAACTTATTGGTATTATGAACTCGCCGATCAATTCGGGAAAGACTGGGATGAGTCTTTTTATACGTACGACCGAAAAAATCTGGAACTGAGCGGTACCAGACCTTACGGAAAATTGGGTAAAAAGAACTGCTATGCCACCAACGGCAATTGGGCGCTGTTTTTATATCCGGTGCACACTGAATATACGGTGTCCAATCAAAGTGTGGTCGCCAGCGCGTTCATCACGCTGGTGAAGCAGGAGCTTGCCTCCAATCAGATGGAAAATGCACCGCCAATTGTTACGGATGTCTGGACTTGTGATCTGGATGGAGACGGGGAGGATGAGTATTTTATCCGAGCCTGTAATTTCACACTGCCGGCTGAAGAACCCAAGGCAGAGGAACAGATACAAAAGGATGCGGCGGATACTTATTGCTTTTTAGCGTATATTAAAGGCGATGTCTGCCAGGTGCTTTCCGGTTCCTTCCAAAAAGAGGAAAATGAACAGGGAGAGGCCATGGTGCTGGCGCCCTTCACTTATGATGAGAATGGGAATTTAAAGCAGACCGTGCTGCGTAAAAGCAAAGCATATTCCCCGATTATGGAGCTTTCGCCGGTCGTCTGCGATTTGAACGGAGACGGAAAATGGGAAGTGATGGTCTACCGTGTGCGGGATTATAAGAGCATGACCACTTTTCAATATAAAAATGGAAATTTCACAAAAAATTATGAAATTATCTTTTAAAAAGACAGAGAATGCGCTGTGTGTGCATTCTCTTTTTTTTATTGAAAATAATAGGAAGGTATGATACTCTTAATTTATAGCGCCGAAACAGGAGGAACATCCATGAAGAAGGTGAAACAGGAGGCCAGATTCAATCGCTTTTATCAGGAAACCTATGAAAAAGCGATGGTGTATTGTCTGGCTAAAACCGGTGATTTTGTTAACGGGGAAGATCTGTTGGCAGATGTTTATTATGCGATTTATAAGCGTCTGCTGAAGGGGAAAGAGCAAGAAATTGGAAATTTGGAAGCTTATCTATTTACGGTTTTAAAAAACAGGATCGCCAAATACTGGAAACGGCACCGCAGAGAGCTTGTCATGACGGCAGCGGCGAATGAGGAGGAAGGGCTGGAACAGCTGCTTTGTACGGATTTTCAGCTAACCGAAGAAACGGCGATTCAGAAAATGCTGCTGCAGGACATTTTGGAATATGTATCGGGCAGCCAAGCGTTAATGCGGCGTGCCTTTACCCTTCATTTTTATCTGGGAAAAACGGTGGAGGAAACGGCATTGGAACTGGAAATTCCGGTTACCACCGCCCGTAATTATATTTATCGTCTGCTCCGGGAGGTCCGCGAGCGGTTTCTTGAAGAATATGAATAAAAGGGAAGGAGCATCAGAATGAATTTTAAGACATTATTACATCTGAATCAGGATACGTTTTTGCCGGATCAGGAACGGGTGCGGCACCGGGTGTTGACACGGCGTTCCAAAACGGTGAAGCTGGCAGTTGCCTCTTCTACGGTCTGTGTCGCTTTGGCTTTGGCGATCACCGGCATTTTACTGTTTGAGAGACATCACCCCGCAGAACTGATCGTACAGACCGGAGAAATGAATATTATTGAATCGGTGGCGGCAACCGATCAGACAAACGCGGGATTGGATGTGCAGTCGAAGCTGAAAATCAAAACGAAGACCGCCGTTACCCTGGCAGAGCTGAAATCACGCATTGCTCTTTCGCCGGAAGCGGCATATACCGTGAAAAAAACAGATGATCAGGATTTTGAAATTTCCTTTAAAGAGGATCTTTCAGAAAGCACGCTATATAATCTGGAAGCGGTTTATAACGGAACTGTGGTTTATCGCTGGGCCTTTCAGACGTCGGGCAGCTTTTCTGTGACCGGCGCTTCCCTGAAGAATGCCAAACAGGTTCCGCTGGATACGGCCGTTGAAGTAACCTTTTCTTATGCGGATGTGAGCGGCTTTGAAGATCAGTTCCGGATCACGCCGGCGCTGAAGGGAACGTTTACCCATTATGGAAGGACCTGGGCTTTTGTTCCCAGTGAGAAGTTGGCGCCGTCCACGATGTATACGGTGACGGTAGGAAAAGGGGTCCATGGCCCCGATCAGCAAGCGCTGGATGCGGATTATTCGTTTTCCTTTACCACCGCCAACGAAGGGGCATATGCATATTTGATGTATCAAAGCGGCGAAGTGGCAGATACCTTTTTGGTGAAGGAAACGCCGGTGGCGGCGATTGCTTTCGACCAACTTTCTTTGGGGCAGGCGGAAGTGGAGGTCTATCGGCTGGAAAGCAGCGATGCTTTTATAAAGGCATATCAGTCTTATGTACGAAACGGCTGTGTTTCGCCGGATATTATGGCCTTGGCCGGGACGCCGGTGACCACCTTTACGGCAACACCCTCCATTGCAAAGAGCAGTAATGAATGGAGCGGCAGCATCGGTTATATCGGGTATCCGGATCCACTGACACAAGGATATTATTTTTCCAAAATTCAGACAGCCGGCGGGACATTTTATCAACTGGTGGAGAGTACCACGCTTTCGGTTTACACGGTGACCACAAACGGAGATTATGCCATTTGGGTCAACGACACCACGACCGGCCTGCCGGTGTCCGGTGCGAAGGTCCGGCTGGACGGCGCGGGGGAAGCAACTGCCAGCAAGCAGGGCATAGCCCGTTTTCAAAATGTTGAAAAAAACGTTGAACAGCGGTTTCTGGTGGTGCAGCAGGAAGCATACCCCTATGTGGCCGTTCTGGACGGATCGGGAACCAACGCGGCAATCTCCACTGGGAATGCCTATTACACCTATTTATCCACAAACAGCAGCATTTATAAACCGACCGATCAGGTGGGCGTTTTTGGGATGATCCTGCCGCGCAAGAGCGGCGCAAAGCTTCCCAAAACAGTTACCTTGGCGGGGAATTTTATGGCGGAACCGCTTACCGTGGAGCTTTCGGAGAATGGATCCTTTTCCTTGCAGGTTCCTCTTTCGGCTGGGGCTTTATCTTCCGGTACGCTTCAGCTTCTGGTCGATCAGCAGCAACTGGATGAAACAACCTTTGAGATCGCTGATTATGAATTGCCCACCTATCTGCTGAATGTCTATATGGATCAGATGCTGTATCAGACGGGGCAAACGGCAACGGTGACGCTGCAGGTCACCTATATGGATGGTTCTCCTGCGCCCGGCATGCACGTTTTCGGCGACTATGATCTGCAAGGCGTTACCGATGAAAACGGCTGTGTGACCGGCAGCTTTTCGGTGGAAGAATCAAAATATAACGATAATACCGATGCTAATTATCCGGAGGTGCGTTCCTATTCCTTTCGGCTTACAGATGGAACAGCTCAGTATTACAGCCGGTATTCCTCGTTCCTGGTCTTCAGCAGCAACTATCTGCTTTCTGCCTCTTATGAGAACAAAATGATAACCATACACAGCAATCAGGTTGATTTTGCAAAGGCAAAGGCCATGGATTCGGATCAGATCTTTGCGCAAAGCCAGCAGCCTTCCCTGTATCAGGGGGACGCCGTATCGCTGGAATTTACCGGGGAACTGCATGAGATTTCTTATCAAAAAAAGCAGACGGGTACCACGTATGACGCCATCAATAAAAAAGTGATTTACAGCTATGGATATAAAGAACAGGATGCACTGGTGCGCACCTTCCGTTGTTCCACTGTAAACGGTGTCGGAACGGTCTCTCTTTCGGAAACGCCCGACGTCGGCCATAACTATTATGTGTTGTTACGCGTAGCAGGAGAGAACGATACGGGCACTTTGCGGATCTATCTGACAAAAATAAATTATGTAAACCAATATGGAACCGGGGCCTACAGTCTGGTTGCGGATCAGAACACTGTCGGCCTCGGAGAACCGGTGAACCTTGGTGTGCGGGACAGGGCGGACAATGAGATGGTCAGCAGCGGCAGCTTGTTTTTTACGGCTCTTTCCGGAGAAATTCTGGGTGCGTTTTACAGTGATTCCACGCATTACTCAGTTTCATTTCAGCAGGAGTTCGCGCCGGATGTTCTGCTTTACGGCGCCTACTTTGACGGAAAGCATGTTCATGACTTAGGCAGCGAATGGATCCAATACCGAAAGGAGGATGCAAAGCTGAATATTTCCATGGAAGCCGATCAGGCGCAATATCAGCCGGGGGATACGGTGTCTTTAAAATTTAAGGTGACCGATCAAATGGGGAATCCGGTGAAGACCGCGCTGAATATCAGCGTGTTGGACCGGGCGCTTTACCTGTTGAGCGGTGAACCGGAACAGCCTTTGGAGCATTTATATCGTGTGAAAGCGTATGAGACGCCGGTTTACACGACCGCTTCCTACCGGGATTTTACCAAGCTGGATCTTAGCGGCGGCGAAGGCGGTGGCGGCGGTGCCGGAGAGGCGCGAAGCAATTTTGAAGATACGCCTTATTTTGATACGGTACAGACCGGCCAGAACGGAGAAGCGGAGGTGCAGTTTGAACTGCCGGACAGCATTACGGAATGGAAGGTTGTCGCAAAATCGGTATCCGGTCAGGTACAGGGCGGAATGGAAACCTTCGATCTGCGTTCTACCCAAAGCTACTTTCTCACCGTTTCCATGGGGACCTCTATTAAAACGACCGATGACTGTACGGTGGCGGTGAAAAGCGACGGATTCGGGATCACGGCGAATGCAATGAGCAGCTTTACCGTTGGACTGACCGACCGGGATGGAAACGAGATCAAAACATTGACCGGCGAGGCTCAGAAATCCCAATATGTCTATCTGAATTTTGGTCTGCTGGATGAAGGGCTCTATACCCTCTATATACAAGGCAGCTCCGGAAACCGAAAAGACGGTGTGATCGAAAATCTTTCCGTGGTGAAGTCTGTTTCAACACTCTGGGTGCATCAGGAGGAATCTCTGAACGGAGATCGCACATTGTCGCTTTCCCCGGCCAGCGGAAATGTGACGCTGACCATTGCCGATGAGAAGCTCCGTTTTTGGCAAGCCGCCATGAATCGGCTGCAATACAGCAGCGGGAACCGGGTGGATCAGGTGCTGGGGCAATATCTGGCCGACCGCTTTTTCGCCGACGGCGTGTGGATGAGCGAGGAGAAAACCGATTATTCTGTTTTGCGCAGTTATCTGACATCCGGCGGCGTAACGCTGCTGCCCTATGAGGAGAAACCGGATCTGAAAATCAGCGCTATGCTGGCTGCCGCGGCGCCCCGTTTTACCGATCAGGATCAGCTGGCCAGGGCGTTGGAAGAATATCTCAATAACCGGTATGCTGCAAGAGCAGATGTGCTGTGTGCTTATTGGGGGCTTGCGGCGCTTGGCAAACCGGTGCTGACCGATCTGCAGAAGCTCTATCAGGCCAACACGGATTTTTCTTTGGAGGAAAATCTTTATCTTGCTTTGGGATTTGCTTATTGCGGGGATTACGAAACTGCGCGTTATTTGTTTGACCAACAGATCAAGAGCGCGTTGGTACAGGAGGGTGGGGCCCAATATCTGCAGACAGAGAGCGCACCGGACGAAGCGCTGACCGGTTGCCTTGTTTTGCTGGCCAGCCGCCTGAGTCTTGACTGCAGCGAGGGGCTTTTGCAGTTTATATTAGTGCACAACAGTGAGAAGACGCTGTTAAATCTGGAGCTGATTGCTTATCTGAGCGATTATGTGGAGAATACTGTGGGACAAAACACCGTGACCATGGCAACGGGGGACGGGCGGAATCAGCAATATTCCTATCAGAAAATGAAACCGCTGGTGTTGACGCTGACGCCGGAGCAGGCTAAAAATGTGCGGATTCTGAGCGGTGAGGGAAATTCATGGATCAGTTATGACTATCTGGGAACACTGGAACAACTGGAACAGGTGCGCACCGGAACAGTCTTTCCCGGCGTCACTCTGCCTGCGACAGTGGCGCGTGGAAAGACCGGTACGCTGCAGGTGCGCGTCACGCTGCCTGACAGTTATGATGCGGCACAGCTGACGCTGGTATTGCCCGCAGGGCTTCGCTTTGAATCGGGAACCTTGCAGACCACGTCCGGACCGTCTTCCATTAATGCGCCATGGGATGACCGTACTGTGCGGCTCGCCTTGGAGAAGGGCAGCAATACTCTGCAGCTGCAGGTGCGCGGCTCCCTGCCGGGCTCCTATGAATTGGAACCGGTGCTTGTTGTGAATGCCACCGACGGACAATACCTGCTTTCTGATCCACAGCGGATCGCAGTTGGCGGAACTACTTGACAAATAAAATAAAATCAGTTAAAATGATAGAAAAGCAATGATGGAAAACAGTAGCGCTTTGTCGCCGCAAAGAGAGTAGCCGGTTGGTGTGAGGCGAGCGGGCAGTAAAGTGTGAATACCTTCCGGAGCTCCAGGCCGAAAAGAAATGAGTAGGCTGCGGCGGTTTCCCACCGTTAGATGGGGATAGTAGCGTTTCGTTACTGGCTGAGCGGCTTTTCGTGAGAAACAGCCGGTTCACAGAGGTGGTACCGCAATATTTTGCCCTCTGTTCCTGAAAGCAGGAACAGAGGGCTTTTTCAATACACAGGAGGAAAGGTTTATGCAAATTTATGAAGAATTAGTTGCCCGTGGGTTGATTGCGCAGGTGACCGACGCAGAGGAGATCCGCGATTTGGTCAATCACGGAAAGGCCGTCTTTTATATCGGCTTTGATCCGACGGCCGATTGTCTGCACGTGGGGCATTTTATGGCGCTGCTGTTGATGAAACGGCTGCAGATGGCGGGTAACCGCCCGATCGCGCTGATCGGTGGCGGCACCGGGCATGTGGGAGATCCTTCCGGACGCAGTGATATGCGTAATGTGTTGAACACGGAAACCATTGCCTATAACTGCAATTGCTTTAAGCAGCAAATGGAGCGGTTTATTGATTTCGGCGAAGGGAAGGCGCTGATGATCAATAATGCAGACTGGCTGCTGAAGCTCCATTATGTTGAGCTTTTGCGGGAGGTCGGGGCCTGCTTTTCGGTTAATAATATGCTACGGGCGGAATGCTATAAGCAGCGGATGGAAAAAGGGCTTTCCTTTTTGGAATTTAATTATATGGTGATGCAGGCCTATGACTTTTATTATCTGTTTCAGCATTATGGCTGTAACCTGCAGTTCGGCGGGGATGACCAATGGTCCAATATGCTGGCCGGGACAGAGCTGATCCGCCGAAAGCTGGGCAAAAACGCCTGTGCGATGACGATCCCCCTGCTGACCACAGCAGACGGGAAAAAGATGGGGAAAACCGCGGGCGGCGCCGTTTGGCTGGACGCCAATAAAACTTCTCCCTTTGATTTTTATCAATATTGGCGTAATGTGGCGGATGCCGATGTGCTGCGCCTGGTACGAATGCTGACTTTTTTGCCGCTGGAGCAGATCGATGAGATGGACCGGTGGGAAGGCGCGCAGCTGAATCAAGCCAAAGAAATTCTGGCTTACGAAATGACCGCGCTGGTACACGGAGAGGTGGAAGCCCAAAAGGCGCAGGATGGGGCGCGGGCTTTGTTTGGCATCGGCAACGCCGAGCATATGCCGCAATATACCGTGGAAGAGGCGGATTACAATGAAGGAACGGTGGATATTATCACCCTGCTGGTGCAAAGCGGGCTGGTTGCTTCCCGCTCCGAAGGGCGCCGCGCGCTGGAGCAGGGAGGCGTATCTGTGGACGGGGAAAAGGTGACCGATCTGCACAGTTGCTTTACAAAAGAACAGGTGGAAAAAAGCTTTGTTCTGCGCCGCGGCAAGAAGAATTTTGTGAAGATTTCAGGATAGTTTATGGGAAAAGAGCAAAAAACCAATGCAATGCGCATTCTAGAGCAGAATCAAATTCCGTTTCAGGTCAATCTTTATGAATGTGACGCCTTTATTGATGGCGTGCACGTGGCAGATCTGCTGGGGCAGGATTATGACGTCTCTTTTAAGACGCTGATCGCAGCGGGGAAGAATGGCGGTCATTATGTTTTTGTGGTGCCGATTGCCAAGGAGCTGGATTTGCGCAAAGCGGCAAAAGCGGTGGGGGAAAAGGCGGTTGAGCTAATTCACGTGAAAGAAATCACGCCACTGACCGGTTATGTGCGGGGCGGTTGTACACCGATCGGCATGAAAAAGCAGTTTCCGACAGTTATGGATGAGACCGCGCTGCTGTTTGAGGAAGTGATCATCAGTGGCGGTCGGATCGGGGCCCAGATTCTGATGAATCCCGAAGATTTGCCGAAAGTGATTCCCTGCACCTTTGCGGATCTGACCGATTAAGCTCTTTTTTGAGAGTGGTTCTGCACAAAGAAAAGAAGCGTCTTATTTTATTCTTTTACCATCTGCTGATAATCCAGCGCACTGAATCCCAAACGACGATAAATTCTTTTTGCAATTTGGTTGTCTGGGGTGACCTCCAGCCGGAAGCGCGCCGCCTTTGACTGGTAAATCGCAAGGATTTCGCGCAGCGCTTTATCGGCCAGATGATGGCCGCGAAAATCAGGATGTATATAGACCTCTTCGATCCACACCGTCAGACCGCCCACCTCATTGGAGTAGGTATGGCTTAAAAGGCAGTATCCGGCCACCTTTTTTTCAAACAAAATAAGATAGGCGTTGATATAGGGATCCTGATCCAGAATCCGCTGAAAGGTTTTTTCTCTGGATTCTGCGGAAGGGGTATATAACACGCCGGGACCTGCAAAAAAGTCTTCCATCATTTTTAAAAGAAGCGCGCGGTCTTCCGGCGTGACAAACCGCAGCCGCTTTTCGCTGGGGATTGGCCGCCTCATAAGATCCGGCCGCATCCGCTGCGTCCATAGAATGGATTGCTCTTTTTTCCACTGGCGGATCAGCCGGTGGTTGCCGGTGGTTAAAACCTCCGGCACTTCACGCGCTTGCCAGACGCGGGGCTGCGTGTATTGCGGATGCTCCAAAAGGCCCTGAAAATGGCTTTCTTCCGTATAGGAGGCTTCCTCCGCCAGAACGCCGGGCAGCATGCGGGAAACGCAATCGATCAGCACGCAGGCGGGGAGCTCACCGCCTGTCAGCACATAATCGCCGATGGAGATTTCTTCGTCCACAATTTCATCCAATACCCGCTGATCCACCCCTTCGTAGTGGCCGCAGAGCAGAGCGAGGTGTTCCATTTTGCTCAATTCCAATGCTTTTTTTTGTGTTAAAACGGCACCGCGGGGAGAAAGATAAACAGTATGGGGCTTTGGAGGATTCTTTTGAAGAATGGCCTGATAGCAGTCATAAATCGGTTGACACTGCATCACCATGCCGCTGCCGCCGCCAAAGGGGTAATCATCTGTCCGGCGGTGCTTGTCTTTGGAATAATCCCGGATATTGACGCAGGAAACACAAAGGAGGCCTTTCTCCTGCGCCCGGCCGATAATACTGGTTGAAAGGGTTTTCTCCACCATTTCGGGAAACAGGGTCATCACTGTAAACTTCATTCAAACAACCCCTCAAGCGGACGGATTTTGATCAAGCCTTCTTTGGGGCGGATCTCGATCACCACCGAATCAATTTTCGGTACCAGCAGCACTCGCTCGCCGGTTACTTCAAAAACATCGTTGGCCCCGGTGGATATCACATCGGTGACGGTACCATAGACCGTTCCGGAATCTGCGTCTTTTACCGTGAGACCAAGAATATCGTCAATGAAATATTGCCCCTTGGAAAGCTGGATTTCACCTTTGTGGAAACAGACAATTTTTCCGACCAGCTTTTCTGCCTGGTCGATGGTATCAATCCCTTTGAAATGAATCAGTGCCTGCCCTTTATGGGCTCTTGCGGCAGTTACTTCCATGGGCTGGTCATCGATATAGAGCTTTTTGATCGAACAAAGAAACTCCGCATCGTCGCAATAGGGAAAAATGCGCACTTCTCCTTTGAGCGCATGGGTATGAACGATTTTACCCGCCTGCAGTAATTCCTTTTTCATTTGAACCTCCCGAATGCCGATAAGCTGTTTTTCTGTTATTATAGCACAGGCTGCTAAAAAAAACAACAGCACGGCACAAAATGCGCCGCGCTGTTAAAAACACCGCTTATTTGATTTCAACAACCACTTTTTTAGGCATTTTAAAGGAAGCAGATTTCACAATGGAGCGGATGGCTTTGGCAATTTTGCCGTTTTTGCCGATCACGCGGCCCATATCCTCTTCCGCAACATGCAGCTCATAAACGATCTGCTCTTCTGTCTCGGATTCCGATACGCTGACTGCCTCCGGGTGATCCACTAAGGATTGCGCCAGATAAATAATGAGTTCTTTCATGATGGATTCCTCTCTGAATTAGAGAATGGACTGCTTTTTCAGCAAAGCCTTTACCGTATCAGTGGGCTGCGCGCCGTTTTTGATCCAAGCCTTTGCTTTTTCACCATCAATGCTTAAGGAGGCAGGATCGGTGCAGGGATTATAGGTGCCAATCTCCTCGATGAATCTGCCATCACGGGGATAGCGGGAATCTGCGACAACAATCCGATAGGTGGGAGCCTTTTTAGCGCCCAGTCTTCTTAATCTGATTTTAACTGCCATTTTTTTGGGTCACTCCTTTCAAATTTTCTCTATTAAAAACCAAAACCCCGGCGTTTGCCTTTTTTGGATTTCAGTTGTTTAACCATCTTGTTCATCTGGTCAAATTGCTTCAAAAGCCGGTTGACCATTTCTACCGTTGTGCCGCTGCCGGCCGCAATGCGCCGCCTTCTGGAAGCGTTCATCACAGACGGATCCTCCCGCTCTATGGGAGTCATCGCCAGAATGATCGCCTCTGTCCTTGCAAATTGCTTTGGATCAATGCGTGCATCCTTCAATTGCTGGGCGTTAACGCCGGGCATCATCCCCAAAATATTTTCCAAAGGCCCCATTTTTTTGATCTGCCGGAGCTGTTCCAGAAAATCCTGCAGGGTAAAGCGATTTTGCCGAAGTTTCTCTTCCATAGCTTTTGCTTCCTTCTCATCAAAGGCTTCCTGCGCCTTATCAATCAGGGAAAGCACATCGCCCATTCCTAAAATCCGATTGGTCATACGCTCCGGATAGAAGG
>CAYRYQ010000035.1:0-15976 GCA_964428505.1 uncultured Eubacteriales bacterium
CACCTTTTACGGAAAAGGCAATCTCTTTCATGCCGCCCAATTCGGTGTCGTTGAGGTACAGCACCTCATAGGAATAGCCTTTGGATTCGGCATACATGGTATACATCCGGAACAGCGTGGCGGCAAACAACATCGCTTCTTCTCCGCCCGCGCCGCCGCGGATCTCGACGATGACGTTTTTATCATCGTTTTCATCCTTGGGCAGCAGCAGAATTTTCAGCTTTTCGGTGCAATCGTCCATCTTCGCTTTGTTTTCCCGGTATTCCAGCTCCGCAAGCTCCCGCAGTTCCGGATCCGGCACGCCTTGCAGCATGGATTCCGCTTCCCGGAAATGCGCTTCAAAAAGTTCGTATTGATAGAATTGTTCCACCAGCGGCGTCAGCTGCTTATATTCCCGCATCAGTTTGGCGTAACGGGCCTGATTGCTCAGAATTTCCGGCGCCGTCAGCTGGCAGCTGATTTCATCATAGCGGGCGGCAATGGATCTTAACTTCTCAATCATGCGTTTCACGCTCAATTCTTTTAATATTTCTTTCCATTTTTAAGCGAGGCCCCATGATTTCACGGCCGCATTGCAGGCAGCGGATTTTAAAATCCATTCCGATCCGCAATACCTGAAAACGGTTGCAGCCGCAGGGATGCTTTTTTTTCATGATAACAATATCGGAAACCTGAACATCCATCCGAATGCTGCCTCCCTTATATAGATACTAATATAGTATAGCATAGTTCGGCGGTTAATTTCAAATCATAAGTTTACCAAAATAAGTTATACATTTCTCGGCCTTTTCATATATATTTTACCAAGATCAGGTTGAAAGGAATGGAATACAATGATAAAGGAAGCATATCGTCCGGAAGGATGCGAACAAGCAGATGACCACCTGTATCTGGATACGGAACAGGGATTGCGCCGCGCCTGCGAGGAGCAGGTTATTTTACAGGCCCGCTGTACCCTTTGTGACAGCGGACATAATCTTTATGTGGACCTGGGGCCTATGACCGGATATATTGCAAGAGAGGATGCGGCAATCGGTATTCGGGAAGGAGCCGTAAAGGATGTGGCCATTATTACCCGGGTGAATAAAATGGTGTCTTTTGTGGTGGAAGGTTTTACCATGATCGGGCATAAAAAGGTGGCGCTGCTTTCACGCCGGAAGGCACAGGAACGCTGCCAGGAGTATTTATTCAGCGCGCTGCGGCCCGGCATGGTGCTTGATGCCCGGGTGACGCATCTGGAACAGTTCGGCGCCTTTGTGGATCTGGGCTGCGGGATCATCTCCATGATCCCCATTGACCGTATCTCTGTGTCCCGTATCCGGCATCCGGATCATCGTTTTGTCTGCGGTATGCGCATCCATGTGCTGGTGGTTCAGGTGGATCGGGAACAGCATCGGATCTTACTTTCCCATAAAGAGCTGCTCGGTACGTGGGAAGAAAATGTTAATCAATTTGAAGTGGGGCAGACTGTTGGCGGTATTATCCGCAGCATTGAGAATTACGGAATTTTTGTGGAGCTGGCCCCCAACCTTGCCGGGCTCGCCGAGCTGACGGAAAACGCGGAAGTGGACCGTTATGTGGGGGTTTATATCAAAAGTATTTTGCCGGAAAAAATGAAAGTAAAGCTGGCCATCGTGGACATCGGAGATCCGATCATGAAGCCCGCGCCCTTTACATATTTTTATGGCGGTGATTTTCTGGATCACTGGGTTTATTCTCCGCCGTCGTCCCCACGCCTGATTGAAGAGTGTTATTGATAGAGAAAGGCTGCACCGTCTTGACGGTGCAGCCTTTTTGAAATGATCTTAAATTATTCGGCTTCTTTTCTTTTTGCAAAGCAATCGCTGCAATAAACAGGGCGATCCTCGGTGGGCTTGAAGGGAACCTTGCATTCCGCACCGCAATCGGCACAAACCGCTTCATAGAAGGTCTTAGACCCCTTAGAGGCAGTCTTCCGTGCATCTCTGCAATTCTTGCATCTCTGGGGCTCGTTTTGGAAGCCCTTTTCTGCATAAAACTCTTGTTCGCCAGCAGTGAAAATAAACTCGGCGCCACAATCTTTACAGATCAGTTTCTTGTCTTCGTACATTGTTTTTTCCTCTCTCGTGGTAAAAAATATTTCACCCTCAACGGAATTGAACCGTTCCCTCTGAAAATCAGCGCTCCGCCACAAAGCTTTATGGGCATTCAACTTATGATAACTTGCTTCGGATCCGACATAATGCGTTGGATACGGATTTCTCGGAAATATGAAGCAGAGATGCTATTTTTTTATAGGATAATCCATCCAGATACAAGGATAGCACCTGCTTTTCCAAGTGGGATAGTTTATCTTCCGCCATAGCACATACGGATTCTAAGGTTTCTCGACTGATCACGAGATCCATGGGGCTATCATAGCTGAATAAGGTCGCTGAATCCAGGTCAACTGATTTGTTGAGTGCGGCGTGCTTTTGGGCTTTCGCTTCATTGATTGCAGATATGATATGATTATGGATACAGGTCTTTGCATAGGCGATAAAGTCACTGTTCCTTTCGGGATTATAACTTTTGATCGCTTTCATTAAGCCGATACGTGCTTCTTGCAGGAGATCCTCCTTGTCTCCCCCGATGATAAAATAACGGGATGATATCTTAATTAAAAGGGAGTTCAGCATTAGGATGATTTGGTTGAGCGCGACAGGGTCGCCGCTTCTCGCAGCAGTCAATAGCGCTTGAGAAATGATCGTTGCTGCGTGCATACTGTGTACTCCTAACCTTCCAGTTAATGTAATTATATAGGCGAATATTTTATTTGTCAAGATAGAATATCAAAATTATTAGAAATTTCATCGACAGATTCCTTGTATTTTGTTCAAATTGAAAGAAATTGCAGCATTTTCTGCCCTCAAAAACACTTTTTTAAAAAAATGCTTGATTTTATAGGGAAAGGATGGTAGAATATTTAAGCAATTCAAAAAGTGACAAGGAGGTGTATCCCATGCCGAATATTAAGTCTGCGAAAAAAAGAGTGTTAGTGACTGAGAGCAAGACCCTGCATAATAAAATGTTGAAATCCGAACTGAAGACTTTGGTTAAAAAGTTTGATGCAGCGGTGGAGTCCGGAGATCAGACTGTTGCAGCGGAAGCATATAAAGTCGCTGTGAAAAAGATTGACAAGGCTGTCGGAAAGAGTATTATTGCTAAAAATACCTCCAACAGAAAGAAAAGCGCTCTGACTATCAAGCTGAATAAAATGGGTGCCTGATTCTGGTGTTTTGATCATGAGTGCCGTCTCAAATGAGACGGCACTTTTATATTTTTATAAAGGTAGCGAGCCATGCCGCCCCATAGGCAACCAGAAGGTGGAACAGAATCATTCGGAAAATAAACCGCTTGGAACGGGTTTCCTGCCAAATGGTGGTCATTGCCGCCATACAGGGGGGGTAAAAGAGGGTAAAGGCCAGAAAGGGCAGCAGGTTTGCGGCGTTGAAAACTGAAAGTGTGGGCGACAGCGCAAAAAGGACAGAGACAATGCACTCCTTGGCAAAAAGGCCCGCCGCCAAAGCACAAAGCAGGATCCAATGATCCAGATGCACCGGCTTGAAAAGCGGGGAAGGAAGCGAAGCCAGCAGTGCCAGGATGCTTTCGCCGGGCCGGTCGGTCCATTGCAGCGCCGGTGTCAGCTGCTGCAGCAGGGTGACAATCACAGAAGCAATCAGCAGAATGGTAAACGCTTTTTGCACAAAGGAACGGGTTTGCCCCAGCAGCCGATACCATAGATTTTTACATTTCGGGAACCGGTAGGGCGGCTTTTCCAGCAGCAGCGGATAAGAGGTGCGCGGTGAGAGAGCGGACCAAAGAATGCCGGCGCAGATTCCGGTCAAGTAAATGGCCATCAGGATCCAAAAGCTTTTTTGGGGGCAGATCAGAGAGGCAAGGATCCCATAAACCGGGAGCTTTGCACTGCAGGATACGAAAGGGATCAGACGGATTGTTTTGAGCCGATAAGCCTCATGGTCCAGCGTGCGTGCAGAAAGAACCGCGGGAACCGAGCAGCCGAAGCCGATCAGCAGGGGGACAATGGATTTTCCGGTCAGCCCCAGCGCGCTCATGATATTTTCGGAAAGATAGCAGATGCGAACCATATAGCCGCTGTCTTCCAGAATGGCCAGAAAGAAAAACAGCAGCACCATGACCGGCAGAAAGGCCACGACCGTTCCGACCCCGGTGATCGCTCCCTGAATCGTTGCCTTTAAAATCGGATGGGGCAGAGCGGCCGCCATTGTAACCAGCCGGGCGGGAACCCGCAGCACGGGAGCCGTGAGCCATGGGCCGATCCGGTGAAAGGTCAGATCAAAAATGCCGCCCATGATCAGCAAAAAAAACAGGACGCCAAATACCGGATGCAGCAGAAGACGGTCTGCCTTTTGGGAAAGCGCGCGGCGGCGGCTGGAGACAGAAAGAGACGGATGATGCCGGTCCAGCCAGCGGTATTTCGCCTCCATGCTGCCATAACAGGGCGCTTTGGGAATGCGTTTTTTTCCCACTTCAATACGAATCATCCGAATCAGTGCCGCCGGCGTCCAGTGATTTTGCTGCCGAATCGGAAAAATCGGCAGCCCCAGCCACTGCTCCAATTGTAAAAGATCCGGTTCCCGGTCGCATTCCTCCAACATATTGATCACTAAAATCATGGGAATGCCGAGTTCCATCAAACTAAGAGTGAGTGCCAGACTGCGGCGCAGATTGGTGGCATCAATGCAGTTGATGATCCCATCTGGCGATGAATCCTTTAAAAAGCGCGCCGCCACGGCCTCGTCCTCGGAATGGGGATGCAGGGAGTAGAGACCGGGCAGATCAATCAGCTCATCGTGGCCATATTCTCCGGACACGAATTCCACGGTGATTCCCGGAAAATTCCCGATATGCTGATGGTTGCGGGTCAAATGATTGAACACGGTGGTTTTTCCGGCATTGGGGTTCCCGGCTAAAATGAATCGCATGGCCGCACCTCCGTTTTCATTGCGGTTTTTCGGTCAATCAGCAGATAAGTGCCCAGAAATTCCAGTTCGACCGGGTTGCAGCGCGGGCCCCTGCCAGTCACCTTGACCGGCGTGCCGGGCACCAGCCCCAGCTCCAGCAGCCGAGGAAACGGAACCTGAAGGATCCGGCCGCTTTTGCCGGAAGGTAAATCCGCTAAATTCATGGAGAGCCTCCTTGACTTTGAATGGGATTGCCTGTATAATCTATATATATTGAAACGAAAGGCGAAAACATGAAAAAAATTGTTGCCGCGCTGTTGTTCGCGGCGCTTCTTCTGGGGCTTTGTTCCTGCAGCACCTTTAAAGATACGCCGGAAACAGACGCGGCGTTCGCGGCTTATGAGGCGGCCATCCGCCAATCCATTGCCCACCGGTCCGGTTCCATCACGGTGGTGACGGAAACAGAAGATCAGGTCGTCAATCAAACCAATTCTTTGGGCGTGATTGAATATTCGTTTACAGTGAATGAGGAGAACCAGGTTTCTTTTGAGCGTAATGACTACACCAACGGCGATTTGGTGGCGTCTTATTACGGGGACGGAGCGGCGGCCTATCAGCTGAATTTTGAAACCGGAGAATGGACCGATGTGACGGAAAGCAGCAAAGAGATGCTAAACCCGGACACCAATTATATGAATACCCTTTCCTTGTTCCGCATCGACCATGAATTCCGTTACAGCAAGCGCTTTCTGGAATCGGTCGCCATGACGGATACAGTCGAAGGCGGCAAGCAGGTGGCGTTTACCTTAAAGCCGAGTGCGGTCAGTGATATTTTGGCTGCTTCAGATGAGAAGGGGATTCGGCGCACCATGGCCAATCAGTCCCGTACCTATTCGATCAGTGCGACGGGGGACGTAACAGAGATTGTGATCAATACCCTGCAGAATGTAACTTATCAGGGGAACAGCGGAATGCTATCCACGGTGATCACCGTACATTTGGATTATTAAAAAAATTTCTGCTCTGTATTGACAAATAATGTCGAATTCGTTATACTTGAAAAGACCCAAATCAATATTTGTATATAACTTTAAACAGTACAGTGATGCTGATAAGTTGAATACCCGGTGGCAATGATTACAACCGGTTTTTATGCCTTGTCTGCTGCATTGCAGGCAAGGCTTTTTTTGGAAAGGGGGAAGCGCGGATGAAGTGGAAGGCCCAGATGATGGCGGAAACAGATGTGGAACGGGCGCTGGTGCGTCTGGCACACCAGATTATCGAGAAAAATCATGGCACGGAAAACCTGTGTCTGATTGGGATCAAGACCCGCGGAGTTCCTCTGGCGAAGCGTCTTGCAGAGAATATCGGCAAAATTGAAAACGCCAATGTCCCTGTGGGAGAGATCGATATCACGCTTTACCGGGATGATTTGTCCAGAATTGCCGAGGAACCGGTCGTCAGCGAATCCCACGTTCCCTTTTCAGTGGTGGATCAAACCATCGTATTGGTAGACGATGTGATTTTCACCGGGCGCACGGTGCGGGCGGCGATGGACGCGGTCATGAATCTGGGTCGGCCGGCAAAAATCCAGCTGGCGGTGCTGGTGGACCGGGGGCATACGGAACTGCCAATCAAAGCCACCTATGTGGGGAAGAACCTGCCGACCGCCCGCAGTGAAGTAGTGATGGTGAAAATCAAGCCCTATGACGCGGAGACCGGCGTTTCTCTGTGGGAAAAAGAAGGATAGTGCTCTTTAATAAAATGAAGAGTTTCTATATAAAAACGGAGGTAGAAATATGAATAATACAAAGGCAAAAAAAGTCATCGGCTATCTGCCCGATGAGAGGCCCAGCACCTGGAAGCTGCTCCTGTACGCGCTCCAGCAGGTTGTGGTAATGTTCCCTGCAACGATCGCGGTGGCGTTGATCACCGGATTTCAGGTATCCACGACCATCTTTGCAAGCGGACTTGCAACCTTGTGCTTTATCCTGATTACCGGCAGAAAAATCCCCTTGTACTATGGTTCCAGCTTCGCGTATTTGACCGCCATCTCCAGCATGGTTGCTGCGGAAGGCACTGCCGCACAGATTGCGTCCTTTAACGCAACCGGCATTTTGCCGACCGCGCTGATTTCGGAAGCGCAGTTCGGTATCATCATGTCCGGGCTGGTTTCCATTGCGGCAGGTATTTTGGTGCGCTTCAGCGGGCGGGAGGCGGTGGAAAAGATTCTTCCTCCGGCTATCACCGGGCCTGTTGCCATGATCATTGGTCTGACGCTGGCCGGAAACGCGCTTTCCGACGCGGCCCCCAAAGCGACCGAAGGCGCCACAGGCACCAGTTGGGTCTGGGTGGTCTCCTTAGCGACCCTGCTCTCCACCATTTTATTTTCCCGTTATCTCAAAGGCTTTTTAGGCCAGCTGCCCCTTTTACTGGGCGCGTTGGTGGGAAGCGCGGTGGCCGCAATCCTCTATTTTGCCGCAGATATCAATCTGTTTCGCACCATTGCGCAGGACGCGCTGGACGCTTCCCTCTGGAACTGGGGGCCCTTTGCCGTTCCCGCATTTTCATTGCCGCGGGTATCCTGGGCGGCGGTGGCAGCCATCATGCCGATTGCCATTGCCACGATTCCGGAGTCCACAGCCCATATTTATCAGCTGGATGTTTATGTGACTGATGTGGCCAAGAAAAAAGGAAAGAAGATGAAGTATTCTCTGGTGGATATGCTGGATCGGAACCTGATCGGCGACGGCCTTTGCGATATGATCTCCGGTTTCGTAGGCGGCCCCGCGGGGACCAACTACGGGGAGAATATCAGCACAATGGCCATCACAAAGGTGTTTTCGGTGCCGGTGTTGGTGGCGGCCTCCGTCATCGCCATGGTGATCTCCTTCTTTACGCCGCTGATTAAAGTGATTTACGGCATTCCCACCGCAGTAATCGGTGGGCTGGAAATTTATCTGTTCGGCGCGATCGCCGCACAGGGCATTGCCATTCTGATCGATAAGCGCTGCGATATGTTTTCCTCCAAAAATATTGCGGTCATTGCCACGATCATGACGATCGGCATCGGCGGCAATTATGCCTTTGGCGGTAATATTCCGTTCTTCGGTCTGCAGGTTCCCTGCATTGCAGGCGCCGCCATCTTTGGGATTGCGTTGAATCTGCTTCTTTCTATCGGAGAAAAGAAGAGCAAAAAAGAAGAAGCCGCGGAAGAAGAGCTCGCGATTTCTGAGACCACACAGGAAGACTGACCATTTAAAATCCGCCGGGGGGTTGATCCCCTCGGCGGATTTTTTTAATTCCCCTCCGGCTTAGCCGGAGGTTATGATTCTTGGGAAGCCGGCCGATAGCGCAGCGCCTCTGTGATATGGGGAAGTTCAATGGTTTCGGATCCCGCCAGGTCCGCAATGGTGCGGGCCACTTTCAGCACCCGGTAATATCCGCGTGCCGAAAGCTTCAGCCGGTCGAAGCTGGATTTGATCAGCAGCTCTGCCTGCGGACTTAACGGACAATATTTCTTGACCTGCGGGGAAGAGAGGTCGGCATTTTTGGTGATACGATCTTCCGCATAGCGCTTCTGCTGCAGCGTTCTGGCCGATATGACCCGGGCACGCATGGCGGAGGAGGGCTCTCCGGGCGCCTTGGCGCTGAGCTCTTCATAGGAGACGGCAGGCACCTCTACATGCAGGTCGATCCGATCTAAAAGCGGGCCCGATACCCGGTGCCGGTAACGGGCGATCTGACCGGGGGAACAGGTGCAGCGGTGAGTCGGATGCCCTAAATAGCCGCATTTACAGGGATTCATGGCGCAGACCAGCATGACGTTACAGGGATAGGTGACGGTTCCGCCCACCCGGGCAATGGTGATCTCATTGTCTTCCAGAGGCGCTCGCATAGAATCCAGAACCTGCGGCAGAAATTCCGGAAGCTCGTCCAGAAACAGCACGCCGTTATGGGCCATGGAAAGTTCGCCGGGCCGCAAATTCTGCCCGCCGCCGCACAGCGCCGCATAGGTGGCGGTGTGATGCGGCGCGCGGAAGGGACGGAGCCCCTGGAGGCCGCTTTCCGTCTGACCAGATACAGAAGCGATTTTCGTGCAGTCCAGCGCCTCCTCAAAAGTGAGCGGCGGAAGAATCGAGGGCAGCCGCTTGGCAAGCATGCTTTTACCGCTGCCCGGCGGACCGACCATTAGCAGATTGTGCCCGCCGGCTGCCGCGATTTCCATGGCGCGGCGGGGGATCAGCTGCCCTTTTACATCAGCAAAATCCAACTGCTGATCCCGGAACAGCTCCGGAGCAAAAGGGACCGGGGTCATCGGAGCCAATGGCTGAACGCCGCTCAACGAATCCACAATTTCCCGGACAGAACGGGCGGGATAGATCGTCAGCTGGTCGATGAATTGCACTTCCTTTGCGTTTTCCGATGGGATAAACAGGGCGGTAAGGCCCATTTCCCGCGCTTTGAGCGCCATGGGCAGCACCCCTTTGACCGGCCGCAGGTCGCCGAATAGGGAAAGCTCTCCCACAAAGCCGGTTCTGGAGAAATCCCCCATCAGCTCTCCGCCGGAACATAAAAAGCCCAGCAGCATGGCAAGGTCATAGACCGGCCCCTCTTTCCGCACATCGGCCGGCGCCAGATTCACCGTGATCCGTTTGGGCGGAAAGGAAAAACCGGTATTTTTGATTGCGGAACGCACCCGCTCTTTGGATTCCTTCACCGCAGCGTCCGGCAGACCCACAATTTCAAAAGCCGGCAAGCCGCCGGCCAGATCCACCTCCACTGTGACCGGAAAGGCTTCGATTCCCAAAAGGCCAAATGACAATATTCTTGAAACCATTTCCAATTCCCCCTGTTTTTTATCATTATTTATTATACTGATTGTGGTGGAAAATTGCAATTATTTTGTATTTTTTCTGCAAAAAACTTTTGTTTCACCCTTTACACGGCCGATTTTAAGTGTTAGAATAACAAATGTATAAAACAATCAAGGAGGATACTATGGCTAGGAAAATGAAAACCATGGACGGAAATAACGCAGCAGCCCATGTTGCGTATGCATTTACCGATGTTGCGGGGATTTACCCGATTACTCCGTCTTCTGTAATGGCTGAAGTGACAGATAAGTGGTCTGCCGACGGCCGTATCAATGTGTTTGGGCAAAAGGTTCGTGTTGTAGAGATGCAGTCGGAAGGCGGTGCTGCCGGAACCGTGCACGGTTCACTGGCCGCCGGTGCGCTGACCACCACCTATACCGCTTCTCAGGGATTGCTGCTGATGATCCCGAATATGTATAAGATCGCCGGCGAAATGCTGCCCGGCGTGATTCATTGTTCCGCCAGAGCGCTGGCGTCCCATGCCCTCTCGATTTTCGGCGATCATTCCGATGTAATGGCTTGCCGTCAGACCGGTTTTGCGCTGTTGTGCGCCGGCAATGTGCAGGAAGTCATGGATCTGGGCGCGGTGGCGCATCTGTCTGCCATCAAGGGGAAAGTGCCGTTCCTGCATTTCTTTGATGGGTTCAGAACCTCTCATGAGCTGCAGAAAATCGAAGTCTGGGATTATGCCGATCTGAAGGACATGCTGGATATGGACGCGGTGAATGAATTCCGCAAGCACGCGCTGAATCCGGAGCATCCTGTTTTGAGAGGCTCCGCGCAGAACCCGGATATCTTTTTCCAGGCCAGAGAGTCCTGCAACCAATACTATGCAGCTCTGCCCGAAGTGGTGGAAGGCTATATGAATCAGGTCAATCAAAAGATCGGAACCGATTATAAGCTCTTCAATTATTACGGTGCGCCGGATGCGGAGCAGGTGATTGTGGCCATGGGTTCGGTTTGTGACGCCATTGAAGAAACCATCGATTATCTGAATGCCCGCGGCGCAAAGCTGGGCCTGGTGAAGGTCCGCCTTTATCGCCCTTGGTCCACCAAGCATCTGTTGGCTGCTCTGCCGAAGAGTGTGAAGAAGATTGCGGTGCTGGATCGCACCAAGGAGCCCGGTTCTCTGGGCGAGCCTCTTTATCTGGATGTGGCCGCCGCGTTGGTGGGCACTGAATTTAAAGATGTAAAAGTGGTGGGCGGTCGTTACGGCCTCGGTTCCAAGGATACCACCCCGGGCGATGTGGCTGCTGTTTATGAAAATTTGAAGGCAGACGAGCCCAAGAACAGCTTTACTATTGGCATTGTGGACGATGTGACCCATCTTTCTTTGCCCCGCGTGGATATTCACACGGCGCCAGAAGGAACCATTTCCTGCAAATTCTGGGGCCTGGGCTCCGATGGTACTGTGGGTGCCAACAAAAACTCGATCAAGATCATCGGTGACCATACCGATAAATATGTGCAGGCTTATTTTGCCTACGATTCCAAGAAGAGCGGCGGCGTAACCATTTCGCATCTGCGGTTTGGCGATACCCCGATTCGTTCCACCTATTTCATCTCCAAAGCTGATTTTGTGGCCTGTCATAATCCTTCCTATATTGATAAATATGACATGGTATCCGAAATCAAGAAGGGCGGTTCCTTCCTTTTGAACTGCCCTTGGAAAGTGGAAGAGCTGGATGAGAAGCTGCCGGGCCATGTGAAAAAATATCTGGCAGAAAACGATATTAATTTTTATATCATCGACGGGATTGAGATTGCCCGGGAAATCGGTTTGGGCGGCAGAATCAACACCATTTTGCAGTCTGCCTTCTTTAAGCTCTCCAAGGTCATTCCCGAGGCGGAGGCTGTGCAGTATATGAAGGATGCTGCCACCGCTTCTTATGGCAAGAAGGGCCAGAACATTGTGGACATGAACCACAAGGCCATTGAAGCCGGCGTAAATGGTGTGGTCAAGGTGGAAGTGCCCGCCGCCTGGAAGGACGCCAAGGATGAAGCGGTCAAGCATGGGGTGGAGTGCGAGAACCCCGCTCTGAAGGAATATGTGGAAAACATCCTGATTCCGGTCAACGCGCAGAAGGGCGATAGCCTGCCGGTGTCTGCCTTTGCAAAATATACCGACGGCCATATGGAACAGGGAAGCGCTGCTTTTGAGAAGCGCGGCATCGCGGTGGATGTTCCCCGCTGGATCCCTGAAAACTGCATCGAGTGCAACCAGTGCTCTTTGGTTTGCCCGCATGCGGTCATCCGCCCGTTCGCATTGAGTGCAGAGGAACTGCAGGGCGCGCCTGAAGGCATGAAGACCAAGAAGATGATCGGGAAAGGGCTGGATCACCTGACCTTTGCGATCAATGTTTCGGTTCTGGACTGCACCGGCTGCGGCAACTGCGCTTCTATCTGCCCGGCGAAGGAGAAGGCGCTGGTGATGACCTCTCTGGACAGCCAGATCGGCGAGCAGAAGTATTTCAATTATAACTTTAAGCATGCCGCGGTGAAGCCGGAGATTAACGAGACCTTTAAGGTGGAATCGGTGAAGGGTTCCCAGTTCAAGCGTCCGCTGCTGGAGTATTCCGGTGCCTGCGCGGGCTGCGGCGAAACCCCGTATGCCAAGCTGATGACACAGCTGTTTGGAGATCGGATGTATATTGCCAATGCTACCGGTTGTTCCTCCATCTGGGGCGGCAGTTCTCCCGCAACCCCGTATACCGTCAACGAAAAGGGTCACGGTCCTGCCTGGGCAAACTCCCTGTTCGAGGATAACGCGGAATACGGCTACGGCATGTATCTTGGTGCCAACCAGCTGCGCGCGGGTGTGGCGGCAGATATCGAAGCGCTGGAAGCCATTGTGAAGGATGAAAATGTGAAGCAGGCCATTGCTTCCTGGAAGGAAACCTATCAGGACACCAAGCTGAACACCGCGGCGACCGAGCAACTGACCGCAGCGCTGGAACAGCTGAATGGCAGCGGCGAAGAAAAGGCGCTGGCTGCATCGATTCTTTCCAAGAAAGAGCATATTGCCAAGAAATCCGTGTGGATACTGGGCGGCGACGGCTGGGCCTATGATATCGGTTTTGGCGGTCTGGACCATGTGCTTGCTTCCAATGAAGATGTAAACGTTTTGGTGTTTGATACAGAAGTGTATTCCAACACCGGCGGACAGGCCTCCAAATCAACGCCGGCCGGTTCGATCGCGCAGTTTGCCGCGGCCGGTAAGGCAACCAAGAAAAAGGACTTGGGCGCGATTGCGAGAAGCTATGGCTATGTCTACGTGGCGCAGGTTTCCATGGGCGCGGATTATAACCAGTGCGTGAAGGCGTTCGCGGAAGCGGAAGCTTACCATGGCCCGTCTATCATTATCGCCTATGCACCTTGTATCAACCATGGCATCAAGACCGGAATGGGCACTTCCATGAAGGAAACCAAGAAGGCGGTGGACGCCGGGTATTGGCAGCTGTATCGCTATAATCCCTTACTGGCGGAGGAAGGTAAAAATCCGCTGGCTGTGGATTCCAAAGACCCCACCCTGTCTTACCGCGACTTTATTATGAATGAAGTGCGCTACAACGCGCTGAGCCGGGCCAACCCCACCCGCGCGGAAGAGCTGTTTGCCGAAGCGGAAAAGAGCGCAACCGAAAAGAGGGAAAACCTCAAGAAGCTGGCTCAATTATAAGAAATCTGCAGTGCCTGCGTCAAAAGCGCAGGCACTTTTCCTTTTTTCTTTGAAAAGTCTTGACAAATAATGGCCCGGCAGGTATAATAGCAACAACAAAATTTGTGAGGTGTGCAGAATTGACACGGTTGAATCATCGATTTTATTATTGTAATACGGACTTTCTGCTTGGCTTCAGCTGGGGGCGCTAAGGATTTAGTGTTCCTGACCGACATAGGAAATCAGAAAGCCCGCGATCCGTTATGCTTTTTAGAAGCGTAAATTTGGAGTACGCGGGCTTTTTTTATTGGGTGGAGGAATTTTGGACATGGAATTATCTGAAAAAATGCTGGAGCTTGGCAAAAAAAGCTCTGTGATCCGTGAAATCTTCGAATACAGCAAGCATCGGAAGGCGGAAATCGGCGCTGATGCGGTATTTGATTTCAGCATCGGGAACCCCAGTGTGCCGGCTCCGGCAATCATAGGAGAGACGATGAAGCACCTGCTGGATACCATGGAACCCACACAGCTGCATGGATATACGGCTGCCGCCGGAGATCCCGGGGTGCGGGAGACGATCGCCCGGTCGCTGAACCGCGATTTTCAGGCCGGGGCTTCCGCGGACCAGATTTATATGACCTGCGGAGCGGCAGCCTCTTTGACCATCACTCTGCATGCGATTCTGAAGCCAGGGGAAGAAGTACTCGTGCTGGCGCCGTTTTTTCCGGAATATCGGGTGTTTGTGGAAAAGGCTTTGGGAAAACTGCGGGTGGTTCCTTGCAGGAACGGTGATTTTCAGATTGATTTTGAGGCCCTTTCACGGGCCATCAGTCCCGCAACCAGAGGCCTGATCCTGAATTCTCCCAATAATCCGACCGGAGCGGTGATCCCCCAGGCAGACATCGAGCGGCTGGCAGCGTTGCTGACGCAGAAAGGGCAGGAATTCGGGAAGACCATTTACCTGATCGCTGATGAGCCTTACCGGAAGCTGGTGTGGAACGGGGAAGAGGTTCCGTTCGTTCCTTCGTTTTATCCGGATACGTTTGTCTGTTATTCCTTCAGCAAGGCGGTTTCGCTGCCCGGCGACCGGATCGGCTATATTCTGGTGTCTCCAAAGATGAAGGAAGCAAGGAACGTTTTTGCGGCAATCTGTGGCGCCGGACGGGCGCTGGGGTTTGTTTGTGCGCCGAGTCTGCTGCAGTTTACGGTGGGCGCCTGCGTGGATGCGGTGGCGGATTTCAGCGTTTATCGGGAAAACCGCCGTTTTCTGCTGGAAGAGCTGACACGGATCGGGTATGAAGCGGTTCCTCCGGACGGCGCGTTTTACCTTTTTATGAAAGCGTTGGAACCGGATGCCGCCGCTTTCTGCGCACGGGCAAAGGAGCAGGAGCTGCTGCTGGTGCCCAGCGACGACTTTGGCTGCTTTGGCTATGTACGGATTGCCTATTGTGTCAGTAATGAGCAGATCCGGCGTTCGATTCCGGCATTTGAAAAGCTGTATCAAACCTATAAAGGAACAAAAAACCATGACTAAATTAGATGAAGCTAGAAAGCAAATCAATGAAATCGACCAGCAGATGGCCCGTTTGTTTGAAGAGCGGATGAAGGCAGTGGAGCAGGTGGCGGCCCATAAAAAGGAGCTGGGGCTGCCGGTGCTGGATACAGCGCGGGAGGAAGAGGTCGTGCGCCGGAATGCCCGCTTTATGAAGAATGAAATACTGAAATCATATTATGTGAATTTCCTGAAGTACAACATGACCCTTTCCCGCAGCTATCAGCGCCGTCTTCTGGAGGGGATGCGGGTAGCCTACAGCGGTGTGCCCGGTGCATTTGCAAGCATTGCCGCCCAGAAAATTTTCCCGGACGGATCTGCCATTGCCTATAAAGATTTTAAAGCAGCGTATGAAGCGGTGGTGCACGGCGAATGCGACTGTGCGGTGCTCCCGATCGAGAACAGCTATGCCGGGGATGTGACGCAGGTAATGGATCTCGCGTTTTTCGGTTCCTTGTTTATCAACGGCATTTATGATATGGAAATTGTGCAGAATCTGGTGGGGCTGGAGGGCGCTTCTTTAAGAGAGATCCGGGAAGTCATCAGCCATCCGCAGGGGCTTGGTCAGTGCGCCGATTATATCAGAGAGCATGACTTCGCTGTGAAAGAAGCTGTGAACACCGCGGTGGCGGCGCAGCAGGTGGCGAAAGAAGGGCGGCCGGAGCTGGCGGCGATTGCCAGCGCGGAAACCGCCGCCCTTTACAGCTTGAAGGTATTGGATAAAAACATTAATGCCAGCAGTGGAAACACCACCCGGTTTGCGGTGTTTTCCCGCTTTGCCAGCCGCAATGAGCAGCGGGACAACTACTTTGTTATGAATTTCACGGTAAAAAATGAAGCGGGTTCTTTGGGCAAGGTGATTTCCGTGATCGGGGATCAGGGCTTTAATCTGAGAGCGCTCAAAAGCCGCCCCACCAAGGAGCTGATT
>CAYRYQ010000036.1:0-15449 GCA_964428505.1 uncultured Eubacteriales bacterium
GCGTGCTTTTTAAACAGTCTCCCCGCTTGCCGAAAAACGCGTTTTTCGACAAGCTGAAAAAAATACGCTTCCTTTACGAAGCGTATTTTTTGTCGAAAATATACAAAACGGATCAGATGTGTTCTTTGATCACAATGCCTTCCTTGGAAGAGCGGAACGCCGCCGCCATCACCTTCATGCTGCGGCGCACTTCATTGGGCTGCACCGCCACCTTGCTGTAATCCCCGGTCTCCATCGCGTCGATCAGCATCTCATGCAGCATATAGTTGGTGCGGTGAGGCGCGATATCAATATGCAGGTTTTCCGTAGAATCCTTGGGGCGGGCCGCCATGGTTCTGGTCGGCCCGGCCGCGGTATACACAATGCCCATTTCCCAATCCATCTCGGTGTCCAGCTCCCGCACAATGTCGGCGCCGCTGTCCCAGTTTTGAATGACCATGGTGCCGCCGTCACCGTTCACATACCATCTTGGCTCTGAAATGAAGTGGTGGGTGCCCACCTCTATCAAGACGCCCAAACCGTTTTCATACTTCATCATCATTTTGAAGTTGTCGTCCACGTCCTCATATTTCAGGTTCAGCACCTGGGCATAGATTTCCGTAACGGGGCTGTCGACCAACATCAGCATCTGATCGATCAGATGCACCCCCCAATCCAGCATCATGCCGCCGCCGGCCACCTTGGTGCAGCGCCAGTCGCCCGGAATGCCCCGGGCGCCGTTGACGCGGTTTTCAATAAAGAACGGCTTGCCGATGGTGTTTTTTGCCAATACATCCTTCACGATCAGGTAATCCCGATCCCAGCGCCGGTTCTGATGCACAGTGAAAATCTTTCCGGTTTCCTTCGCCACCGCCAGCACCTCTTCCAGCTCTAGGGAATCCATCATGACCGGCTTTTCGCACAGCACGTGCTTGCCGGCCCTGAGCGCCCTGATCGCATAGTCTTTATGAAAATTATTGGGTACGCTCAGCAGCACCAGATCAATATCCGGATCCTGCAGCAGCGCGTCTGCCGTATCATACGGAAGGAGATCGTGCCGCAGCATACTCTCTTTTTTATCCGGGTTAATGTCATAAGCACCTTTTACCTCCATGCGGGTCAGATGCTTTCTGACCAGATCTGTATGGAAGTGGCCCATGCCGCCCCATCCGATTACACCCATTTTAAACATAACAAGATACCTCCGTTTACGTTTTCCCCCTGATTTTACAACCTTTCCTTTAAAAAAGCAACCCTAAACTCGTAAAAAGCAAAAAATGTCAAAAAAATCAAACGCTTCCCCGCGCCAAAAGGCCCCGGGTGCTCGTTTCCCCCAAAAGCACGAAAAACGCCTCCCGCCCCAGCTCATTGCCGTGTGGGAGGCGCTGATCTATTACGCCCAGAACACTTCTTTTTTCAGCGTGTCAAACATCATGGTCTCCTTCAAAAGGGAAATCGCTTTTTCCAACCCTTCGTTGGTGCTCATCAGCGCGTCTTCATGCTCAATGGAGACCGCGCCTTCATAGCCCGCCATGCGCAAAGCACTCATCATCTTTTTCCAGGCCAGCAAATCATGCCCGTAGCCCAGGCTTCTGAAATACCAGCGCCGCTCGGAAAGCTTGCCGAAGGAAGTGGGATCCAGCACGCCGTTCTTCTTGATCTCGGCCTCGTCCAGATAAACGTCTTTGGCATGGAAGTGATAAATGGCGCCGCGCAGATATTTGATGGCCTCCACCGGATCGATTCCCTGCCAGAACAGGTGGGAAGGATCAAAGTTGGCGCCGATGATATCGCCCACCGCTTCTCTCAGCTGCAAAAGGGTCTTCGGGTTATAAACGCAGAAGCCCGGATGCATCTCAAAAGCGATCTTTTTGATGCCGTGCGCCTTGGCAAATTCCGCCATCTCTTTCCAGTAGGCAATCACGATCTCCCACTGGTACTCCAGAATCTTGCCGAAATCGTTCGGCCACGCGCAGGTTACCCAGTTGGGATATTTGGAACCTTCGCTGTCGCCGGGGCAGCCGGAAAAACCAATGATGGTATCCACGCCCATGGCTTCCGCGAAAAGGATCGCGCCCTTGAATTCCTCATGATATTCCTTGGCCACCGCCTTGTCCGGGTGCACCGGATTGCCGTGGCAGGAAACCGCCGCCACTTCCAGATGGTTTTTGGCCAGCGTGTCCTTCATCGCCTGAATTTTTTCAGGATGATCCATAATGGTCAGCGGATCCGTGTGGTGCTTGCCGGTGGTGCCGCCGCAGGCCAGCTCCAGCGTCTGCACGCCGAGTCCGCTTAAGTAGCTGCACATTTCCTCAAAACTGCGATCTCTGAATAATGCGGTAAATACGCCTAATTTCATGTTCGTTCTCCTTCTTATTTATTAAAATAGCAAGGTTCTCCGGTCTTGGCAGAGAGATAAATACCTTCCAGAATCTGCGAAACCACCAACGCCTGTTCCGGCAGAACACAGGGTTTGGTGCCGTTTTCCAGCGCTTCATAGAACTGCTTGGCTTCGATATCCGCCGGCGAGGCGCCGTGGCTGTCATAGAAGGCCACGCCCTTGGCGTCCAGCTGGGGCTCAATATTCACCTGTTTGCCGTGCTTCACGGTGTTCAGAACCAAGCCGCCGCGCATATCCGCACCGCCCTTGGTGCCGCAAACGGCAAAGGAAGCTTCGCAGCTCTGATGGGTGTTCAGCGCCCAGGAGGATTCCAGCGAAATGGTTGCGCCATTTTCCATTACGATAAAACCGAAAGCGCTGTCTTCCACCGTAAATTTTTGGGGATCCCAGTCGCCCCAGGCATTGCCGGTTTCGGTCTGATTGTTCAGCTTATGATAGGTGGTGCCCACACAGTACTTGGGTTTATAATTATCCATGGTCCAGAGCGTCAGATCCAGCGCATGGGTGCCGATATCAATCAGCGGGCCGCCCCCCTGCTCATACTCGTTCAAAAACACGCCCCAGGTCGGCACCGCGCGGCGGCGCACCGCATAAGCCCTTGCAAAATAAATATCGCCGAAAAAGCCGTCTTTCGCTTCTGCCTTCACATACTGGCTGTCGTTCCGGTAACGGTTCTGATAGCCGATCGAAAGGGTCCGGCCGGTTTCCTTGGCCGCATCCAGCATCAGCTGCGCCTCTTTGGCGCTGATGGCCATGGGCTTTTCACACAGCACATCCTTCCCTGCCCGCAGCGCGGCGCAGGAAATTTCGGAATGGCTCCGGTTTGGGGTGCAGACATGCACGGTATCCAGTTCTCGGCAGGCAATCAGCTCCCGATAATCATCGGTCACCTTTGCGTCCGGCGTGCCGAATTCCTTGGCCGCCTTCTTCGCCCGCTCCAGAATGATATCGCAGAAATAGACAATCTCCACCTTACCCTCTTTGGCAAGTTTGGCAAGGGAACGGAGATGTTTCCCGTTGGCAATGCCGCCGCAGCCGACAATGCCAACTTTGAAAATCTTTTCACTCATGTTTGATCCTCCCAAAACATTTTGAAATTGTAAACAGTATAAAACATATCTCCCTGAAAATCAACCGTTTCCCCCTAAAAACCGGATTTATTTTCCCGGATCATCATCTTATCAATCGAGATCGCCGTATAGTAACCGGGGTGCTGCCGGGACAGCGCCTGATCCACCCGATGCCGCGTCTCCTCGTCGCTTAAGGGGAAGTGATAAGGAATCACCAGATCAAACACTGCATTGGTGTGGGTCTCTCCCCGCACCAGGCGCAGATCATGGAATTGAAGATCGGGGCCGATTTCCGCCAGGATCCCGCTAAGCTCTGTTTTCAGCGCTTCCAGCTCCGGATCATCGGTCACCACCGGATCCATGTGCAGCGTCAGCTGCAGCCCCAGCTCCCTCGCCGCCTGCCGTTCAATATTATCGATCCGGTCATGACTGACCAGTACATCCTGATCGGCCGGCACCTCGGCATGGGCGGAAGCAAACAGCCGGCCCGGTCCATAGCTGTGCACCTCCAGATCATGCACGCCCACAATGCCCGGCGTTTCCAGCACCAGCTGCTCGATCCGCTTGGCAAGCGCCGGATCGGCGCCCTCCCCCAGCAGCTGCCGGATGGTGGAACGCATCAGTGAGATGCCGGAATACAGCACAAACAGTGCAACCAGCGTGCCCATTACCCCATCGGTATTGTACCCGATCAACTGCGTCAGACCAAGTGAGAGCAATATGGCCGTGGTGCTGACAACGTCATTGAGACTGTCCCGGAAATTGGCGCGCAAAGTATCGCTTTCGATCGCCCGGCCCATAGAGTGGTAAAAAAAAGCCTGCCCCAGCTTGAGCAGAATGGAACCTGCCAGCGTCCCGATCAAAAGCAGCGAAAGCTGCGCTTCCGTCGGGTTCCAGATCTTGGGGAACGATTGCTGCACCAGCGTAACGCCCGCCCCCACCATCACCATGGCAATCAGCAAGGTGGAAATATATTCCATCCGCCCGTGGCCAAAAGGATGCTCTTCATCCGCCTTGCGAACCGAAAACCGGAATCCAATCAGGGTAATCAACGAAGAAAGACTGTCGGTCAGGTTATTGATCCCGTCCGCCACAATGGCAATGGCGCCAAAAAGCACCCCCACCGTGATCTTGGCGCCCGCCAGCAGCAGGTTGGTGGCAATCCCCACCCACCCGGCAAACGCGCCGATCCGGGCGCGCGCTTTCGGGTCTGTTTCCCCCGTTTTCAGGGGAAGTATTTTCCTGAAACTGAATTTTGGCACGTTTTTCCCCTCCTTCTTTATAAAAATGCGCCTGCTTTGCCAGGCAAAAGCCCCGTTTCCGGTCTTTTATAAAGGAGCGACCGCACAAAATCTACGTGCGGTCGCTATGATCAATGCGGATCCTGTTATGCGCCGATGTCAGGGCATGTTCTGATAAACCGGTATCACAAAGTTCAGCGCGGAGTCCAGCGTGCCGCTGCCCACATAAGCGCGGCGAACAATGTCTGCGTCTTTGGAAGGCGCCGCGATATCGGTCATATAGCTCTTCCCGTTCAAAGCCGCATAGCGGAAGAAATATGGGGTGATCGTTCCCTGGTCAATATACTGATCCTTAATCCAGTTGCCCCCCTCCACGATGGCCTTCAGCGGGCTGTTCCAGTTGCGGTTTTTGGCATAAGAAGCGCCGCCGATGATCGGATTGCTGTCTGCGGCACCGATGCCGAAGAAGTTATAATAGCCCTCGTAGCCGCTCACCGTGCCTTTGGAAAGGGTGGAGGTGCCATAGCCCGATTCCAGCGCCGCCCGGGTGGCAATATAATAGGGCGACAGCAGCAGCGAATTGCCCGCCGCAGTGAAATACTGTGCCGCCGTATTCTTGGAAACCTGTGCCTCATTCAGCCAGAGCGCCGCGATCCCCGCGCTCTGATAGGCGGCGTTATAGTTCTTGATGTTCAAGAACGCAAACACCTTGTCCTCGGTCAGGGAATTCAGCGGATCCAGATACCCGTTGATCTCGGCGGGGCTTGCCGTCACATAGGCGTTGGCGGCCACCGTATTCAAATAAGTCTGATAATCCATCCCGGTGTCCACAAACGTAAAGCTCCAGTTGGGGTGCGCCGCCTGCAACGCTGCCACGGCGTACTGGTAGCGGGCCGGGCAGGAGACCGCACTGTACTGCACCTTCACATAATCCTTGCTCACATAGCCCACTTGCCCGGAATACAGCTGCTGCACCCGGCACCAGTCACCCTCCGTGCCCAGATAATACACCCTGGCATTATTAATGAAGGTATTCAAAATGGCGGAAGAGGTGGACGGCCCCGCGCGGAAATTCACCGCGCCGCTGCTATTAATTTTCGCATAGGAATACCCGCCGCTATTGGAATCGGCCAGCGCGATCAGATAGCTTCTGGCGCTGCCGTCCTGCAGCGTCGCGTTGATCGTCACCTTCGCCCGGCCGTAGCCCAGCGCCAGCGGCTGGCCCAGCACATAGGGCGTGCCGCTGTAGGGCGTATAGCCCGCGTACTGCTCCACCGAAACCGTAACAGACCGGAAGCCCGAAAAGCCGTTGATCCGGCAATTGCTAAAATCAGCGGGGACGCAAAGATAATAATCCTGATTGACGTCGAAATTCATGGAAAACCCGCTCACGTCCAGAGAAGGCGCCACCGGCGGATTCTCGCGGATATAATAGCGGTAAATCACACAGGCCGCCTGCACCCGGGACGCGTGATCGGCCGGCAGGAAATTGCCGCCGCTGCCGTTGATCATCCCGTTCGCGCTGCACTTGTTGACCCATTCCACCGCCCAGGGGGAAATCGAAGCGCTGTCGCCAAAGGTCAGCGCGCCGTCAGCGCTCAGCGTTTTTCCCTGCACCTTTTCAATCACGCCGCCCAGCATTTTGCACATTTCTTCCCGGGTAATGGGCACCTCAGGTGCAAAGGCACTCTCGGAAACCCCCTGCACCACGCCGGTATAATACGCCCAGGAAACATAATGATAATACCATATCTCCTGCGAAACATCCAAAAACGGATTGCCGGAATACGCCGCGGTATCCACGCCGCAAAGCCGCGCCAGCGCCGCAACAAATTCCGCCCGGGTAATGGGCTTGTCCACATTGAAGAGCGTTGCGCTTACTCCGTTAAACAGCCCGGCGCTGATCGCGCCGCTCAGCTCCCCATAATACCACGCGTTCGGATCCACATCTGAAAACTGCGTAATGGTCGCGGCGGAAGCCGAAAAAGGCGTCAGCGTCAAAACGAGCGCCGCCAGCACCGGGAATACCCCCGCTCCCACTTTAGAAAGAAAGCCCTGCTTTCTATTCCGCCCAATTATGCGCCACTTCTTGCACATCGTCATCATCCTCCAAAGCATCCAGCAAAAGCTGCATTTTAAACCGATCCTTTTCATCGGCGAGCGTCACTTCATTCTCCGCGATCCGTGTGATCTCGGCGGTTAAAAAAGAATATCCTTCCTGCTCCAGCGCCTGCCGCACAGAAGAAAAGCGTTCCGGTGACACGGTAATCTCGAAAGCCTCTCCTTCCGCGTCGAAGTCATCGGCGCCATGATCCAGCGCACACATCATGAGGGTATCCTCGTCGACCCCCTCCTTATCCACCGCCAGCAGCCCGCATTGCTTAAACTGCCAAAGCACACTGTTGGTGGCGCCGAGATTGCCGCCGAATTTATCAAAATAATGGCGCAGGCTGCCCGCGGTGCGATTGCGGTTATCCGTCAGGCAATCCACCACCACCGCGACCCCGCCGGGGCCGTACCCCTCATAGATCAGGGATTCATAATTGTTGCTGTCTTCCGCACCGGCGGCCTTTTTGATGGCCCGGTCGATATTTTCGTTGGGCACATTGGCGGCCTTTGCCTTGGCGATCACATCCGCCAGGCGGGAATTCGCTGCCGGGTCAGCCCCTCCCTCTTTCACAATCACGATGATCTCCCGGGCCATTTTGGTAAAGATTTTGGCCCGCTGGGCATCGGTTTTTCCCTTTTTGTGCATAATATTTTTCCACTTGGAATGTCCTGACATGTCTGATCGCTCCTTTACTGTCGGGTCTTTCATTTCATTCATTCTTAAGTATATCATGATCGACCCTTCTTTTCAAGCCCATTTTGCGGCGGAATAAACCGCAAAAAAAGCGGACACAGACAACAGGTTCGCCGGATCCTGTTAAATACAAACCCCGCACAGCGGGTTATAATGGAGAAGGAATCGATCCTTAAAAAAGCAGATAAATAAGGAGGCTTTTATATGTATCCCTTTAAAACCGGCATCATGACCGACAATTTAAAGACCGACTTTTGGCAGGCTGCCCGGCTGGCTTCGGAGATGGGCGCCGACGGCATTCAGTTCATGGCGGCCGGCCCGCTGGCGCCGGAGCAGCTGGACGGCGAAAAAATCAAAGCGCTCCAGGCGCTGCTCCAGGAGCGTCATCTGGAAATTTCCGCCCTTTGCGGAAGCGTGGGCAGCGGCGGCTTTACCCACCCCGCGGAGAACCCCGGGCGAATCCGGCGCGCAAAGCGCCTTGCGGCGCTTGCGGCGAAGCTACACACCCGCGTCATTACCCTCCACATCGGCGCCCTTCCGGAAGATCCCCGAAGCGAAAGCTACCAAGCGGTTTTTGAAGCCTGCGCCGCGGCAGGAACCTATGCGGAACAGCTTGGTGTTCAGTTTGCGGTGGAGACCGGGCCGGAAACAGCGCTGGTATTGAAAGACTTTCTCGACGCTTTGCCCTGCAAGGGCTTTGCCGTCAATCTGGATCCGGCCAATTTTGTTATGGTTTCGCATGACGACCCGGTGCAGGCGGTCTATACTTTAAAAGACTATATTGTTCACACCCACGCCAAAGACGGGATCTGGCTCAAAGAGCTTGAAGAAAAAGCAAAGCGCGAAAACCGGCCGGATCAATGGAAGCAAAGCGATTTTTACCGGGAGACGGCGCTGGGCGAGGGCAGCGTGCCGTTCCGCGCCTATCTGAACGCGCTGAACGAGATCGGTTACCGGGGCTATCTGACCCTGGAGCGGGAAAACACCGCCGACCCCGCGCGGCAGGTGCGGGAAAGCTTTGCCGCCCTGCAGCAATTCGTAAAGGAGTAACAGATTATGAACCAGAAACTGAAAATCGGCATCATCGGCACCGGCAGCATCAGCAATCTGCACATGGGCGGCTATCTTGCCCGCCCGGAAGAGGCGGAGGTTTATGCCTGCTGCGATCTCAACGAAGAGCGGGCGAAGGCGTTTGCAAAGACCTATGGGATCCCCCATGTCTTTACCGACTATCATGCGCTGCTCCGGCTGCCGGAATTAGACGCGGTCAGCGTCACCACCTGGAACAATGCCCACGCCCCCGTCAGCATCGCCGCGCTGCGTGCCGGCAAGCATGTCTTATGCGAAAAGCCGATGGCGCTCCACTCCAAAGAGGCGCTGGAAATGCAGGCGGTGGCCAAGGAAACCGGCAAGCTGCTGATGATCGGGTTTGTGCGCCGGTTCGGGCAGAACGTCTCGATTTTAAAAGACTTTATTCAAGCGGACCGCGTCGGTAAAATAGATTATGTACAAGCCTCCTGCATCCGGCGCGCCGGCAATCCCGGCGGCTGGTTTTCCGACAAAGCCCGTTCCGGCGGCGGACCGCTGATCGATCTGGGCGTTCATATGATCGATTTAGGGCTCTACCTGATGGGCAAGCCCCGGGCGGTTTCCGTCTACGGCGCCTGCTCCTACGCCCTGGGGCCCCGCCTTGATCTCAAGCAGCTGAAGCGGTACACCCCCATGGATTTTGACCCCTTCTGCGATGTGGAGGACCGATGCGTGGCGATAATCCGGTTTGAAAACGACGCGATTCTTTCTGTGGAGGTCAGCTTCAGCGATCATATCCCCGAAAACCACCTTGCCCTCTATCTGCATGGGGAAAAGGCCGGCGCGGCGCTGGAACCCACCTTGCGGATCCACACGGAAATGGACGGCTACCTTGCCGACATCACCCCGGTTTATACCCCGGTCAAGGATCCAATTCCCTATAATTTCCGGGAAGAAATCCGGCATTTTCTGGCCTGTATCCGGGGCGAGACCGCCTGCCTCAATCCGGCGGAAGACGGCGTGGCGCTCACCCAAATTCTCGATGCGATCTACCAATCCGCCGCCGTGAAACACGAGATCCTCCTCTGACCTTTGAAAACCAGTTGCGGCAAGGGCCGTTTTGTGGTAGACTAAAGCCAGAAAGGAGAAGGACGCGCCTTCATTCTTTTGCACCTTCCGGGCGGTGTCCGCGCAAACGCCATGCTCGATCTTGCCAAATTTCATTTCGACAACCACTATTTCGACCAGCCGAAAAAGCTGGGTCCGTTCTGGCTTTATCAGGTGGGAGACCTCTGCTGCAGCGAGCGCTCCCCGGTGGGGCCGCACCGGCAAAGGGTTTATGAGCTTTCCTATATCGTTTCCGGCACCGGCCTGTTCCGGGCGGCCGATACGGAGTATCCGGTGGGCTGCGACGATCTGGTTTTCAACACGGTGGGGGAAACCCATGCCATTGCGTCCTCCCCCTGCGATCCGCTGCGCTTCTTTTATCTGGGGTTTACTTTTAATCAGGAAGACGCGCGATACCCGAAGGGCGCGGATTTGGAGCGTTTTTTTCAAGCTCCGCCGGCCCGTGTGCTGCATCATCCCCCTGAAATCAAAGACTGCTTTCTGCGCCTGTTTTCAGAGCTGCTCTCCACCGATCCGCTCAGCGCGCTTTTGCTGGAAACCTATGTGACCCAGATCCTTTTTAACGCCTACCGATACGGCGTCAAGGAAAAGCTGCCCTCTTATCAGCGCCAAAACGCAAGAACCTCCAAAGAGCAGCTGGTTTATGAGCTGATTCATTATGTGGATACCCACATCGCGTCCATGCATGGTCTTGAAGATCTCAGCGCCGAATTCGGCTATAGCGCCTCTTATCTCGGGCATGTGTTTTCCTCCGTCATGAGCGAATCTCTGCAGGTCTTCTGCCGCCGGAAAAAATTTGAAAAGGCGATTGAGCTGCTCTGGCAGGGGGAAGCGGTCACCGAAGTGGCGGAGCGGTTGGGTTACCGCTCCATCCATTCCTTCAGCCGGGCCTTCCGGGCCTTTTACGGCCGCCCTCCTTCCTCGTGCAAAAAACGAGAAGAAAATAAGGAAACATCATAGCCGCAAAGGGGCGGGGGCGTCTTTCCCCGCGAATCCGCTTCATCCCCTGTCAACACCGTCACTTAGGGCGCGCACGCTGTTTTTTTCGTTGCAATCCGGGCGCGCCCGTGCTATAATCAAGGCATCAAAGAAAAAAAGGAGCGCTCGTTTGTGAACACCAAAAAAGCCATCACGCATACCATTTTGTTTGCGGCCCTGATTCTGATCACCGCCGCTTTGGGGCTGCCCACCAAATACGGCTATCTGCATGCGGCGGATCCGTTGATTCTGCTGGCATCGCTGGTGCTGCCCACCCCTTATGCGCTGGCGGCGGCAGGGCTGGGAAGCCTGTTTGCCGACGTCTTCAAGGGCTATGCCGCGCTGGCGCCCGCCACCCTTGTGATCAAGCTTTTGATGGTGCTGGCGGTTAAAGCACTGCTGTCGCTCCCCAAGGCCAAAGCCCATCCGGAATGCTGGGCTTCCCCTGCGGCTCTGGTGCCGGTGGCGGGCTATTATTGCACCGAGGTCCTCGGGCGGCTGGCAAGCGGCGCGGGCGCCGCAGCTTTTTCCGGCGCCGCAGAAACCCTTAAAAAAGATCTGCTCCAGGCGGCTGCCGGCGTGGTGCTGCTGATCGTGCTTTACGATCTCTATCAGGGCGTGCGGGCCGGCCGCGCCGTTGCCAGAAGCGCACCGGCCATCGATGAAACACCGGAAAAGGAGGAAACTCCATGAAAACCATGCGCTATGCCATTGCAGGCTTCGGCAGCGTGGCCAAGCTGCACGCGCTGGCCTCCTATCAGGCGGCCCTTTATTTCCAAAGCGCGGTCGTTCCGAAGCTGGTGGGGGTCATGAGCCGCCATCCGGCGGAAAGCCCGCTGCCCTTTGTGAAGCATTACACCGATCTTGCCGCCATGACCGAAGAAGGCAAGCCGGATTTTCTGGATCTTTGCATGCCCCACTATCTGCGGGAAGAGGCCGTGGCCTTTGCCGCAGAACGCGGGCTGCCCCTCTATTGCGAAAAGCCGCTGGCTGCCGATCTGGCGGGAGCAACGCGCCTTGCCGCGCTGGCGGCGGAGATCCCCACCGCCATGGCTTTTGAATACCGCTTTCTGCCCGCGGTCACGCTGATGAAGCGGCACCTCCGGGAGATAGCCCCGCTCTTCGATTTCAAGGCCCGCTTCCTGCACGATTCCTATCTGCTGCCCCGCCCCAAAACCTGGCGGATGACCACCGAGAACGGCGGCGGCGCCCTGTTGGATCTGGGGGTGCACTTCTTGGATCTGCTCTCCTATCTGCTGGGACCGCTTACCTATCAATCCGGCAGCAAGGGCATTTATTTCAAAGAGCGCAACGAGGTGGATGAATTCGGGGCGATGCGGCTTACTTCCCCCTTATGCTGCGGCACGCTGGAGGTCTCCCGCATTCACGCAACGGAAAGCGGCGGCGAGACCATCACCCTCTACGGGGAGCAAGGCAGCCTGACTTTGGATCTGAAGCGCCCCTACGAGCTGAAGCGCTATCTGCTGGCGGAGCGGGAGACCACCCTCCTCCGGGCAGACGACGCTCTGCTGGCCGCGCTGCTCTATCCCGCCCCGCGCAATAGCTTAGGCTTTTATCAGGATGCCCACACCAGCGCTCTTCTGCATTTCGCCCGCTATCTTTACACCGGGCAGGAAGACCCGCTGATCGCCACCTTTGACGACGGCCTTGCCGCGCAGGCGCTGCTGGCCCCTCTTTTAGAAACGGAATAGCCGCAATACAGGCGCGGGTTTCCCATTTAAAACCCCGTCTTAAAATGCAAATGGGCCATGATAATGATATGGGCTTCTCGTGGAAGAAAAGCTACGCCCCTCTGCCTGCCCTGCCTGCGGCTGTTAAGGAAAGAGCCGGGTATCTGCGGGCGAATTTTTGTCACCGCCGAACCGTTTGGTAAACGCGAAAAACCCTGCGGTCTGAACGCTCTCTGTCGTAAATGGAAACGCCTTTAGCCTATGCTCCAAAAACTGCGCGGAGGAAAAGCGTTTGCTTCTGGAAATGCCTTTCAATCGCGGAATCGGGATGTACTAAGGGCCATGCGAAAACCGGAAGAGTTCCCCCCTTCTGACTGTGGCACAGCCAAAGCGGGAAGAGGCCGCTCCTTCCACCTTGGCCGTTATGCGACAAAAAATGCTCCCCGCTCTTGATTTTGCCGCCGCAGTATGCTATATTGGGGGCAAACAAAACAGAATTACAGTTGAAGGGAAAATCATCCGTATGGAAAAGCTCGGGAACTTTTTTGGATTTCTGACAGGCTTGCTCTTTTTGCTTGCGCTATTGAATTACTTCGTCAAATGGGCAAATAAACGCTTTATCCCTAAACTTCCAAAGGAATCTTTGATTCGAACACATTATCCTTCTTTTATGAAATGCGTGGTTAAGAACCATCGTTTTTTCGGATTTGGCGCCGCGGTCGCTTTGCTGGTCCACCTCATCCTCCAGGTGAATTTTCAGTGGGTATCCACCACGGGCATGATCGCGCTCGGTTTGATGCTTGCCAACGTTTTGCTCGGAGCGATCCTCTTTTTCAAGCTTAAATCCAAGCGGGCAGCCCTTTTTAAAACCCACCGCTTTGTCACCGTTCTGCTTATCCTGTCGATCGCTATTCACGTGCTTTTTAAATTTTAATGTCCGCCGGTTCCACATGATCAGAACCGCCGCATTCATTTCAAAGAACGCAACGAAGTAGACGAAATCGGCGTAATGCATTTGTCCACCCCTTTGTGCAGCGGTACCCTGGAGGTATCCCGCATCCACGCAACAGGCGGAAGTGGCAAGATGATTGCCGTTTACGGAGAACGAGGCAGCCTGACAATTGATTTGGCTAGGCCTTATCAGCTGGAAAGACCTTTGCCGGCCGAACGTACCCATCCCCTGATTGAAGCAGACGATGCTCTGCTGCAATCACTTCTATACCCCTCCGCCCGCAACAGCCTGGCGCCCTGCTGCATTTTGCAAGGCGGCTTCAAACAGGGCAAAAAGATGCCCCTCTTGCCACCTTTCAAGACGGGATGGCTGTCCAAAAGCTGCTTTATCCCCTCTTGGAGCAAAAGTCAACTTCTTTTTAATGTTTTTATGTGATTTATTTTTGACCATCGGTAATGACAAAAAAATTCTTTAAATTTTTCTTTTCTAATCTTCTGAACAACTCGCTCGATAAAAGCGGGATGTATTTCTTTAAATATGCATAACAGTTGTCATTTTGAATTTGTTTTTGATATGGTAGCAAAGCACATAACAGCTCTTCCCTCAGCCGGGGCTCGCTATACCCGCATACCCTTCGTTCTAAATTTCGGATATCCTTCGGCGAAACCGTTAATTTAAACAGCGGTTTTGCCAGCAACGCATTCGCCATCAGATTGTTTAGAAGCACTTCTGAAATATTAAACAGCAAATCTTTATAATCGCTGCGGTACTGCGCTCCATATGCCATTAACAGAGCCTTCATCTGCCCTTCATCAAACAATCTGCAAAACACATTTTCATTTAAAATTCCGGTATAGTATTCATGGATGAACAGCACCCCTTTGGATTTGAAACGATATGCAGACCGGCCCAGCAGCGGATAATCAATCTGTGCGCAGCATTCTCTGGCATTGAATCGGGCGGAGTATCCCGCACAATATGCCGAAAAGGCCTGATCCATCACATACCGGTACTCATACACTGGTAAAGACAGCCCCTGTTGACAGGCGGCTTGATATATTTTTTTGTTTTGTTCATGCAAAAATAAAATGATTCTTTTCCCCTTTATCAAAATGGTCTCGATGCCAAGGGTGTTCAGGGCCTCCACCGCCCGAGCGGGGGAACGGTATGCCATCAAAGCGATATCCGCCTGATACAGTACAGATGCATACAATTGCTCTGCCTGTTTTCTGGGGAGCGTACTGCTTTCCCGCTTTGTAAATTGTTCTGCTGTTTCTATAAAGGCACAATTCAACCCATTTTGAATGGCCCTGAAATGTGGCGTATCAATCAGTTGATGCTGCATACATAGGCGCAGCAAGCTCATTGTGTATTGTTCTTCATCCAGCTCCTCTTCTGTAAACGGAAGGCGTTTTTGCGGATTATTCATCAACATCCTCCTCTAACTCCTCTTCTTCGCCGGTGACACCGGTTGCTGCACTGCGTATTTTACGGCAAAGATAATACATATCACGGGTTTGAAGCGTTTCGATGTCCCCGCCGCTTTCCCGCTCAAAAAAATCATACAGAATATCAATGACCTCCTCATCTGTCAGCACATCCAAGCTCTCTTCCTTTGCCTCATAAAAGATTTCCAGCAGCATCGCAATGGTTTGTGCATAATCAACGGGAGATATATACGTGCTCTGCATAAATTTTTCAACCAGCTTTACGGTGATGCTTTTCCCAAACTCCACCCGATCTTGCAGCGCAATTGCTTCCTTCCCCTGCACAACAAGCATCAAAGCGTCCTGCTCCGACAAAACCAATCCATATTCCGCCGATTTTTTATTGGTTTCCAGCAGTTCACTTTTTAACTGCAAAAGGGCAGTTTCCCCTTCCGGAAAACCCGGCACTAATGCAAAATTCATATGGGTCCCTCCAAATTTTTATTATTTTCTGATTTTCTATTGACAAATCTCCGACAAGGTGGTATACTTTTAATCGTAAAATGATTTTTATATCCTTTTTTCGAATTAAGCATACATTAGATTATTTTATCATAAACGGGCCGAAAAATCAAGGCTCGTTTCTTTTTTACAGAACGACAGACCGATTGTTTCACGCTCCTGAACAATCGGTCTGTCGTTCTATCATTGATACCCGCATTTCTGCAAAAAGGGGCTATTCCCGCCCCA
>CAYRYQ010000037.1:0-15265 GCA_964428505.1 uncultured Eubacteriales bacterium
CAGCGCGGAGGTGGGTTCATCCAGCAGCAATACCTCCGGCTGAACCGCCAGCGCCCGGGCAATGCAAAGCCGCTGCTGCTGCCCGCCGGAAAGGCCGAGCGCGCTTTTTTTCAGCCGGTCCTTTGCTTCCTCCCACATGGCGGCCCGGCGCAAAGCGTCTTCCACCAGCCGGTCCAGCTCTGCTTTTTGGCGAATGCCATGGGTGCGGGGGCCGAAGGCGACGTTGTCGTAGATACTCATCGGAAAAGGATTGGGCTTCTGGAAGACCATGCCCACCCGATGCCTTAGCGCAATCACATCCATTCCGTCATAAATATCCTTCCCCTGCAGCAGAACCTTTCCTTCAATCCGGCAGCCCTCCACCAGATCGTTCATCCGGTTGAGACATTTGAGCAAGGTGCTCTTGCCGCAGCCCGAAGGGCCGATAAACGCGGTGATCTTGCCCGCCGGGATCGAAAGATTCACTTGATGCAGCGCCTGATAATCGCCGTAAAACAGGTTCAGATTCTGAATATCAAACAAAATATCATTCATTTCCCCTGCGCCCTCCTCATTCGCCTGGCCAGCAAGGATGCCAGCCCGTTCATCAGCAATACCACCGCCAGCAATACCACTGCCGCCGCATAAGCTTCGTTTAAATAAAGCCCTTCTCTGGCAAGAGAATACATATGCACGGCCAGTGTTCTGCTGGAAGACAGCAGGTTCTTCGGCATCTCCGCCACAGTGCCGGCCGTATAAAGCAGCGCCGCGGTTTCTCCCACAATGCGCCCCATGGCCAAAATAACGCCGGCCAGAATACCGGGAGATGCCGCCGGCAGCACAATGCGCACGATCGTGCGCAGCTTTCCCGCGCCCAGCCCGAAGCTGCCCTCCCGCCAGGCATCCGGCACACTCATCAGCGCTTCCTCCGTTGCGCGCAGCACCAGCGGCAGGATCATCATGGAAACCGTGACCGCGCCCGCCAGCAGCGAATACCCCCAATGTAAATAGGTCACAAAAAACAGCAGCCCGAATAACCCATATACAATGCTGGGAATGCCGGCCAGTGTCTCGGCCGCCATGCGGATCACCCGTACTGTCCGGTTGCCCCGTCTGGCATATTCCACCAGATAGATCGCGCCGCCGATTCCTATGGGAACGGCGATCAGAAGCGCCAGTACCGTGATCCACAGCGTTCCCGCAAGAGCGGGCAGAAAAGAGGGATTCTCCGCAGAATAATGGGGAGAAAACAACGCTGCCTTCAGATGCGGCAGGCCCATCACCAAAACATAAACCACCAACGCCAGCAGCAGCGTAAGCGTCACCAGCGCGGCCCCATAAATTAAAATGCGCACGAGAAAGGCGCCAAAGTGTCTTTTTGAAACGCGCGTTTCTTTTTTCATCGCAGCCCCTCCTTTCTCTTCATCACGGAAACCAGAAGATTGATCAGCAAAATAAAGAGTAACAGCACCACGCCGGTAGCGATCAGTGCTTCCCGGTGAAGATCGGCGGCATACCCCATTTCAATCACAATGTTGGCCGTCAGCGTGCGCACCCCCTGCAACAGACCGCGCGGCATGTCGGTCTGATTCCCCGCCACCATCACCACCGCCATGGTTTCGCCGACCGCGCGGCCGATTCCCAGAATGATCCCGGCGGCGAGCCCGCTTTTAGCCGCGGGGAGGGTCGCTCTCATGATGCTGCGCTCCTTGGTGGCGCCCAGCGCCAGCGCCCCCTCCTGATAGCTTTTCGGAACCGCGCGGATCGCCGCTTCACTCATGCTGATCACCGTGGGCAAAATCATCAGCCCCAGCAGCAGCCCGGCGGTCAGGATGCTCTTTCCACCCATGCCGCCAAACAGCCGGCGGATCACCGGGGCAAGCACCATCAACGCGAAAAACCCATAGATCACCGAAGGAATGCCGGCCAACAGATGTACACCGGGTTTTAAGACACGGTAAAGCCACGGCGGGCAATATTCCGCCAGAAAAATCGCGGTCAGCAGCCCAACCGGCACCCCGATCAGCAAGGCGCAGGCCGTCACGTAGATGCTGCCCAGCAGCATGGGCAAAATGCCGAACTGGCCGGCGCTGGGCCTCCAGTTTTTTCCGAACAGAAATTGAAAAATCCCGATTTTTCCGATCGCCGGCAACCCCTTCACCAGCAAAAAAACACAGATCAGCAGTACCGCCAACACACAGACCGCCGCTGATAAAAAGAACAACAGCCCCATCCAGCGCTCCTTTTGCTTGTTCATTGCAAAACCTCCTCCCATCGTTTGATCGTTCCCTGATAAATTCCGCGGACCTGCGCTCCGGAAAGATTCTGCAGCGGGTTTTGAAGATGGACAATGAGAACAATCCCATCCTTCCCCAAAGGCGTTGCGCTTAAGCCTTTGGCGCTCTCGCTTTCCTTCAGATTCCGGGAAGACATCCCAATCTCAAAGGTTCCCTCCGCCGTTCCCTGAATGCCGGTGGTGCTGTCGCTTTGCTGAATCTCAATCGCCGCCTCCGGATTCACGGTCTGATAGGCTTCCTTCAGCTTTTCCATCAGCGGCGCCACACTGGAGGAGCCGCCCACCACGCAGCGGCCGGCAGGCTGGGTGCCCGCAAAAGGGGAAACGCCCCCCACCGCGACATACCGATTTTTTTCCACCACCTGCTGCCCCTCCGCCGAAAGAATAAAGGCGAAAAAATCAGCAGCCACTCCGCTCAGCGTGCCTTTTGTCACCAACAAAAAGGAACGCACAACCGGGTAGCTGCCGTTTTTAATATTATCAACGGTGGGCGTAATGCCGTCCACAGACAATGCTTTTACGCTGCCGTTTAAAGAACCCAATGAAAGATATCCCATCGCATAAAGATTTTGCGCCACAGAGGCCATCATCACCGCGGTATTGTCTGTGATTTCAGCGGTATTCACAATATTATCCAATCCGCCGCTGTCCGTCACCCCAAACAGGGAAACAAAGGCGCCGCGGGTCCCGCTGCCCTCTTCTCTGGAGAGTACCGTGATGTCCTTATCCGCATGAAACGCGCCGTTTCCTGCCGCACAGGAGGTCAGCAGTGTAATCATTGCCAGAACACTCAGCCATGAAACACATCTTTTCATCTTATTCTCCTTTTTATCATTCTGATCACTTTTATTTCCTCTCATTTTAATAATAACGGCCGGCCGCTTTTTTGTCAATCCCCCCAAAAACAGGAAGCGCAAAGAATCCCCGGTGATTCCTTCCGCGCGAAGTTGCGGCCGTTTACTGCTATTATGGCTGATTCCTCTCGCTTCATTCCGGGAAAAGGCGCTTTTTCCCGATTTTATTCTTTTATAAAAGGATTCTGAGCAGAAAAGCCCGCTTATCGCGCTTCCGCCTTTGCGATCTCAGCCGCAATCGTATACAGAGTCAATTCAAATAAAGAATTATTTATAATCGATTCCAATTCTATCCAAAATCCAAAAAAACAGATCCGCGTGCACGACGATTTGCCGCAGGGGAGGAAGGTTCCCTTCTGCCCGCAGAAATGAAAATAAGCCGCCCCTTCTAAAAAGGGCGGCTTTAGCTTGTCGAAAAACGCGTTTTTCGGCAAGCGGGGAGACTGTTTAAAAAGCACGCAGACAAGGACATGCTGCCTGTCGGCGTATATCGATACGGTAAGGCGGCATGGACGCCGTAAGCAAAAAAGTGGATTTTATGCAGAAAAATGCCACATTTTTTCTTTTCCTGTGCTACTGAATCTATTTTTGAGAAACAATTTCCCTTTTTACGAAAACCAATTTTTCTCTTTCTATTTTTTGCGGTGCGGAACTTTTTTGACAGTCTGAAGCCGCCCCTTCTAAAAAGGGCGGCTGATAAAAACACCTGATTTGTTTACTTTTGCTCTTCCGCAGGCGCCTCCGGGGCAAGCAGGCCCCAGACCGCGTTGGCATAGTCCACCGGATCCTCCACCGGCAGCCCCTCGATCAGCAGGGCCTGGCTATAAAGCACCTTGGCCATCTGCTGGAGCCGGGAATCGTCCGCCTGCAAAAGCTGCGGGAACAGGGCGTGCTTGGGGTTGATTTCCAGCACCTTCTCGGCTTTGGCGCTCCCGCCGTTCTCGGGCATGGCGGAAAGCACCTTCTCCATCTCGATGGAGATCCCACCCCGTGCCGAAAGGCAGGCCGGATGGCTGACCAGCCGGGTGGAAACCACCACGTCGGCCACCTTGCCGGCCAAAGCGTCTTTCAGCTTCTTCATCAGCTCCTGATATTCCTGCTCCGGCTTTTGATCGGCCTCCAGCCCCAGATCGGCGTCGGAAATATTTTTAAATTCCTTCTCTTGATAGGTGCCCAGCATCTTCACCGCGAACTCGTCCACGTCGTCGGTGAAATAAAGCAGCTCATAGCCCCCGGCCAGCACGCCCTCGGCGGCAGGCAGGGCGCGGATCTTCTCTTTGGTCTCCCCGGCGCCGTAATAAATATATTTTTGCTCCTCCGGCATCCGGCCCACATATTCCTTCAGGGAGGTATACTGCTCTTCCTTGGAGGATTTGAAAAGGATCAGATCCTGCAGCACTTCCTTGTTGGCGCCCCAATCGCTGTAAAGCCCGTATTTCAGGGTGCGGCCAAAGGCGTCGAAAAACTTGACGTAGGTCTCCCGGTCCTTTTCACACAGGGCGGAAAGCTCCTTCTGAATCGTTTTAGTCAGGTTTTTGGAGATGGCTTTCAGCTGGTAATCCTGCTGCAGCAGCTCCCGGGAAATATTGAGGGAAAGATCCGCCGAATCCACCAGCCCCTGCACAAAGCCGAAATAATCCGGCAGCAGATCGCCGCATTTTTCCATGATCATCACGCCGTTGGAATAGAGCGCCAGCCCCTTTTTAAATTCCTTGGTATAAAAGTCATAGGGTGCGGTGCTGGGAATATAGAGCAGCGCGGTATAGGTGAGGCTCCCCTCCACGCTGGTGTGAATGGTTTTCACCGGGTCATCGTAGCCATAGCGCTGGCTGTGGTAAAAATTCGTGTAGTCCTCGTCCTTGAGCTCCTTCTTGCTCTTTTTCCAAAGGGGCACCCGGCTGTTGAGGGTCTCAAGCGCGGTATACTGCTCGTATTCGTCCTCTTTGCCGCCCTCCTTCTTGCGGGATTTTTCCAGCTCCATCCGGATGGGGTACTTGATAAAATCGGAATACTTCCGGACTAGCTCCTGCAGGCGGTATTGCTCCAGGAATTCATCATAGTTTTCCTGCTCAGTGTTCTCTTTGATATGCAGCACAATCACCGTGCCGCTCTCTTCCTTTTCCGCTTCCGCCAAGGTATAGCCGTCGCTGCCGGAAGATACCCAGCGCCACGCGGTCTCTTCCCCTTCCTTCCGGGTGGTCACCGTTACCAGATCCGCCACCATAAAGGCGGCATAAAAGCCCACGCCGAACTGGCCGATGATATCCACGCCCTCTTTTTCCTCGGCGTCTGCCTTGAATTTAAACGAGCCGCTCTCGGCAATGGTGCCCAAATTCTTTTCCAGCTCCTCCCGGCTCATGCCGATCCCATGATCCAAAAGCGTCAGGGTGCGCGCTTCCTTGTCGGCCTGCAGGCGGATCTCATACCGCTCCCGGTCCGGCGCCCTGCCGCCCATCAGCGCGTTATAATAGCTCTTATCCGACGCGTCGGACGCGTTGGAGATCAGCTCTCTTAAAAAGATTTCCTTTTGGGTATAGATGGAATGAATCATCAGATCCAGCAGCCGCTTAGACTCCGCTTTGAACTGTTTTTTCGCCATTTTTCATTTCCTTCTTTTTGCAAAATTAGCACTCTGTTCCAAAGAGTGCTAACGTAAGTTTACCTTTTTTTGCGCTGTTTGTCAACCCCCAACGCAAAAAAGTTTTGCACATGCAGAAAACTGCACAGAGGTGCAAATTTTGGTAGGGGAGGGGGTGCAATTTTTGGTAGGGCAAATAAATAGATTATAAAAGAGAAAGAGAATCATATCTGGCCAAAATTTTTTCGCGCGGCCCATTTTGCCTGTGTAAACTGTTGAAAAACCGCCCTGAGACCGCCAAAAGCGCAGCAGGATTGCCCCCTGGGGCGCGGCAACCATCAAAAGCAGCCCCCACTTATTTCCGGTGGGAAAGATCAATCAGATAGGCGTTGACAAAGCCGTCCAGATCGCCGTCCATCACCGCGTTGATGTTGCCCATTTCAAAATTGGTGCGATGATCCTTCACCAGCGTATAGGGCATAAACACATAGGAGCGGATCTGGCTGCCCCAGCCGTTGCTCATCTGGTCGCCCTTGATATCCTCAATGCGCTCCAGATTCTCCCGTTCCTTGATCTCTACCAGCTTGGATTTCAGCATCTTCATGCACATATCCCGGTTCTGGAACTGGCTGCGCTCGTTCTGGCAGGAAACCACAATGCCGGTGGGCAGATGGATCAGACGCACCGCCGAAGAGGTCTTATTGACCTTCTGGCCGCCCGCGCCGCTGGAACGGAACACCTCCATCTTGATATCCTCGGGGCGGATCTCCACCTCGGTGCTGTCGTCGATCTCCGGCATGACCTCCACCGATCCAAACGAAGTATGCCGGCGACCGGAGGAATCGAAGGGTGAAACCCGCACCAGGCGGTGCACCCCCATCTCGCTTTTCAGATAGCCGTAGGCATATTCGCCCTCCACCAGAATGGAGGCGCTTTTAATGCCCGCCTCGTCTCCATCGAGATAATCCAGCACCGTGACCTTGTAATCGTGCCGCTGGGCAAACCGCAGATACATCCGGTAGAGCATCTCCACCCAGTCCTGCGCTTCGGTGCCGCCGGCGCCCGCGTGAAAGGTTAAAATCGCGTTGTTCCGGTCGTATTCCCCGCTCAGAAGCGTTTGGAGATTGGCGTTTTCCAGCCGTTTTTCAAAGGCGGCAAACTCGGTCTGCACCTCTTGCTCCAGCTCCTCCGGCTCCATTTCGGCCATCTCGATCAGCGCGGTGAGATCCTCATATGCCGCCCTCATTTTTTCAAAATTGCTCACCGTGTTCTTATTGTTTTTAATCACCTGCAGGATTTTTTGCGACCGTTCCAGATCCTCCCAAAAGCCGCTCTCTGCGGTCACGGCCTCATCGGTTTCAATCTGCTCCCGTTTTTTGTTGATCTTCAGCGCCTCTTCCAGATTATCCAGCTCTTTTTTGAATTCGTTTAGCTGCTGTTTGTATTCTTCAATAATGATCATGCGGTTTCCTCACTCTACCATTGATTCCTTTTGTCGAGATTTTAACACATTTTCGGTCTAAATGCAATAATTTCCTAAAAGCTATTTACTTTTTCCGGGCGGCTCTTTATAATAGACAATAAATTATTATGTGAAGGGAGATCCTGTTTCATGAAAATCAAAGGTGGCTTTATCGGCGCGCTTTTTATCGGCCTGATTGCCGGCGGGGTGCGTTTTGCGCAGTATTGCACCGTGATTGATCAAGACGGTTATTATACACACACCACCCTGGCTGTGGTTTTAAACGGCATTTTGGCCGGGGTCCTGCTGCTCGGGCTTCTGTTTACCATGATCTGCGGCATTGTGAAAAACAGCGCGCCGGTCACGGCGGTCCATCTGGGTCGGCAGCGCGGCACGCTGCGGATCCTGTTTTCCCTGTTGGGCATTCTCTCCGCGGCAGACGCACTGCGCCGCCTGCTGGACTTTTCCGCGCCGATGACGATGCTCGGCGGCGTGTTCTGCCTCTTTGGCGCGGCGGGCTGGCTTTATCTGGGGCTAAGGCGCGCCGAAAGCCCCGCGGGGCCCGCGGCGCTGCTGCCTCTGCTGCAAATGATGGCCATGATCCTTTCTTATTTCTGGGAAACCTATAAATTCATCCATGTTTCGGAATATTCCCTGACCTTGCTGAGTCTGTGCGCGGCGGCGCTGTTTACCTTGGCGCTGATGCGCCTTGCAACCGGCAGCGCGCTGTCCCAGCACCGGCTGGCCAGAAGCGCGGGGCTTTTGCTGCTGATGGCGCCGACCGGTTTTTGGGCAGTGTCGGTTGGGGTCGTTCAGGCCCTGCTTTGGAAAAGCTCCACCGTATCCACCCTGGCGGAGCGGCTCATTATGGCAGGCTTCGGGGTGCTGTTCTGGCTGATCGCGGTGCTGACGCTGAACGGTCTGCCGGTGCTGACCTCGGAGGAATTGCCCGAAACCGGGCCGGACATCAGCCAGCTGAACGACTATATTGGAAACCTGCCAAATGAGGAGGAACAAAACCATGACTAAAGTATATGGCCATCGGGGCAGCCGCACCCGCTACCCGGAAAATACAATGGGCTCTTTCCGCCTTGCGCTGGAGGAAGGGGTCGACGGACTGGAAATCGATATCCGCACCACGGCCGACGGGGAAATTGTGATTTCCCATGACGATAATCTGAAGCGCTGCGGCGGCGTGGATCTGCTGATCAGCCAAACCCCGTTTGCCGATTTGGCGCTTCACCCGGTTCATTGCCCCCAGCTGTTTGGCGACCGCTTTCAGAACGAAGCCTTTATCCCGAAGCTCTCAGACCTGCTGCAGCTGCTGGCAGAAAACCATGCGCTGCTGAACATTGAAGTCAAGCGGCAAAGCAACCGGGAATACGGCGATATCGAAGCGCGCACGCTGACCATGGTCAACGAATACGGCCTGGCCGAGCGCGTATTCTATTCTTCCTTCGATGAATACATTTTAGTCAAGCTCAAGGAACTGGATTCCCGGGTGAGAGTGGCCCTGCTCTATGACGCGCCCCTCTATAACGCGGGCGCCCACGCCCAGACGCTGGGCTGCTTCGCCATTCATCCCAGTATCAACGGCGCCACCCAATACCGGGATCTGCAAAAAGCCCGGGCGCGAGGCATGGCCTGCAATATCTGGACGGTGAACGACCCCGAAACCGCGCGGCAGCTTTCAGCCGACGGTGCCACCGGCATCATCACCGATCTGCCGCTGGAAATTCTGGCGGCGCTGCGTTAGCGCGGAAAACTGCCAAAAAACACCGGCTTCAAGCCCTCATAAACCCATTCCGGCCGGGGTAACCTAAAGCCTATGAAAAGGGTATTTCTTATCATCATTTTATTGCTGTTTTTTGCCGCCCTGACCGTTTGGGGCATTGCGGCGGCCGCTTCCGGCACCCATGCCGTTTTGGGGGATGCTGGGTACCGGCCGTTTTTTTCCATTGGAGGTATTTTGTGAATCAGAAAAACATCCGAAACTTTTCGATCATCGCCCATATTGACCACGGCAAATCTACGATCGCCGACCGGCTGCTGGAGCTTTGCCATACCGTGGATCAGCGGGAAATGGAGGATCAGCTGCTGGACAATATGGACCTGGAGCGGGAGCGGGGCATCACCATCAAGGCCCGGGCCGTGCTTCTCAATTATCATGCCCTGGACGGGGAGGATTATGAGATCAATCTGATCGACACCCCGGGACATGTGGACTTCAACTATGAAGTCTCCCGGGCGCTGGCCGCCTGTGAAGGCGCGGTGCTGGTGGTGGATGCGTCGCAGGGCATCGAGGCCCAGACCTTAGCCAATACATATATCGCGCTGGAAGACGATCTGGAGCTGGTGCCGGTGATCAATAAAATTGATCTGCCCGCCGCCGATCCGGAGCGGGTGGCCCACGAAATTGAAGATGTGATCGGCATTCCGGCCATGGACGCACCCCGGGTTTCGGCCAAAAACGGCGTGAATATGCAAGCGGTGCTGGAAGCGGTGGTGCACCGGATTCCGCCCCCCGCGGGAAACCCCGACGCGCCGCTGGCCGCGCTGATTTTCGACAGCTATTATGACAGCTATAAGGGCGTCATCGTTTATATCCGCATGAAAGAGGGCACGCTCAGAACCGGCGATGCCATCCGCCTGATGTCTACCGGCGCTTCGTTTGAAGTGGTGGAATGCGGGCATATGCGCCCTTTGGGGCTGGAGCCGTCCGGCATTTTGCAAGCCGGGCAGGTGGGCTACTTCACCGCCTCCATCAAAAGCGTGGAGGATACCCGGGTGGGCGACACCGTAACCTTAAAGGACCGGCCTTGTGAAAAGCCGCTGTCGGGCTATAAACCCTCCACACCGATGGTGTTTTCCGGCATTTACCCGGTCGATGGCGCCCGCTATGAGGATCTGAAGGATGCGCTGGCCAAATTGAAGCTCAACGACGCCTCCTTTCTGTTTGAGCCGGAAACTTCTGTGGCGCTGGGCTTTGGCTTCCGCTGCGGCTTTCTGGGGCTTTTGCATATGGAGATCATTCAGGAGCGGATCGAGCGGGAATTTCAGATTGATATCATCACCACCGCCCCTTCGGTCAGCTACCGGGTCATCAAGACCAACGGCGACGTGCTGCGGATCGACAACCCCACCAATTATCCCGACCCTTCGCAGATCGCAATGGCCGAGGAGCCCTTTGTAAAAGCGGATATCATTTCTCCGAAAGAATTTGTGGGCAATATCATGGAGCTCTGCCAGGACCGGCGTGGGCTTTATAAAGATATGAGCTATATCGATTCCGACCGGGTCAATATTCATTATGAGCTGCCACTGGGCGAAATTATTTATGATTTCTTCGACACCCTAAAGTCCCGCACCCGGGGCTACGCCTCGCTGGATTATGAGCTGACGGACTATCGGGAATCCAAGCTGGTGAAGCTGGATATGCTGCTGAACGGCGAGATTGTGGACGCCCTTTCTTTTATCGTGCATGCGGACAAGGCCTATGCCCGCGCCCGCCGGATGGCCGAAAAGCTCAAGGAGCATATTCCGCGGCAGCTGTTTGAGGTGCCGGTGCAGGCCTGTATCGGCGGCAAGGTCATCGCCCGGGAAACGGTGAAGGCCATGCGCAAGGATGTGTTGGCCAAATGCTACGGCGGCGATATATCCCGGAAAAAGAAGCTGCTGGAAAAACAAAAGGAAGGAAAGAAGCGGATGCGCCAGCTGGGCAGTGTGGAAGTGCCGCAGGAGGCCTTTATGGCGGTGCTGAAGCTGGATTCTTAACCGGAACGATGCTCTCTTTATATCTTCATCTCCCTTTTTGCAGGCGAAAATGCGCCTACTGCGCTTTTTATTCCGTGGTGCCGACAGATGACCGCCCGCAGCGCTATGCGGCGGCGCTGACGCAGGCGATCCGCCACTTCGGCAGCAATGAAACCCGCCCGCTTTCCACGCTTTATCTGGGGGGCGGCACGCCGGCGCTGCTGGGCGAAGAACGCCTGACCGGGCTTTTAGAGGCAGTGCGGCAGTTCTTTTCCCTATCGGCGGAAGCGGAAATCACGGTGGAGCTGAACCCGGAAAGCACCCATCCCGCCCTGCTGAAAGCGCTGAAACAGGCCGGGGTCAACCGGCTTTCTCTGGGGGTGCAGTCCTTAGCAGACCGGGAGCTGCGGCTGCTTGGGCGACTGCACGACCGCCAAGGCGCCCTCCGGGCGCTGGACGCTTTGTTCCGCGCGGGCTTTTCCAACGTGAGCGCCGACGTGATGTATGGCCTGCCGGGGCAAACGCCGGCCTCTTTCAAAGAAACGCTGGACGGGCTGCTGGCCTTTCCGCTGACCCACCTTTCCGCCTACAGTCTGCAGATCGAAGAAGGCACCCCGCTTTCAAAGCGGGGCGCGCTTTCGATGGACGAGGACCGGGAGGAAGCCCTCTATACGCTGCTTTGCCACACGCTGGAGGCGCGGGGCTTTGCCCATTATGAGGTCTCCAATTTTGCCCGCCCCGGCTTTGCCTCCCGCCATAACCGCGCCTATTGGCGCGGCACCGATTATTACGGGCTGGGGCCGGGCGCGCATTCCTTTTTAAATGGCGTGCGCTATTTTTACAATGACGATCTGGACGATTTTTGCCAGAACCCCATCCCGCTGCGGCACCCGCAGCCCATCGGGGAAAAAGACGCGCGGCTGGAGCGGGTGATGCTGGCGCTGCGCACCGGCGACGGCCTGCCCATAGCGGCGCTGCCGGGGCTGGATCTTGCCCGCTATCGGGATTTTTCCACGTTGGAAAACGGCATTTTTCGCCTGAACGACCGGGGCTTTTTTGTATCCAACACCATTATTGCCGAAATTCTGGCTAAGGAGGAACAGCAATGAACTACAAACGCATGACCATCGAAACGTTATCCACCGGTGTGGAAACGGTCAGCAATTTGCTGATCGCAGTGGGTGTGGGCGGCTTCCAGGTGGAAGACCCGAAGGATTTTCAGGAATTTCTGGAAACGGTGACCCCGCACTGGGATTATGTGGATGAAGCGCTGCAAAAACAGCAGCGGCGCGACCGGGCGCTGCTCACCGTTTATGTGGCCGACAACGCGCAGGGCGCCGAAACCCTGCGGGAAATCGAGCGGCGGCTGGCGCCGCTGCGCGAGAGCGCAGATGCCGCCCTCTGCGGCACGCTGGAAACCACCGTGGCCGACCAGCCGGAAGAAGACTGGCAAAGCGGCTGGAAGCAATATTATAAGCCGATTCATGTCAACCGGCTGGTGGTGGTGCCGCTTTGGGAAGATTATCAGGCGAAAGCGGGCGAGACCATTCTGAAAATCGATCCCGGCATGGCCTTTGGCACCGGCGCCCACGAAACCACCCGGCTTTGCCTTAAGCTTCTGACCACACTGGCGCTTTCGGGCAAATCCATTCTCGATGTGGGCTGCGGCAGCGGGATCCTCTCTATCGGCGGCGTTCTGCTGGGGGCGAAGAGCGCCTTCGGCTGCGATATCGACGCGCTGGCGGTGGAGGTGGCCGGCCGCAACGCCGCACTGAACGGCGTGGCCGACCGGGTGCACTACCGCGCCGGGGACCTGCTGAGCGTGGTGGAGGGGCAATACCCCGTGGTTTGCGCCAACATTGTGGCGGATGTTATTTTAATGCTGCTCCGGGATCTGCACCGGGTGTTGCTGCCCGGCGGCGTGCTGATCGCCTCCGGCATTATCGACGACCGGGCGGAAGAGCTCAAGGCCGCCTTTCAGGCGGCGGGCCTGACCCTGCTCCACATAGAGGAAGACCGTGGCTGGGTTGCGCTGATGGCAAGGAGTTAAAACCGCAATGGAACATTTCTTTTTACCAAATGTCGGCGGCGAGCTTCTGACTGTTTCAGGCGAAACCTACCGGCATCTGACCCGCGCAAGAAGACTGGCGGTGGGGGACCGGGTGCTGTTTTCCGACGGACGGGGGCCCGATGCCGCCGCCCGGATGATCTCGTGCACCAAAAACGAGGCGGTCTTTCAGGTGGAGGAACGCCTGCCCGCCGAGACCGAGCCCCGGGTTTCGATTACCGTTTATCAATGTCTGCCCAAGGCAGACAAAATGGAAGAGGTGTTGCGGCGGTGCACGCCGCTGGGGGTGACCCGTTTTGTGCCGGTGCGCAGCGCACGCTGCGTGGGGGAGGAACCCAGCACGCAAAAAAGACAACGCTGGGAAAAAATCATCGAAAGCGCCGCCTGCCAGAGCGGCAGAAGCGTGCTGCCCGCATGCGCTCCCGTTCTTTCCTTTTCAGCGGCGGCGGAAGAAATGATGGAGGCTGACTGCTGCTTTCTCTGCTATGAAAACGCCACGGCTCCCCTCCCCAAGCTGCCGACGACCGGTTCCATCGCTTTTCTGATCGGTCCGGAGGGGGGGCTTTCGCCGGAAGAAGCAAACACGCTGCCCTGCTGCACGCTGGGCAAACGCATTCTGCGCACCGAAGAGGCAGCCGCCTTTCTGCTGCCGATCCTTCTGGACCGCACCGGCAATTTATAAAGAACGCCGGCCGCTGTTTGCGCCGGAACCCGGAGTAAAAAAAATGAGGTGATTTTTGAATGGACAACCAACCGAAAACCGATAAAGTACTGTTCTCCAGCCGCGCCAGCCTGCTTTTCTTCTGGTGCCTGCTGATGATCCCCCTGATCTACGCCGAGCGGTTTGCCCGTTACCGGTATGATTATATCTTCCGGGGCATGCTGCCCTGGCTGATGCCGCTGCTGATCGCGCTGTTTTGCGCCCTGTTCGCTTTTTTGCTGATCCGCTGGTGGCGCAAGGGGCGTCCGCAGGAGCAACAGATTTTTTCCACACCGTTTATTCTCTATCTGCTGGCGGCACCGCTGTTGGCCCTGCTATTTCCCTATCTCGTTCTGAACGCATTGGGCCTGAATGTTTTTAAGCTGGTCACCGATCTGGTTCTTTTTTCATTTTTTGGCTATTTTGCCGCCTATCTACTCTATTATATCGTGAAGCCGTCCATGGCCGCGCTGGCTGTGCTGGTGACCCTTTGCGGCGCGCTGACCGGCTTTTACTTCCGCTTTTATTTTTCCGCGTCCAGCCCCATGCTGACAACCAATGAATATCATTACCTGCCCGCCTGGAGCGCGGCGCTGATTCTGGGCGGCATTCTGCTGGCGCTGCTTCTTCTTTGGCGTCTGCTGCCCCGTTTTCGCGCGCTCTCCCGCTTTCGGCTCTCCTTTTTGCAGACGCTGCTGCCGCCGGCGCTGTCGCTGATCTTTTTGAGCCTCGCCCTGTTCTGGCTGCCGGGCATTGTGTTGTCCGGGCTCTTTTTCGGTCAGCTGGCGCTTCAAATCCTATGGCTTGCCCTGTTTGTCGCGCTTAAAAAAATGAAGTGATCCTTTTCTTCGTTTACATAAAAGTTGTGCATAACTCTGTTCAAAATGTGCATAACCCCCTTGTTTTCCCCGCAAACCCGCGTTTTATCGGCTGTTCAATTGTGAAAAGCCCTTTTTTATACATGTAAACCGAACGGATTTGCCGCTAAAAAATAGTTGCTTTTTCAAAACGGCTATGGTATAATAGCGGAGCACAGTTATTATACCGATCTGACCGCCATAAGGCGATCCGCACCGCTTTATGGCGCTTCCGCCTATATGGCCCCTTATAAACCACGCGTCATTCTGCACGGTCAGGATTCTGCAAATGAATTTCTGCCCTTTCCCGCCGGTTTTTCCGGCCGGAGGCTGCAGCTGAAATATGAAACTCTTTAAACAGAAAGGCTTGTGTTAAAAATGATACAATATATTTTTGGTTCGGCAATTTTAGTTTTATCGATCGCGATTATCATCTGCGTCTCCATTCAGCAGGGAAAATCCCGGGGGTTGGGCGCGATGGCCGGTGGCTCGGATTCAACCGACAGCTATTACAGCAAAAACAAAAATCGCAGCAGGGATGCGGTGCTGGCCAAGATCACGACGGTGTTGGCTACCCTGATCGGCCTGAGCGTCATCGCCATGAACGTTTTAAGTATTGCCGGTAAATAACGCGAAACAAAGCATCCCTTTCAAGGGAGGCTTTTTCAGACTGTCAAAAAAGTCCCGCACCGCAAAAAATAGAAAGAGAAAAATTGGT
>CAYRYQ010000038.1:0-15241 GCA_964428505.1 uncultured Eubacteriales bacterium
GGCGGATTTTTTCATCATTTAAAAGGGAGGCGTCCAGATTCTGACAATATATTTTGCGGCAGATGACAGTCAGACGCGCTTCTTTGAAATAGGGCACCTGATTGGAAGTGGTTTCAACTGTAAAGGAACATTCCTTTACCTTGTCGGTCGTGCGCCCGCTTTCTTTGCCGCACAGCTGCAGCTGCTTGCGATAACGCTCATTAAAAAACGATAGAGAAAAATAAGGCGCTTTTTCTAAAAATTCGAAAGTATACCGCTCAGGTCGTACATAGATCTGCGCGCACGGTTTACCAAAAAGAATGCCAAAGCTGCCGTAGCTTGCTGTCATGGTGTTGAGCTTTTCTTTTGTGCCGGCTGTAATCAGCATCCAATCTTTTCCGACCAATTGAAAGATTTTTTCATCGAATTGCGCTGGTTGAATATGCTGTTCCATAAACATACCTTTCCGCCGTAATGCAAGACAAACAGGAGGTTGTCTCAACGCGGCAATCAAAATTGTTGAATGTGGGTCTGTAACGATCGGCCATTTTATGACGGTGTACATGGAGAAATGCTTTCCGAATGGCCCACATCATTATTAATTATTATATAAAAGAAACCGGAATAATTCAACTTTTTTTTCTACAGTTCATAGGATAAACGGGCACGAATATAGCAAAGGAGATGAAAGAATGGAGTTGATAACCGTTGGCTCAACACAGGCAATGCGGGGAAAACAAATTTTGCACGATCAGGGAATTCGCGCAACCGTAAGCAAGAGAAGCGGAAAAGACGGATGCTATTATATTTTATCTGTTTCTGAAAAGTACGGCATTGCAGCCAGAAGAATTTTGCAGAATACCGGTGTCTTAAAGTGAGAACGAGGTGGAGGAATCTATTTTGATTTATTTTGATAACAGTGCATCCTCCCACCCGAAACCCCAGAGCGTTATCAGAGCGGTAGGGGGATGGCTTCAGAAAAACGGTGCAAATCCCGGACGGAGCGGACATCGCTTGTCGATGGACGCTGCTGAACTGGTTTATCATACAAGGGTCGCGATCGGAACTCTTTTTGGTATGGATCAACCGGAAAATGTGATTTTAGTGCCCAATGCAACGTATGCAATCAATACGGTTTTGTTGGGTTTATTGGATAAAGGAGATCATGTGGTGACCACGGATCTGGAGCACAATAGTGTGCTGAGACCCTTATGGTATCTGCGCAGTAAGGGAGTAGACCTGTCGGTGGCACCCGTGGATTTTGCGGATGATGAACGAACCGTCAGCCGCATTTTGGGTTTGGTGCGCGCGCGCACGAAGGCGATTGTTTGCACACAATGTTCCAATATTTGCGGGCGAGTACTCCCAATTGAAAAAATTGCGGAACAAAAGCCGGACAATGTGCTGCTGATTGTGGACGGATCACAAGGCGCCGGTGCGGTGGAGACGCATGTGAAGAGGCAAAATCTGGATTATTATTGTGCGCCTTCTCATAAAGGATTGATGGGCCCGCAGGGCGGCGGGTTCATTTTATTGAACAATCGCAGTCCGCGTCCACTGGTATTCGGGGGAACCGGCACAGAAAGCCTGAATTTGGCGCAGCCGGAAGACTTGCCGGAGCATTTGGAAAGCGGAACGCTGCCAACGCCGGTTTGCGCGGGCATGCTGGCTGGAGCGGAATATCTGGAAAATGTGGGAATCAAGCGTATTTATGAGCATAAACGCACCTTGACAGACTACGCGTATGATGAACTGAAGCGTGTCCCCGGAATCGAGCTATATATGGCGCCCTATCGCCGGTATTGCCTGGGAGTAATCCCATTTAATATGGAAGGGAAAAATTCGGGAGAGGTTACCGATTATCTGGATGCCGAAAATATTTGCACGCGCGGAGGGATTCATTGTGCGCCGTTGTTCCATCGCAGAATGGGAACCGATCAGCGGGGAATGGTGCGGATCAGTTTTGGATATTTTAACCAGTTGCGTGAGGTGGACCAGTTGGTTCGCGCATTGAAAAAAATGCCCTAAATTTTAAAAACCTATTTATTTTGAATGATTAATATGATATAATATGACAAACGGCTGCAGGCTTTTGATGGACGGAAAGCGAAACGAATTTTGCTTTCTTTCGTTAGGGTGACTTACCGGAAGTCACAAAGAAATGTTTCGGAAAGTGTTGGGGTACAGATGTTTACTGATTTCTTTGACCATGTGATGAATGTGTTTCGCACCATCCAGTTTAAGGATTATATTGATATTCTGGTCGTTACCTACTTGATTTTCAGCGTGCTGCATTTCATCAAGCAAACGCGGGCGGGACATTTGCTGCGCGGTTTGGTTTTGCTGGTCGTTTTGATTGCCTTGGCACAGTGGATGCACCTGAGTGCGGTTGGTTATTTAATGACCAATGTGCTTCAGCTCAGCTTTATCACCATCATCATTGTTTTTCAGCCGGAGTTACGTTCCATTCTGGAAAAGCTGGGGCGCATCAAATTTTCCAACGTGTTATCTCTTTCCAAAGTGGTTACCAGCGAGCAGGATCGCATGCTTTCCGGCATTGAAGAAGTATGTGACTGCTGTTCTGATTTATCAAATCGTCATATCGGCGGTCTGATGGTTTTTGAAAAGACCACCCGCCTTGGCGACGTGGAGGATACCGGCACTTATTTGAATTGTGATTTGACTGCACAGATGCTGGTAACCATTTTTTTTCCCAATACGCCTCTTCATGACGGGGCAGTCTTTATTCGTGATTTCAGAATTATAGCGGCCGGGTGCCTGCTTCCGTTAAGCCAGCGGCTGGAAATCAGCAAGGCCTTGGGAACGCGGCACCGGGCTGCGGTGGGTTTAAGCGAAATATCCGATGCGGTGATTGTGGTCGTTTCCGAGGAAACCGGAAAGATCTCCTACGCGCAGAACGGGGAAATTCATATCGGGATCACCTTGGAGGAACTGCGCCGCGTTTTGACCGATAACTTCATCTCCGAGAAAGCCAAAAAGAAAACGGAGGTGGAAGCATGAAAGCACGTGCCATTCGGGAAAAATTAATTGGTCTTTTCCGCAATGAATGGCAGCTCAAGCTGCTTTCGTTGCTGCTGGCAATTTTGATCTGGTTTTTGATCTGTGAATATGTGGATCCTGAAACGGATGTTTCCGTATCAAACATTAAAATTTCGGTGAACTACGAGGGGTCTGTTCCGCAAAAAGAAGGCTTGGGGATTATGACGACCATCGAAGATACTCTATCCGTCAAGGTGAGCGGATCCCGGGATACCATTGCGCTGATGAATCCGGACAAGATTACCGCCTACCTGGATTTGAGCAAGGTGACCAGAAGCGGGGAATATGATCTGCCGGTCAAGGTGGATCTCGGCAGTCAGAACCTCACGGTTGTGAGTCAATCGATTTCAACGATCAAGGTAAAATTCGATAAAAATATCGTGGCGAATATCAAGGTCAATGTTAAGGTATCGGGCGATGTGGCTGCCGGCTATATTCTGGAAGAGCCCACCATGCTGAATAATTATGTCACGGTAACCGGTCCCGCCGCGTTGGTAGACACGCTTTCTGCGGCTGATATCGAGATTGTTCAGAATCATTTTGTGGAGACCAATACGTTCAGCTGTTCATACACCTTTGTGGATAAAAATGGAGACGAGGTGCCAAAGACCTTTTTAACGACGGATGTGGAGACCATTGACGTCACTGTATCGGTGGTGAAGGAAAAGACCGTTCCGCTTACCGTCAGCATTGTGAACAGCTCCGGGGGGAAAGACAGCGCGTTCTGCACGGCAACCGTGCAGCCGGAGACCATTACGATTACAGGAAATGCCGAGGTTTTGGATGCGATCAATGCCATTGATTTGGGTGTGATAGATGTGGCGGAGCGAAACAACAGCTTTGATACCAGCATAACGGTTGTATTACCAAACGGCGTTAAGAATGTAAATAATGTTGAAACGGTAAAGGTATCGGTTAAGTTCAGTAATGTGCAGACAAAAACCTTTACGGTGCGTAATATTGAACTGCAAAATCTTCCGGACGGGACAACGGCAAAAATTTATGAAAGTAGTATTTTAATTACGGTACGAGGAATCCCTGACGACATTAAAAGATTGAAAGCAGACGACATTGCGGTGGTTGTTGATGTGAAAAATCAGGTGCTGCCCAGCGGAACCAATCGGCTTTCTGCCAATGTGGTGTTTCCGGATGAATATAATGTGGGCGCAGTGGGTAAGTATCAGCTGACGGTTGTGGTTTCATAAGAAGATCCGGCCTTCGCCTTTTAATGTGGAGGCCGTCTTTTTTTAGCCGAGGGGCGTGGATTGAAATGGATGCAGAAGGAAAAGTAATCGCGGTGCGTAACGGCGTTGCTGAGTTGGAAGTGCGCAGAAAAGAATCCTGCGGGGATCATTGCGCCAATTGCTCTGGATGCGCAGCCGCTGTCATACGCGTTTTTGTCAATATCACCGATCCGGTATCCGTGGGGGATTGGGTTCTGATTGAATCGGAACCCCGGTTTGTTTTTTTGGGTTTATTGGTGGTGTTTATTCTGCCCCTGATTCTTCCGGTGGCGGCTTATTTTGCGACCAGGAGGTTTGGCTTTGGCGGAGTGAGCGCGGCTGTGGCGACCGGATTATCCTTCGTTTTGATCTGGCGTCTTGGCAGAAGCAAGTGGTATCTCACGCATTCAAGGCCCAGAATGATCAGAGTTATATCAAAGGAGAGGTAAGTAAAAATGGCAACGTATCAGGAAACATCAAATGAAGATCTTTTAGCTGAATTGGAATTATTGCGTAAGCAATACAGCCGCTATCAGGCGGATATTCTGCGGCTGGATATGACGCGGGGAAAGCCCGGTGCCGATCAGCTGGAATTAAGTGAAAAAATGTTGGGGATTATCGGAACGAATGAAGATTGCTTCACCGAAAAGGGGCTCGATTGCCGTAATTATGGCCTTTTAGATGGAATTCCGGAAGCAAAGCGTCTTTTTGCGGATGTGTTGGGCGTTCAGCCGGAGCAGATGATTTTGGGCGGCAATTCCAGCCTGAACATGATGTTTGACGCGGTGAGCCGCACCTTTTGCTTTGGGAATTTAGATAGTGCGCGTCCGTGGAGTCAAGAGAAGCGCATCAAGTTTTTATGCCCCGCGCCGGGTTATGACCGTCACTTTGCGATCTGTCAGCAATTTAATATCCAGATGATTCCGGTGCCGATGAAGGATGACGGACCGGATATGGATCTGGTGGAACAGCTCGTGAGGGAGGATGAGGACGTTCGCGGAATCTGGTGTGTTCCAAAATATTCCAACCCAACCGGTACGGTTTATTCCGATGATGTTGTGCGCCGGTTTGCGCAGCTGACGCCGAAGGCGCCGGATTTTCGAATTTTTTGGGATAATGCGTATGTGGTGCATGATCTATATGAGGAGTGCCCGGAAATTTTAAATATTTTGGAAGAAAGCGAAAAAGCCGGTCATCCGGATATGGTTTATATGTTCAGCTCGACCTCTAAAGTGACTTACCCGGGAAGTGGCGTTGCGATGCTGGCTGCCAGCGTGGCCAATGTGGAACATATCAAAAAGCAAATCGGGGTTCAGACCATCGGCCCTGATAAATTAAATCAGCTGCGGCATGTGCGGATGTTTCAAAACAAGGAAGGCCTGCTGGAGCAGATGAAGAAGCACGCAGCGATTTTGCGCCCGAAATTTGAAACGGTGCTTGAAATTTTGGAACGGGATTTAGGCGGAAAAGGGATTGCATTCTGGAGTAAACCACTGGGCGGTTATTTTGTGAGCTTTGATGCGATGCCGGGCTGCGCAAAACGCATTTACCATCTTTGCGATGAGGCGGGGGTTGCGCTGACCAAGGTGGGAGCCACCTATCCTTATGGAAATGATCCGGAGGACTCCAATATCCGTCTGGCGCCCACGTTCCCGCCGGTATCAGAGCTGGAAATCGCGATGGAACGGTTTACCGTTTGCGTGCGGATTGCCAGTCTTGAGAAGATATTAGGGGAGCGGAATGTGAATTGCTGACAATCAGCACGGAAGGGAAACCATGATGGAAATCGGAATGTCGCTGGCTTGCCTTTATCCGATGGAGCCGGAACGGGTGGTGCCGGAGGTCTCTGCACTGAATATCAAAATTTGCGAGGTTTTTCTGAACACAGCCTCTGAACTGGAAGAAGGATATTTGCATTCCTTGCGGGAAACCTGCAACCGGCAGGGAATCCGGGTTTATTCCATTCACCCGTTTACCAGTATCATGGAGAATTATTTGTTTTTTTCTCCCTATCCGCGCCGTATTGCGGATGCGGTGCATTTTTACCGCCGCTATGCGGATGCGGCAAAAATTTTGGGGGCAAAGGTTGTCAATATGCACGGTGACCGGTGGTTGGGTTTGGATAGTCTTTCTGATTTTGCCGATTGTTTGGCGCCTGTGATGGCGCTGCAGCGGGAGACCGGCATTTGTTTTGCTCAGGAAAATGTTTTTTATAACAGTGTCAATCATCCGGAATTCACGGCGCGGCTCAGGCAAAGAATCCCGGAGGTCCGGTTCACTTTTGATATTAAGCAGGCGTTTAAAGGTGGGCAGGACGCTTGCGCGTTAGCCGAAGCAATGGGCGACGCTATGGTTAATTTTCATATGAACGATCGGGACGAGACCCATCTTTGCATGCTGCCCGGGCAGGGAACGGTGGATTTTGACCGGATTGCCGGTATTCTGTCGGAGAACCATTATGCCTTTCCTGGATTGATTGAGGTGTATCGTAAAAATTTCAGTGATCCGCGGGAAATCATGGAAGCAAAAAAATTTCTGGAAGGGAAATTTATGCTTGCAAAATAGAGGGAAGTGCGATATAATAATTGTCGCGGTGTCTTTTTGCAACCGGTATCGACAACAGTGGAAGGCGGTGAAGGCGTGTGAAATGTCCTTTTTGCGGATGTCCTGAGAGCAAGGTCATTGATTCAAGACCAACCGATGATGAGGAAAAAATCCGTCGTCGTCGCGAATGCACCAGCTGTGGAAAGCGGTTTACCACTTTTGAAGCCATTGAAACGATTCCACTGGTTGTGATTAAAAAGGACAAGACCCGGGAACCGTTTTCTAAGGAAAAGATCATGAAGGGCCTGATTCGGGCTTGTGAGAAGCGGCCGGTCAGCATTGCAGACATGGAAAAAATTGTGATGGATGTGGAATCCGTCCTTTTTAATTCGCTGGAAAAAGAGATCACCACCCAATATATCGGGGAGCTGGTCATGGAATCGCTCAAGAAGCTGGATGAGGTATCCTATGTCCGTTATGCTTCGGTGCACCGTCAATTTAAAGATATTAATTCTTTTTATGAAGAGGTCACCAAATTAATTAAGAAAGGCTGACTTTATGAAGCAATGCGTTTCTTTAATTGAACAAGAGTTTGACGGCGAGCTTCGCTTTTCTATTACAGATTCGGCTGTGCAGGAAAAGGCGGTTGTTCTTACTTTGGGCGGCTATGATGGTGAAAAGCTGGTCGGGTTTCAGATTCAGATTCCGTTGGTCACTAAAAAGCTTCTGTTTAAGACCTATCAATTTATTGTTCCGGAAGGAACCGTTTTGATCCGGTCAATCGGTGAAAAAAGCGATCAGTTCATTGAAACATTGGTGCGGTATTTGGAACCACCGTATCCGGCAAATGATGGGTTCACCGGTGATGAGGTGGAGATTGATTATCAGTTGCGTAACCAAGGCGGCTATGATTTGATGCAGGACAAGATCTTTTTGCGTTTGTTTTACGATGAGGAACAGGATGATGATCTGCCAAAGGCAGAGCGGATTCATCTGGATATGAATTTTGCGTTTAATCTCAGCCGGGAAACAGCAAGCCTGATTGTTACAAAAGAAGGTTACGCGGCGGATCTGGTTTCCTTTTTAATGAAATAATACGATTGCCTAAGGGAGCATTCTTCCAAAGGCATTTATGCTGGAGTGGCGCAGCCGGTAGCGCAACTGATTCGTAATCAGTAGGTCGTCAGTTCAAATCTGATCTCCAGCTCCATTCAAAAATCCCCAAACCATTGATGGTTTGGGGATTTTTGAAATAAAGAATTAGTGGGATGCGTCAAAAAACGCATCCCACTAATTGCAAAAAAATTAAACGATGCTCCGAACGCGAAGAACGCCATCCACTGCCTTGATGGATGCGAGAACAGAATCTGCAACAGGTGTGTTGCAGTCGATGATGGTATAAGCGTATTCGCCCTTGGATTTATTGATCATGTTTTCAATGTTGGCTCCGGTTGCCGAAACAATGGAGGAAAGAGCGGAAAGAGTGTTGGGAATATTGCGATGACACACACAAATCCGCATGGCGGAAGCAAACGGAGTGGAGACATCGGGGTAATTGACGGAATGGGAAATATTTCCGGCTTCCAGGTATTCCTTCAATTCCTGAACAGCCATCACCGCGCAATTGTCTTCGCTTTCCGGTGTGGAGGCGCCCAGATGGGGGATCGGAATGGCGTTTTTCATTGTGATCACTTTTTCATTGGGAAAATCTGTAACGTAGCGCGCCACTTTGCCGCTTTCCAACGCTGCGGCAATGTCTTCATCCTTCACCAGATCTGCGCGGGATAGATTGATGATCCGAACGCCGTCTTTCATGGTTGCAATGCTTTCCTGATTGACGCAATACTTGGTTTCTGGCGTGAGGGGAGCATGAATGCAAATATAGTCGCATTCCGAAAAAATATCATTGATATTGGCGGCTTTACGCACATGCGGAGACAAATTCCAAGCAGACTGCAGAGAAATATAGGGGTCATATCCCAGCACCAGCATTCCTAAATTCTGCGCTGCGTTTGCCACTTGAACGCCGATGGCGCCAAGGCCGATCACACCAAGCTTTTTGCCCAGAATTTCCGGGCCGACAAACTGCGATTTCCCCTTTTCAACCTGTTTGCCGATTGCGTCGCCGGTTAAATCCTTTGCCCAGGTGATTCCGGCATAAATGTCGCGAGAGGCCAGCAGCAGAGCCGCAATAGCCAGTTCCTTCACGGCATTGGCATTGGCGCCAGGCGTATTAAATACCACGATCCCTTTTTCCGCGCAGATATCCAGCGGGATATTATTGACACCGGCGCCGGCGCGGGCAATGGCCAGCAGGCTTTCCGGCAACGCCATCTCATGAAGAGAGGCGCTGCGAACTAAAATTCCGTCCGGCTCGTTGCTATGCTCACTGATATCGCAGCTTCCGTTGAAGCATTTGAGCCCGACATCTGAAATTTTATTTAAGGTTAATATATTCATTTCATTATCTCCTAACGATGGTTTTCTTCAAACTGCTTCATGAAAGCCACTAACGACGCGACTCCTTCATAGGGCATGGCATTATAAATACTGGCGCGCATACCGCCTACCGACCGATGCCCCTTGATATTCACAAAACCCGCCTTCGTGCAGCCGGAAATAAACTCCTTATCCAGTTCTGCGTTCCCGGTCACAAAGGGAACGTTCATCAGCGAACGGGAAGCGCCCATCACGGTTGGATGGAACAGGCTGGATTGATCCAGAAAATTGTAAAGTAATTTTGCTTTTTCTTTATTCTTTTCTTCCAGTGCTTTCAGCCCGCCGATCCGCTCAATCCATTCCAAAACCAGCTTCAGAATATAGATGGCATAGGTGGGCGGTGTGTTGAACATGGATTCGTTCTCTGCATGAATTTTATATGTAAACATCGTGGGAGTCAGGGGCTGGGGATCCCCGATCAGATCTTCCCGGATCACCACCACGGTGAGGCCTGCGGGGCCCATATTTTTTTGCGCACCGGCATAAATAATCCCAAACTTGGAAACGTCAATTTCTTCGCTCAAAATAGAAGAAGACATATCGGCCACCAGGGGAACGCTGCCGGTCTCGGGCAAATAATAATAATGGGTTCCGTAAATGGTGTTGTTATAGCAGATATGGAAATAATCCGCCTCCGGATCAAAATCAGCAGGATTCAGTTCCGGAATATAGGAAAAGTTTTTATCTTCACTGGATGCCACCGCGCGGCATTGGCCAAAACGAACCCCTTCCTTATAAGCTTTTTTGGCCCACTGGCCGGTAATCACATAATCGGCTTTATGGTTCTTGGTCATCAGGTTCAGCGGTACCATGGCAAATTGGCTGGAGGCGCCTCCCTGCAGAAACAAGACCTTATAGTGGTCGGGAATGGAAAGGGTCTTCCGGAGCAAACTTTCCGCTGACTCAATAATGGCACCATACTCTTTAGATCGGTGACTCATCTCCATGACGGACTGGCCTGAAGTGCCATACTCTGTCATTTCCCGTGCTGCCTGCTCTAATACTTCAAGAGGCAACATGGAGGGGCCTGCGGAAAAATTGTAAACTCTCATGTAATAAACACCTTTCTTTCTTTAAATTTATATCTATTATAGGGGGTTCCCGGTGAAAAGTCAACTGATTTTTGGAGAGTAATCTATTGATAAATCTATGGATTTATGTTATAATGAAATGAAAATAGTCTCTGTTTTCAAAGGATCCCAATCATGATTAAAGGAGTAAAAGAATGAAGCTGACAAAGGTGCGCGAATTACTGGACGCGAAGCTTTTATGCTGCGAGGATGGGTTGGAAGGCGAAGTGAAAAGTGCTTGCGGCTCGGATATGATGAGCGATGTGCTGGCATTTGTGAAGGATCAGAGCATTTTACTGACCGGACTCGTTAATCTTCAGACGGTGCGGACAGCCCAGATGATGGATATGAAATGCATTGTTTTTGTGCGCGGCAAAAAGCCGGATGAGGCGCTGATCTCCTTGGCGCGGGAAAACGGTATCATGGTAATGACAACGGATTATCGGATGTATACCGCATGCGGTCTGCTCTATGCCAACGGACTTTACAGCGAAGGGATTGATAAGGTTTAATGGAGCCGATTGTGTTAAAATATCAGGTGGATGGAGACGACTTCAGCATGGCCGGTGAAGCGTCTTCAGAGGTGAAAAAACATCTCAAGCAGCTGGGCTTTTCGCCCGATGTGGTGCGGAGAGTGGCAATCGCCATGTATGAGGGAGAAATCAACATGGTCATTCATGCCAATGGAGGAGAAGCCACCGTTGAAATCTATCAGGATCATATTCGTATCCTTTTGGCCGATCACGGCCCCGGAATCAAGGATGTTGATTTGGCAATGCAGGAAGGATACTCCACGGCTCCGGACGAAGTGCGCAGCCTGGGCTTTGGCGCGGGAATGGGACTGCCGAATATCAAAAAATATTCCGACAGCCTGAAAATTGATACAAAGGTTGGCATCGGCACAACATTGGATATTCAGATTAAGATTTAGGAGTGAGTGCAATGGATTATTTCCATTCCGTTACATTGGACGCAGATAAATGTCACGGGTGTATTACCTGCGTCAAGCGATGCCCCACTGAGGCGATCCGCGTCAAAAACGGAAAGGCTACAATTATTAAAGAGCGGTGTATTGATTGCGGTGAATGCATCAGGGTATGCCCGCATCATGCGAAAAAGGCGGTTTTTGATAAGCTTACCCTGTTAGACGAATTTGAATATAATGTAGCGATGCCGGCGCCTGCACTCTATGGGCAATTCAACAATTTGGACAATGTGGATTATGTGCTGAATGGATTGTTGGATTTGGGATTTGATCAGGTGTTTGAGGTGGCCCGTGCCGCAGAACTGGTGTCGGAATGCACGAGAATGCAGCTGGCGGGCGCTGACTCTCCGAAGCCCTTGATTTCCACTGCATGCCCTGCAGTGGTGCGCCTGATTCGGGTGCGCTTTCCCAAACTGATTCCTCACCTTCTGGCGTTGAAGGCGCCGGTGGAGATTGCGGCCGATATTGCCCGGCGGGAAGCCATGGAGAAAACCGGTCTTCCATCAGAAAGAATCGGCATTTTCTTTATTTCGCCCTGCCCGGCAAAGGTGACGGCGATGCATCAGCCGCTGGGTTCCGCGCACAGTGATATCAACGGCGTGTTGGCCATTTCGGATATTTATAAGCCGTTGCTGGCAAAAATGAATAAAATTCAGCACCCGAAGGCGCTGTCTGAGTGCGGGCTGACCGGCATTTCCTGGGCCTATACCGGCGGGGAGGCCACGGCGCTACTACGCACCAAATACCTGGCGGCAGACGGGATGGAAAATGTCATTAAAATTCTGGAAGAGGTGGAGGATGAAAAGCTCAAGGATCTGGACTTTGTGGAGCTGGACGCCTGCTTTTCCGGATGTGTTGGCGGTTGCCTCAATATTGAAAATCCATACATTGCGAAAACCCGGGTGCGGCAGCTGCGTAAATATATGCCGGTTGCCAACAATCATTTAAAAGATTATCAGCTGAATCCGAAGGATTATTTCTGGAATCAGCCGGTGGAATATGATCCGGTGATGCAGCTGGATGCCGATATGGAAACCGCGATGAAAAAAATGCAGGAAACCCAACAAATTGAAAAGGAACTGCCGGGCATCGACTGTTCCGCCTGTGGTTCCCCTTCCTGCCATGCGTTTGCGGAAGATGTGGTGGAGGGGACCGCCAAAATGTCGGATTGTATCTTTGTGTTAAAAAATCGTTTAAAAGGAATTATGGATTAATGAAGCTAAAAGAATTGGCAAATAAGTGTGGTTTTACTTTTTTTTACAGAGCAGACGAAGCAGAACGGGATGTAAGCGGCGCCTACTGCTGTGATCTGCTCTCTTGGGTGATCGGTCGGGCGCAGGAGGGAGATGCACTGGTGACGGTCATGTCGAATCAGAATGTGATTGCGGTGGCGCTGATGTCGGATCTTCCCTGTGTTGTGTTGACCGAAGGGGTGCAGCCGGATGCAAATATGCTGGAGAAGGCGGAGTCCAACGGAATCACGGTTCTCTCATCATCGATGCCGACCTATGAAACGGCGGTAAAAATATTTCAGGTGCTTCATTCCTGAGGAAAAGGAGGCAGCAGAATGAAGCTGCACTATGATCTGCATATCCATTCTTTGCTGTCACCCTGCGGGGACATGGATATGACCCCCAACAACATTGTGAATATGGCAAAGGTTTGCAAGCTGGATCTGATCGCGCTCACCGATCATAATACCACCGGAAATTTGGCGGCTGTTTTTGCTGCCGGCCAGCGTGCCGGGATCACGGTCGTGCCCGGCTTGGAGTTGGAAACGGCGGAAGAAATTCATGTGGTCTGCTATTTTCCAACGGTGGCGGCGGCGGAGCAGTTTGACCGGGAGGTTGTGACGCCCGCATTGCCGCCGGTCAAGAACCGTCCGGAGATTTTTGGCGAGCAGCTGCGAATGGATGAATGGGATCATCCGAAAGGGGCGGATCCCCGCTATTTAATCAATGCAACCGGCGTCTCTGTCGATCACCTGCCGGAGTTGGCGCGGCGTTACGGCGGCGTTGCGGTTCCGGCCCATCTGGATAAACAGACGAAGAGTTTGGTCAGCGTTTTCGGCATGGTGGGCGACTATATGGAATTTTGCAGTTTTGAGCTGTCCCGAAACGCACCGCCCGATTTTTTGGCGTCAACGCCCGGCGTTGATCGTCTGGGCTACCGGTTTCTTCATAATTCAGATGCGCATTATTTGCAGGATATCGGAGAACATTCCGGCGAAAATCTTTTGGATTTGCCGGAAAAATCCGCCGCCGCACTGATTCGTTATTTACTTAACGATGAATTGCAAAAAAAGTCGAAAAAATTTTAGAAAACTGTAGAAATCAGCATAGTTCTATGTTAAAATTGATATGTTTGTTTAAATTGTCGGTTACTGCCAAGCAGTTCCAAGATGAAGGAGGATAAAAGATGAGCAAAAATAGTCCCGTTCCATTTAATGGAACAAAAGAGCAAGAGCAGAAGCTGCGCGAAGCGATTGCAAAGCATAAAGATCAGGACGGCCCCCTGATGCCTGTTCTTCAGGAAGCACAGGCCATTTATGGTTATCTGCCGATCGAGGTGCAGAAAATCGTCTCTGAGGAGTTGGATATTCCGTTGGAGCATATTTATGGGGTGGTAACCTTTTATGCGCAGTTTTCACTGGCGCCGAAGGGACAGTATAAAATAGCGGTATGTCTTGGAACGGCTTGCTATGTAAAGGGATCCGGCGATATTCTGAATAAAATTAAAGAGATTTTAGGCATTGAAGTGGGTGAATGTTCACCCGATGGAAAATTTTCTTTGGACGCCACCCGTTGTATCGGCGCATGTGGACTGGCACCCGTTATGACAGTGAATGAAGACGTATATGGGCGTCTTGTGGTGGGTGATGTGGCGGATATTCTGAAAAAGTATATGGCATAAGAGACCGATGAAGGAATTGTCTCTCCACATATTAGACATTGCGCAAAATTCCATTAAAGCCAAAGCCACTGAGGTTCAAATCACGGTGATGGAGAGTCTTCGTCAGAATTGGGTGGAGATTCAGATCCGTGATAACGGATGTGGGATGGAACCGGCCTTTTTGGAGCAGGTGACGGATCCGTTTATAACGACAAGAACAACCAGAAAGATCGGACTGGGTCTTCCTTTACTGAAGCTGAGCGCAGAAAGTGCCGGCGGAAAGTTTGCGATCTCCTCAAAGGTTGGCGTCGGCACACTGGTGGTGGCCGGCTTTCAGCTGGATCACCTGAACCGCGTTCCGATCGGAGATATCAGCAGCACCATGGTCAGTCTGCTGCAGGCCAACGAGGGAATTCGCTTTATTTATTGCCATCAAACAGATCAGGGCACATTTGTTTTGGATACGGAGGAGCTGCATGCGCAGTTGGGAGCTGTTCCGCTCTTTGCGCCGGCAGTGCTCAGCTGGGTGAGAGACTATATCAATGAAAATCTGGAAGAGATACAAGGAGGAAAAATATAATGAAGTCTTTGGCGGAATTGCAGGCCATTAAAGAAAGAATGCAGAATAACGTTCTGCTCCGCACCAATGGAGATGCGGATACGATTCGCGTGATCGTGGGAATGGCCACTTGCGGGATTGCAGCAGGTGCAAGACCGGTGTTGAATGAGTTTATTAAAGAGCTTGAAGAACGTCATTTGCAAAATGTAATCTGCACGCAGACCGGCTGTATCGGCATTTGCCGGTATGAGCCTGTTGTGGAAGTGATTATGCCGGACGGCACGAAGACCACTTATGTAAAAATGACGGCGGATAAGGTTGCCAGAGTGGTAACCGAGCACTTGGTTAATAATAAGGTGGTGAAGGAATTTACCATCGGCGCTTACGAGAAGTAAGGGGGATTACATCAATGATTAGAAACCATATTTTG
>CAYRYQ010000039.1:0-15044 GCA_964428505.1 uncultured Eubacteriales bacterium
TTTTGAGAGTCCATTTCCCTTTTTACGAAAACCAATTTTTCTCTTTCTATTTTTTTGCGGTGCGGGACTTTTTTGACAGTCTGCATCAGCCCCGCTCTTCGGCAGACTGCCGAAGGGCGGGGCTGATGCTTATCAATAGAGATTAAACCACGGCGTTTGTCGGTACGCCTTTTTTGCGTTCCACCCACATCAGTACCAGCAGCGGCGGCAGGGTATAGGCAGTCAGTAAACCGATCGTCTCCAGCAGCAGCGCCAGCAGATCAAAGGGCCAAAAGCCGCTGTGGATCAAGCCGGCCAACAGCGAAACCGCCGTCAGACCGCCCGCCGTCAGCAGCCCGCCCAAAAGCCCCCCCAGAAATCCGCGCAAAAGCCGCTTCCCGAACGGGCCGAAACGGCGCGCAAAAACGGCGGCCAGCAGCCCCAGCCAAAGCCCCAGCTGCACATAATACACCCCTAAGTTCACGGCATGAGCGCCGGCAAAATCCATTCGGCTGCTCCAAAAACGAGTCAGGGCGTCATCCGCCAACATCAGCGGCCAGTAGATCAGCCCGCAAAGAAGCCCCCCCGCCACCGCGGCAGCCGGCCGCGCCCGGTCCCCTCGCCGCGTCAGCAAATAACCGAACAAACCGCCAAAAACAAAAAACATCATTTCGCCCGCGACCAGCGAAATGATGTTGGCCCGCGCCATGCCCTCCATCGTCCCACTATAGGCATATTTATAATATGTCCGGAAGATTACCAGATACAACGACTGCAGCACGGTTAAAACAATGCCGCAGATCAGCGCCCTCCCCAGCGCGCTGTGCCAAAACGATTCCGCTCTCCGGACGCAGGAGCGCCCCTGTTCAAAAGATTCCATCGCCATTTTTGTGTCCCTCCTCCTAAAAATATCATCATGGATTCTGCGCATCATCGGATTCCGCACCGGGTGCGCTAGGTTCATTTTGCATCCGGCACGTCTTCATGTGCAAACAACACCGGGTTTTCCTATAGACAGCATACCATATTTTTGCAATGATGCAACACTTTCATTTCTTAATTTTTCCAAAAAGGAAAAACGCCCCGCCGGGATTTCTTTCCGATCTCCCGGTGGGGCTGCTTTTTTTGTTATGAAACGGCTTCCGACTGCCCTTTTTTTGCTTTCTGACTTTTGAGCACCTTCATGCGGATAAATTCTTCCCGCTCTTTTTCCTCCAGATACTCGGTGATAAACCGGATTTTATCTTTATAGTCCGGAATCACAATGTTTTTAAGGGCGTTGGCGCGCTTCTGGGCCTTGCTGATGGCGCGGGCCAGACGCATCACGCTGTTTTCGATCGCCGCCTGCCGCGCGCAAAGCTCCTTCACCTTGCGGAATGCCGCAAAGGCCCGGTCTAAGCTTTCGGTGCCGGTCACAAAGCCGTAATACGGCATCGGATCCGCCGGCTGATACCGGATCGTGGGCACCTCCACCTCCATTACGCTTTTGGGCAGAATGGTCAGGCAATCATCCCAGGGCACCGCCTTTGCGATATGCTCAATCGTGCCGTTTTCCACATTCGCCGCCTGCAGCGCCTGATAGGCCTGCTCAAACGCCGAATTGATCTCTCCCTGCAGCTCCTTGACTTCATCGATCTTCGACATCATTTCCCGAATCAGGATATTGCGTTTTTTATCGATCAGCTCAAAGCCGGTGTTCGCCAGCGACAAGGATTTTTTCAGCATGATCAGGTTTCCTTTGGTGGGAAAAACAGTCAGGCTCATGGGTTATTCCTCCTGCTTTTTCGGCAGATACCGCTCCAGCAGCTTGCCGTCGATCCGGGTCAGTTCTTCCCGGGGCAGCATGGCGAGCAGTTCCCAGCCCAAATTCAGCGTGTCCTCAATGGAACGGTTTTCCTGCCAGCCCTGATTGATAAAGCGGCTTTCAAAGGCATGCCCGAATTTCATATAAAGCTGATCGGTTTCGCTCAGCTCGTCTTCCCCGATCACCGAAGCCAGCGCCCGGGCATCCTGCACCTTGGCATAGGCCGCAAACAGCTGGTTGGCCAGCGGCGCATGATCCTCCCGGGTATACCCTTCGCCGATGCCGTCCTTCATCAGACGGGACAGCGACGGCAGCACCGCCACCGGCGGCACCAGCCCCCGGCCGGCCAGGCCGCGGTCCAGCACGACCTGGCCCTCGGTGATATAGCCGGTAAGATCCGGAATCGGGTGCGTGATATCGTCGTTGGGCATGGTCAGAATCGGAATCATGGTCACCGATCCTTTCTTGCCCTTGATCATTCCGGCGCGTTCATAAAGGGACGCAAAATCGGAATAAAGATAGCCCGGATACCCTTTTCTGCCGGGAATTTCCCCCTTGGAGGAGGAAAGCTCCCGCAGCGCCTCCGCATAGGAGGTCATATCGGTCATAATCACCAGCACATGCTTGCCCTTTTCAAAGGCCAGATATTCCGCGGCGGTCAGCGCGCAGCGCGGCGTCACGATCCGCTCGATAATGGAGTCGTTGGCCAGATTCAAAAACATCACTACGTTAGACAGGGTGCCGCTTTCCTCAAAGGAGCGGCGGAAAAAGTCTGCCACATCGTTTTTCACGCCCATGGCGGCAAACACAATGGCAAATTCCTCGTCGGCGCCTTCGCCTAAGCGCGCCTGCGTGGCAATCTGCACGGCCAGACGGTCATGGGGAATGCCGGAGCCCGAGAAAATCGGCAGCTTCTGCCCGCGGATCAGGGTGATCAGGCCGTCGATCGAAGAAACCCCGGTGCAGATATAGTCCCGCGGATATTCTCGGGCAACCGGGTTGATCGGTGCGCCGTTGATATCCGCTTTCTTTTCACTGTAGATCTCGCCTAGCCCGTCTATGGGCACCCCAGCGCCGTTGAAAACCCGGCCCAGCAGCTCTTCGCCCAGCGAAAGCTCCATGGGCTTGCCCTCAAAGGTGGTGGTGGTGTTGGTCAAAGAGATCTCATTGGTCCCCTCAAACACCTGAATCACCGCCCGCTCGCCCTCCAGCTGAATGACCCGGCCGCGGCGCATGCTGCCGTCTTCCATCATCAGCTCGGCGACCTCGTCGAACCCGACATCCTTCACATGGTCCAAAACAATCAGAGGTCCCTTGATCTCATGAATGCCGAAATATTGAATTCTCACGCAAGAGCCCTCCTTTTACTGATATTGAGCAACCAGCCCCGCCAGCTGCTCATCGATGGTCTTCTTCTCCCGATCAAACGCGGAAAGATCATCGTTTGGTATTTCATACTTCATTTTATTGAGCATCTCCAGCAGCCCCAGCGCCGTAATTTTAGAAATAGGAATGCTCCGGCGTACCACCTTCAGCGCCTCGTCATAATAATAGAGAATCAGCTCCATCATTTTATATTGCTTTTGGATCGGCACATAGGTATCCACATCGTGGAACGCGTTCTGCTGCAAAAAGCCTTCCCGGATCACCTGCGCCACCTGCAGGATCAGCCGCTGATCATCCGGCAGCACATCCTGCCCGATCAGCTTCACGATCTCGTTGAGGTGGTCTTCCTCCAGCAGCAGGTTCAGAATGCGGCTGCGCACCTTTTTGAATTCCGGCGCCACATGCTGGTCATACCAATCGGCCAGATCGTCATAATACTCAGAATAGCTGGTGATCCAGTTGATGGCCGGATAATGCCGCGCATACGCCAGCGACCGGTCCAGCGCCCAGAAGCAGCGGATAAACCGCTTGGTGTTCTGTGTCACCGGTTCGCTGAAGTCGCCGCCCTGGGGCGAAACCGCGCCGATAATGGTCACCGATCCGTCTTCCCCGCAAAGGCTCTGCACATAGCCGGCCCGCTCATAGAATTGCGACAGGCGGGAGGGCAGATAAGCCGGGAAGCCCTCTTCCGCCGGCATTTCCTCCAAACGACCGGAAATTTCTCTGAGCGCTTCCGCCCAGCGGGAGGTGGAGTCGGCCATAATCGCCACATGATAGCCCATATCCCGGTAATATTCCGCCAGGGTGATACCGGTGTAAATAGACGCTTCCCGCGCGGCTACCGGCATATTGGAGGTGTTGGCGATCAGCACCGTCCGGTCAGTCAGCTTTTTCCCGGTCCGCGGGTCGATCAGCTCAGAAAATTCTTCCAGCACCTGGGTCATCTCGTTGCCGCGTTCGCCGCAGCCGATGTAAACGATAATGTCCGCGTCGCTCCACTTGGCCACCTGATGCTGGGTCATGGTTTTTCCGGTGCCAAAGCCGCCCGGAATGGCAGCGGCGCCGCCCTTGGCCACCGGGAACATGCTGTCAATGATCCGCTGCCCGGTAATCATGGGGATTTCCACCGCCCGGCGCGTCTGATATGGCCGCGGATATTTGATCGGCCATTTTTGAGACAAAGAGAGGTTGAACCGCTCCCCCTTTTCATTTTCCAAAGTCAGAACCGGCTGCACGATATTATAAAGGCCGTCTTCCTTGACCGAAATCACCTTTCCGCTTTTTCCCGGCGGAACCATGCAGCGATGGGTGATCCGGTCTGTTTCCGGCACCGTGGCAAAGATCGCGCCCTGTTTCAGCTGCTCGCCCACCTTGACCTTAAAGGATGTTTCCCACTGCTTCTGGGTATCCAGGCTTTCCGCGCTGACCCCTTTGAACATAAAGTCGCCGCCCTGTTCCCGCAGCGTGGGCAGCGGGCGCTCGATTCCATCAAAAATATTGCTGATAATCCCGGGGCCCAGCACCGCGCAAAGCGGCGCACCGCTGCCTTCCACCGGCTCGCCCACCTTCACGCCGGAGGTATCCTCATAAACCTGAATAGTGGTCCGCTCCTTTGTGATGGAAATCACTTCGCCGATCAGGCGCAGATTCCCCACATAGACAACCTCCAGCATTGTAAAGGAATCTGTGTTGCGGACCGTAACGACCGGCCCGTTAATACTATAAATACTATCCTTCATATCGCCACACTTATCCTTTTAAATTTGCTACCTGGAAAACCAGATGCCGCGCTTCTTCCAGCCGCTTATCCAACGTTAAATCCAGCATCACCTGCCGCTTTTCGTCTTTTAAGCGGAATCCGCCCACCTCAATGGTGGAATCGGTTTCAAAAGCAACGTCCGGCAGGCGCGTTTGCAGCACCTTTTTTTCCACAGATGCCTTTTCTCCGCAAAGCGCGACGGTTTCGCCTGAAAAGCCAAACGATTTCACGGTGTCCAACAGCCGGTTCAGATGTTCCTCATATTCCGGCGCATGCGTCAACACCAGGATCTTCTGACGCAGCTCCGCCATGACCTGTTCTTCGATCTCCAGCCGCTTTTTCAAAATCTTACAATTCCGCTCAAACTCCCAGGCCGCTTTCTCCCGCTTATATTCCTGCTCCATTTTCTTGGTTCCTTCGGAAAGATAGCGGGCGGTGTCTGCCTGAATTTCTTCCCGCACCCGTTTCAGATAATCTTCTTTTTCCTGCTTAAGCTGATTCAACTTCTGGTCCCGCTGTGCAAACGCGTCTTGCAGAATGATTTCATGAAGCTGTTCCAATTTCTCGTTTAATTCCATCTTCGTCTCCTCAAATCTTCAAGCCGATTGCGCTCTCAATATAGTGAGAGATCGCATTGCGATCCCGGCCGGAACCATGACGATCCGGAATTTCCACTAAAAGAGGCATGGATCTTGCGGTACGGATCTCTTCCAGCGCATCCTGACAAAGAGTTCCCAATTTTTCCGTTATCAACAGAATCCCGATCGTGGAGTCCGCCAGCGCGGCCTGAATCGCCTGAAGGGTTTCCTCCTTCTCATGAACCACGATTCCCTCCACACCGGCCAGGCGGAATCCCATATAGGTATCCTTATTGTCCGAGATCACATACATTTTCATAAGACAGGCTTACTTCACAACAAACAGGATCAGAAACGCAATCAGCAGCCCGTAAATGGCGATTCCTTCACCCAGCGCCACAAAGATCAAAGACTTACCAAAGGTGGAGGAATCCTCTGCCAGCGCACCGATCGCCGCACTGGCGGAAGGGGCCACCGCAATGCCGCCGGCAAGACCGCTGATGCTGACCGCCAGCGCGGCCGAAACACACTTCACCAGCAAGCTGTTCCCCGCTGCCGCTGTGGTGCCGTCGGCAAAGGCCGCAATCGGCGCCAGAATGCCGCAAAGCAGCAGTACGCCCAAACCGGACAGGTTATAATACAGCCGCCGCTTCGCGGCAGTCCCCGTCACTTTTCCTCTCATCACACCCAGCAGGGGCAGCAACACCAAAAGATAGCAAACCGTAACAATTCCAATCATTGTCCACAACATCGTTTTTCTCCTTAAATTTTTAAATTTTATTTATTTTTTCAGCCGAACCGGTGTAAACGGATGACCGTTACCGGAATAAAACCGGCTGAAAAACTCATAGAATTGCAGCCTCAGGCACTGAATGCCAACAATCAGTCCCTCGAGGCAGATCACAAACAGGTTGCCGAAAATCATAATCGCAATTTCCGTCGCCGGATTGCCGGTCATCTTTGCCATATTGGTCACCACCAGCATCATGCCGGCATGGCTGATGGCAAAGGCCCCGATCCGCGAATACGAAATAATATTAGACAGATAAGACAGCAACACTTCAAACAGCTCGAAAAAGCTTTCCGGATAAAATTCACTGGGATTTTCCGGCAGCCATTTCTTTTCCCCACGCACCAGCTTGGTGAGCGGCTCCGCGAAAAAGATGGAAACCAGCGGGATAATCGTTGTGAGAACCAGATACGGCACCGACCAGATATTTTTCTTGGCCAAAAGCAGGGAAAGCCCCGCGCCGATATTGCCAAACAGAAACAAGAAGCCCATCACGCCGTTCGGCGAAAACAGCCACTTTTTCGGATCGCGGTTGCGCACCCCGTTGATCATATTCAAAATCATGGCCAGCGCGATCAGCGTCAGGCCGAATCCGGCCGCAAACAGCAAAATCATCACCGGATTGTTCCCATCCAGAACCGTGAAGCCGTGGATCACATCCTCCAGCCCGAACACGCTGCCGTAAAAAATCCCGCCGACGGCGGAAGCAATGCCGATATCCGCCATGACCCTCCCCAGGCCAAAGCCCTTGAAACGCCAAAGCAAAAAGCCGATCAGCGCCAGCACCAGCCCTTGCCCCAGATCTCCGAACATAATGCCAAAAAACAGGGTATAGGTAATCGCCAGAATAAACGTCGGGTCAAGCTCCCGATAGTCCGGCACTCCATACATTTCAGTAAACATCTGGAAAAACCGGATCACCGGCAGGTTCTTCAGCTTTGTGGGGGGCGAGAGGGTCGCATCCTCATCAGGATCCTCTGTCTGAATGATCACCGTATCCCTTTCGTCCGCCGTTGTCTGAACGGCCTCCACCCGGTCCTTTTCCACCCAGCCGGAAAAATGAAATACATGCTTGCTGCGCAGGGCATAGCTCCTAAGATTAAAGCGGTCGCGCATATAACGCCAGTAGCTGTAAACCTGCACCAGCATTTCCTTGTTTGCCGCAACCTCCCGCTCCATTTTCTGATCCAGCCCGGCGATCTCTTCTGCAATGACCTCCAGGCGGTCCTCAATGTGAATACTGGCCAGCTGCGGCTCCTCATGAACCGTTCCCGGGATATAGACCCGCTGGAAATACAGGGAAGAAAGCAGCGCGTCTGTATTTTTTCGCTCGCTGTGCGGCGTGAAAACAATTCCCCAAACAGAGGTTTTATCGGATGAAATCGGCACAAAGACCATTTTCGCATCGCTGCTGTAATTGGCCAGCTTCTGCATTTTTCCCAAGCGCACATCGATAAACTTCATGGAAAACAGCCGGTCAAAGGCAACTTTCATATTTTTAAGCGGTTCCAGCTGCTTCAGCAGCTCCTCCAGCTCTTTTTTCTCTTTTTCCAGCTGCGTTTTCCGGCCCCGGTAGCCGTTCATAACCTCCAGAAAGCGCTGCGCCTCCTCCTCGGTCCAGGAAAGCTCCGTCACCAGCTGGCAGCAGCCCTTGTCTTTGGTGGAAATCCCGGCGATCGCCAGGCACTCCTCGGCATGCTCCACCATGTGGTTATAGGGATTTTCTTCCGTGAAGGGCGCCAGCAACGGCTGTTTCTCTTCTCCGGCAGCCGCTTTTTTGATCGGTTCAAAGGGAAACGGAAGCATGCATTGTTCCGTCATCTGATCAAACTGACTGACCAGCCCCATCAAATGGACACATTGCATTTTTTGTACTGCCATTTCGGTCTCATCCCTCCTTCTCTTCTGTCGAATGGATGCCGACCAGATTCGTCCAGACCTGATCATCGCCCAGGCCGTAACGCTTGATCTCGATCAGGTGCACCACATTCTTCAGCTCAATTTCCTTGGCTTTCAGATAAGCCAGCACCATCGTCGCCGTCTCTTCAGAAAAATGGATCAGCCGCCGGCACAGATCCAGCAGAATTTCGTCCATATTTTCACTGAGGGAGGGATGCTCCAGCTTGATCAGCAGATCTTTATACACCGTATCCTGCAGCGTGCGCGCCCACTCCGATTCATCGGATTGCTCCATCAGGCGTTTCAGAATTTTTTCATCCAGCGCATAATAAGGGCGCATCAGATTCGGAACGATCTTCCCCGCCTCCAGATTGAAATATTTCCGCAACCGGATAATGCGGGAAAGATTTTCAAAATCAATCTGCAGCCCGATCAGCTGGCGCACATCCTTGCGCCTTTCCCGGGAGCGCAGCTTGTCAAAAAGCTGGCTGGACTGCTGATAATAATAGCTGAACAGCACATTCTCCGCGTCGAGATAGCGGATCTGCTCGTCGCGCAGCAGCGGCCGCAGCAGATCCCCATAGATGGAACCGTTCAAAGCCGCCAGAATGTCTTTATGATCGGTGGCTTTGCAAAGCGCCTCTTCGTCCAGTCTGCTGTGTTGCTCCATCTGCAGATTCCTTAAGTTTAAAAAGCCGGTCTTTTCTTTGGTTTCTCTCAGGCAATGCAGAATTTCCGTCACTTCATAACGAATGAGAACCGACTCCACCAATAACCGATCTTCTTCAGACAAATATTGGTAGAGCCGCAGGAATTCATCATAATATTGGCGGTGCAGCGCCGCTTCCAGATATTCGCGGTGCAAATCCCCGTCCTTCAAGACCGGCGCAATCGCCCGATAAGCGGGATACTGCGCCAGGGCTTTCGCGACCTCGTTCACCGAATGGCAGGAAAGCAGCGCGCCGTAATCCTCCCGGCTCAGCCGTTTGCCATACATCGCCTTGATTTTTGTAATTAACGCATAATTCGTTTTCATAGTGATAATACTTGCCGGTACAGCGCCTCCACCCATTCCTGGTGGTGGGCTTCCCACGCCTGCTGCAGCCGCGTGGTTTCCGCGACAAGCTCCTGATCAATTTTTTGATGCCGCGTGTCCAGATCCTGATCGATCGTTTTCTTTTTTTCCGTCAGGCGTGCTTTTGCCTTGGCCATAGCCTCTGTTTTAAGTTCCTCTTCCTTTGCCTTTAAAACATCCAGCTCCAGCTGCATTTTTTCCGCTTCCTGCTGGATATCCTGCGCTTCCTTTTCCATATCCAGAAGCTGCTGTAAGATCTTTTCCACGTAATCACCTAATTTCTTAATGAGTGTATCGGAGCCGGGATCCGCCCGCCGCGATGAATAAACCGATCGGCGCTTTCCCGATGCACCGGCATCACCGGCGCTTCGCCCAGCAAACCGCCGAAATTCACCGTATCGCCCACATCCTTGCCGATGGCCGGAATGATGCGCACGGCCGTGGTCTTGTTATTAATCACCCCGATGCTGATTTCATCGGCAATAATCGCCGCAATGGTGGTGGCGGGGGTATCACCGGGAATGGCGATCATATCGAGCCCCACCGAACAAACCGCGGTCATGGCCTCCAGCTTATCCAAACAGAGCACCCCTTCCGCTGCCGCGCGGATCATCCCCGCGTCCTCCGACACCGGAATAAACGCGCCGGAAAGGCCGCCCACATGGGAAGAGGCCATCGTGCCGCCTTTTTTGACCGCGTCGTTGAGCAGCGCAAGGCAGGCGGTGGTCCCGTGCGTTCCGCAGCGTTCCAGCCCCATCGCTTCCAGGATATGCGCCACCGAATCGCCCACCGCGGGGGTCGGCGCCAGCGACAGATCCACAATCCCAAAAGGCACGTCCAGCCGGCGGCAGGCCTCGTTGGCCACCATCTGGCCCATTCTCGTAATTTTAAAAGCGGTTTTCTTCACAATATCCGCAATCTCGGTAATATCCGCATCCGGCCGTTTCTGAATCGCGCTGCTCACCACGCCGGGGCCCGAGACGCCCACATTAATCACGCACTCCCCTTCGCCAACACCGTGAAAAGCGCCGGCCATAAAGGGGTTATCCTCCGGCACATTGGCAAACACCACCAGCTTGGCGCAGCCGATGGAATCCTCGTCTTTGGTTTCTTCCGCGCATTCCCGGATAATCTCGCCCATCCGCTTTACCGCGTCTAAGTTGATGCCCGCTTTGGTGGTGGCCACATTGATGGAAGAGCAGACCCGTCCGGTTTCTTTTAAGACCTGGGGCAGCGCATTGATCAGATGCAGGTCACTCTCGGTGGCCGCCTTGTGCACCAACGCCGAAAAGCCCCCCACAAAGTTGACGCCGCAGGCAACAGCAGCCCGGTCCAGCGCCTTCGCCACCTGCACCATATCCTCAGTCGAATAGCCCGGCGTCACCAACGCGATCGGCGTCACAGCCACCCGCTTGTTGATGATCGGAATTCCATATTCTCTTGCAATTTCATCGCCGGTTTCCACCAGATGGCCCGCCAGGCGGGTTATTTTCTCATAGATCCGCTTACAAAAAGCATCAACATCCCGATCCACGCAGTCCAGCAGGGAAATTCCCATGGTAATAGTGCGAATATCGAGATGTTCTTCGTCAATCATCTTTATTGTTTCAATAATATCACTGGGATTCAGCACAACGCCCTCCTCCTTATATCCGGTGCATGGAATTAAAGACCTCTTCGTGCATGACATGCACCATCAGCCCAAGCTCCGCGCCCGCTTGCTCCATTTCCTTTGCAAATACCGTGAAGCCCTTTTCAGACTGGCCGATCTCCACAAACATAATCATCGTAAACGTATCGTGCAGCACCTTCTGGGTAATATCATTAATATTCACGTTGTTCTCCGCGCAAATATGGGAAAGCTTTGCGATGATGCCAACCCGGTCTTTGCCGATGACAGAAATAACCGCGTTCATATGCCACCTCCTTTGTCGTTTGTCTGCTTATTATTTTAATATTTTAGCACTTTTCTTTTAAATTGCAATCCTTTCTTGAAAAATGATTGATTTATGTTAAAATAGTATCAAAATGATTGCATGCACCAACGGTGCTTTGAACAGTTTGAAGCCGGGAGAACTAAAAATGGATACAGTAACATTGCGTGCTTACGCGAAAATAAACCTCAGTCTGGACGTGGTGGGGCGTCGGGAAGACGGTTACCACCTGCTGGAATCGGTCTTTCAGGGCATTTCCCTTTATGATCACGTGCGGGTGCGCCGGGAGCGCGGAGCCGGCGGGATCCGGATCCGCTGCAACCTTTCCTACATTCCCACCGATGAACGCAATATCGTGCACAAGGTCGCCAGGGCCTTCTTTGCCTTTGTGGGGATCCGCACTTATCAGATCGCCATCGATTTGCATAAAACCACGCCGTCCGGAGCGGGCTTCGGCGGCGGCAGCGCAGACGGCGCCGCCGTGTTCTCGGCGCTGTGCCGGCTTTACCGGGTTTCCGTCTCCACAGAGGACGCCATCGCGCTGCTCTCTCCGTTGGGGGCCGACATCCCCTTTTTCTTTTACAGCGGCACCATGCTGGCCACCGGCATCGGGGACCGGCTGGAGCCTGCCCCGCCCCTGAAGGATTGCTTCATTGTGCTGGCAAAGCCCTGGGCCGGTGCCTCCACGCGGGAAATCTTTCAGCAGCTGGCGGAAGCAGGAGTTTCCAGCCATCCCGACACAAAAGAGGTGCTCACCGCGCTGAAAAGCAACGATCTGCTCCAGTTGGGGCGCTCTGCTGGCAATGTGCTGGAAAGCGCCACTTTGCCCCTTTGCCCTAAGGTGGGCGCACTAAAGGAGCTTCTTCTCCAGAACGGGGCGGCCTGCGCCTTGATGAGCGGCAGCGGCTCCGGCGTATTCGGGCTTTTTAAAACAGAGGAGGCGGCCCGCAGAGCGATGCGTGCCGCACGCAAAAAGGCCCCCAATGTTTATCTGACGCGCCCGATCTGCCGGCCTATGAAAACCGTATTTGATTCCTTCTGAATGAAAAAAGGCCGCGAAAGAGATCGGCGGTATTCGCCCGCTTTTGCGGCCCTTTTTCTATTGATGTTATGATGCCCCGTATGCTCGCTTTTATAAAATCGGCACGCCAGCCTGCGCGCAGCGTTCCAATGTCTGCCGGTCCCAGACAGACGCCTGCACCTCTCCGATGTGCGCGTTGCCCAGCAGCAGCATGCAAAGACGGCTCTGCCCGATTCCGCCGCCAATGGTTTGGGGCAGCTCTCCCCGCAGCAGCGCCTGATGAAACGGCAGCGCCCGGCGGTTCTCACACCCGGCGGCGGTCAGCTGGCGGGAAAGGCTCTCCGGGCTGACCCGGATGCCCATCGACGAAATTTCAAAGGCCTGCCCCAAGGTTTCGTTCCAAAACAAAAGATCCCCATTCAGCGCCCAATCATCATAGTCGGGCGCCCGCCCGTCATGGGGCTTGCCTGATGACAGCTTGCCGCCGATCTCCATGAGAAAAACCGTGTGATGCTCTTTCAAAAAAGCGTTTTCCCGCTCCTTGGGGCTATATGCGGGATAGCGCCGCTCCAGCTCCCCCGTGGTCACAAAGGTGATCTCCCGCTGCAAAAGCGGCCGTGCCGCAAGGCGGGGGAACATGCTCCTGAGGGTGCGTTCCGTTTCGTTGATCGCTCCCACGATTTTTGTGACGGTCTCTTTTAAGTATTCCTTGGTGCGCTCTTCCTCCCGGATGATCTTTTCCCAATCCCACTGATCCACATAAATCGAGTGCAGATTGTCCAGCTCCTCATCCCGGCGGATGGCGTTCATATCCGCATAAAGGCCGCTTCCTTCCGAAAAGCCATAGTCTTTCAGCGCCTGCCGCTTCCATTTGGCTAAGGAATGCACCACTTCCGCTTCGGCACCGGTATCCCGGATGGAAAACCGCACCGGGCGTTCCACGCCATTCAGATTGTCGTTCAGGCCGCTCTCCGCCGTCACAAACAAGGGAGAAGACACCCGTCTGAGCTGCAGTGCCCCGCTCAGCATATCCTCAAAAAGTCGTTTGATCAGCCCGATAGCCTTCTGGGTTTCATAAAGAGACAGCACCGGGCAGTATCCTTCCGGTATCTTTACTGTTGCCATTTTTGTTTCAACTTCCTCTCTGTTTTATTCCTTTTCCGGGCGCTCACGCCGCAGGATTCCGTGTGGCGGCAGCAAAAAAGGCAGCCGCACCCGCATCTCGGCATGGGGCGCGCTTTCAATCGGTTCTCCCCGTTCGTTCCACATTTGCTCTAAAACCACTTGCCGGGGCTCTTCTTTCGGAGATAAGATCCAAAGGGCTTCCCCAACGGAAAATTTATTTTTCTGTTTCACCCAGCAGGGCTCCTCCTCCGCCACCGCCACCACGTCTGTAAAACGCAGATAGCAGCCGTCATTCGGCTTTAACCCTTGCGCGCCGGGGTCGCCAAACATAAACCCGGTGGTATAATCCCGGTGAGAAACCGCCCTCAGTTCCTCCGCCAGCCGCTCGTCAAAGGGCCGCCCCGCCGCAAGGTCGCAAAGGGCCCGGCGGTAGGCCCGGGTCACCACAGCCACGTAATAAAAGCTTTTCATCCGCCCTTCGATCTTCAGGCTGTCCACCCCCGCCTCTTTCAGTTCCCGCAAATGGCGAATCAGACACAGATCCTTGGCGTTCATCAAATAAGTGCCCCGGCGATCCTCTTCAATGGGATAATAGGACCCGGGCCGCGTTTCTTCCACCAGCGCATAGCTCCAGCGGCAGGGATGGGCACAGGCGCCAAGGTTCGCGCTGCGGCCCGTCATGGCTGCCGACAGCAGGCACCGACCGGAGTACGAAATGCACATTGCGCCATGCACAAAGCATTCCAGCTCCAGATCGGCAGGAACCTGCCGCCTGAGCGCCGCAATTTCAGCAAGCCGCATTTCCCGCGCCAGCACCAGTCGTTTGGCGCCCAGCTGATAATAAACCATCGCGGCTTCATAGTTGGTCACATTCGCCTGGGTGGAAATATGCTTCGGAACGGTCGGCGCGTGGCGGTTCGCCAGTGCCAGCACGCCCAGATCGGCGATAATCAGTCCGTCGGGCATCAGCCGCTCCATTTGCTCCAAAAAGGGCGGGAGCAGCATCAGATCGCTGCCGGCAGGAAAAATATTGACGGTCACATAAAAGCGCACCCCGTGGGCATGGCAAAAGGCAATGGCGGCCTCCAGCTCCTCCAGCGAAAAATTATCGCTGGCCGCCCGCAAGCTGAATTCCCGATAAGAGCCATAGACCGCGTCGGCGCCATACCACACCGCATAGCGAAGCTTCTCCCAGCTGCCTGCCGGCGCCAGCAGCTCCATCATGCGTGCACCGTTCCGGTGCCTCTTATGTCGTCGCCGGCCTTTTTGATGTTTTTCAATTGATCCGCGTCGTTGGCCGCAAACAGCATCTTCCCGTTACTTTCCGTCACAAAATAAAGGTTGTCTGTTGCGGCGGGAGCGAGCACCGCCGCGATCGCGTCTGCGCTCGGACTGCAAATGGGGCCGGCGGGCAGTCCCGGATTGCGATAGGTATTATACGCGTCATCGGTCGCAAGATCCGCCGCGGTGACCGCTCCATGCCCCGCCGGCAGAATATAGGCTATCGTTGCCTGGGATTCCAGATTGGGAACGGTGTCGTTCTTCAGGCGGTTCCAATAGACCCCCGCCGCCTGCGCCAGATCCTCGCCCCCTTCTTTTTGCACAATTGAAGCCAGCGTCATCAGCTGATCCAGCGAATACTTGGACGCGCTGATTTTCTTTTTATGCTCGTCGCTGAGTACTTGCTCCTGAAA
>CAYRYQ010000040.1:0-14587 GCA_964428505.1 uncultured Eubacteriales bacterium
AGCAGCGATATTTCTGTTTCCGGCAATTCGATGCTGCGCTGTGCCATTCCTTTGACATCCACATCCAAACAACAAGGCGCATCTCCCACCAGAACCATGCAGTCTCCGGCGCCGATCTGATTCATCGCCTTTTCCGGATCGGTCAAAACACTTACGCTGTGATTACAGATGCCGCCTGCAGCGACCCCGGCAGGCGTTGGGATAAAACGATGCGTTTCAAGGCTCCACAACACATCCCGGTCCGTCACTTCATTACTGACCATGGCGCTGGAAAGGAGCACCGCAATCGAAAGATCCGGATAGTGCGGGTTATGAACCCTTTTTACGCAAAAGGTGTCATCGCGGTCAAAGGCGTCTTGAAATAATTTTAGGTTTGTTAGAAAATTTGCCGTAAATTCCATAAAAATTCCTCCGTTTTCATTATCGGCAACAAAAGGCTTTTTATTACAAAAACCTTCCTGCTTGCAAAACAAAAGAAAATCCGTTACAATAATGAAAAGGAGTATTGACATGACTTTTCAGAATTTTTTATTTGACCTGGACGGCACTTTGACGGATCCCGGTCTCGGCATTACCAATTCCATTCTTTATGCTCTTAAAAAATACGGAATTTCCGCGCCGCCCCGAGAAGCGCTTTATTCCTTTATCGGGCCACCGCTCCTGGATTCCTTTCAACAATACTGCAAGGTTGGCAAAGCAGAAGCTGCCCGGTTGGTTTCTTATTATCGGGAATATTTTTCAGAACAGGGTCTATTTGAAAATTCCATTTATCCCACTATTCCCGAAACCCTTCGTCAGCTTAAGGCGCGGGGCGCCGCGCTTTTTGTTGCCACCAGTAAACCGGAGCCCTATGCAAAACAGATTTTGGCTCATTTTGGCCTGAATGAATATTTTTCTTTTATAGGCGGCGCGCTGATGGACGAAACCCGTACAAAAAAGGAAGACGTCATTGCCTACGTCCTCCTGAAAACGGGCGTTGCCCCTCCAAACACACTGATGGTGGGCGACCGCATTTATGATATTGATGGTGCCCGGGCCAACGGTTTGGCCGCCGCCGCCGTTCTTTACGGCTACGGCGATGAGCTGGAACTGAAGTCCGCTGATTATCTGATTGCGAAACCACAGGATTTGCTTACCCTGTAACCGCTCCGCCCTGTAAAAAACCTCCCTGCGCCGCCAATGGCGCAGGGAGGTTTCGTCATTTAAAAGCCGTTACTCTCCGCCCTTATTTCTTAAAATGCCGCGCTGAACCAACTTCACCAACTCCATAATCGGCAAAATGCTGAAAGCAAGCAGCAACGCGATCCCATATTCCTGCAGCGATATATGCTCAAAGCTAAATGAATCGGCTAAAAACGGAACATAAATCACCAACGTGGTAGCAACCAGAGAAGCCACCATGGATAACCAGAGAAATTTATTTTGTCTTGGGATCTGGAACACCGATTTTCTGCGGGAACGCATATTAAACGAATGCACGATTTCCACCAAAGAAAGCGTCAGAAAGGCCATTGTCATCCCGTCTGCACTGTTGACCGCTTCCCAGTTGCCCGATTCAATAAAGTGCCCGATAAAGTATGAAAGCATGGTTAAGGCCGTGATAATCACCCCTTGAAAGGCCACATCAAACCCCATCCCGCCGGCAAAAACGCCTTCTTTGGACTTGCGGGGAGCCCGCTTCATCACATCCGGTTCGCTGGGTTCTGTTCCCAGCGCCAGCGCGGGGAAGCTGTCGGTAATCAGGTTGATCCACAGCAGATGCACCGGTTTCAGAATGGTGAATCCCAGCATTGTGGAAAAAAAGATGGCCAGAACTTCCGCAAGGTTAGAAGAAAGCAGGAATTGAATGGATTTGCGGATATTGTCATAGATCCGCCGTCCTTCTTCCACCGCGTTTACGATGGTAGCAAAATTATCGTCTGCCAGCACCATATCCGCCACATTTTTGGTCACATCGGTTCCGGTGATGCCCATTCCAACGCCAATATCCGCCGTTTTGATCGAAGGAGCGTCGTTCACCCCGTCGCCGGTCATCGCCGTAATTTTTCCTTTGGTTTTCCAGCCTTTCACAATGCGCACCTTATGCTCTGGCTGAACCCGGGCATATACAGAGTATTTTGTAATCTCCCGGTTTAATTGCTCTTCAGGAATTTCATTGAGCTCGGCACCGGTAATCGCCAGCTGCCCTTCACCCAATATGCCAAGCTGCCTGGCAATCGCCACCGCGGTGTCTTTATGATCCCCGGTGATCATCACCGGGCGGATTCCCGCGTCCTTGCATTCCTCAATCGCCGCCCTGACCTCCGGGCGAATGGGGTCAATCATGCCGGATAGCCCCAAAAAGCAAAGGGATTGCTCCAAGTATTCCGGGTCGTATTGTGTGGGTTCCGCTTGCCATCTTCGGCGCGCACCGGCCAAAACGCGCAGGGCCTGATCTGCAAGCCCTTTGTTTGCCGCCAAAATCTCCCGGCGCCCCTCTTCGGTCAGTGGCACCTCCTGCTCGTTTTTCCAAACGGTAGTGCAGCGCTTTAAGATCTCATCCGGTGCGCCCTTGGTGAACTGCCAAAACTCTCCAGACGCGTTTTTACATACGGTGGACATCATTTTCCGATCGGAATCAAAGGGAGCTTCCCCCATGCGCACATAGCGCTCCGCCTCTTTGCTGGTTCCCTCTTTATAGGCGTCATTGACCAAAGCGCACTCGGTGGGCTCGCCCACCGCCTCATGGCTGGCGTCCAGCTTGGCGTCGCTGGAAAGCGCCATTGCCAACGTCAGTACCGGCACATCATAGGAGACATGCTCTACCACCGTCATTTTGTTCTGCGTCAGCGTTCCGGTCTTATCGGAACAGATGACCTGGGTGCAGCCCAGTGTTTCCACTGCGGTCAGCTTACGGATCACCGCGTTATGTTTTGACATATTGGTCACGCCGATCGAAAGCACAATTGTCACCACCGCGGCCAACCCTTCCGGAATCGCGGCCACTGCAAGGCTCACCGCCACCAAAAAGGTATTCAGCAGCGTTTCTCCACCAATGGCAGGATAAGAGCGAACCAAATCAATTGCAAAGATCACCGCGCAAATTCCAAGCACCAGAAAGCTCAAGAATTTACTCAGCTGATTCAGTTTGATCTGCAAAGGCGTCACATCGTCTTTCGACTGGGTCAGCGCATTGGCAATTTTCCCCATTTCTGTGTTCATCCCGGTATCGCAGACCACCGCCACGCCCCGGCCATACACGATGGTACTGCCCATATAAACCATATTGACCCGGTCTCCCAGCGGGATATCCTTCTCATTGCCCAGCTGCAAAGCGGCAGTTTTTTTATTGACCGGCACCGATTCGCCGGTCAATGCCGCCTCTTCGGCTTTTAAGCTTGCACTTTCGATCACTCTGGCATCCGCAGGCACCGCGTCTCCCGCTTCCAAAACGATGAGATCCCCCGGCACCAGTTCCTCGCTGCGCACAGTTAAAAGCTGTCCGTCCCGATAGACTTTAGAGGTAGCCGCTGTAATCTCCCTGAGCGCTTCAATCGCCTTTTCCGCCTTGCTTTCCTGCACTACGCCCAGAACTGAGTTGATGATCACCACCGTCATGATAATGATCGTGTCCGCAAACGATTCATGGGCGTAAACCGCCAGCACCCCGGAAACCACGGCGGCTGCGATCAAAATCAAGATCATGGGATTTGCCAATTCCTTTAAAAAGCGTAGAATCAGGGGCGTCTTCTTCCCCTCTGCCAGTTTATTGGCGCCCAACCGTTCCAGTCGTTCCCGCGCAGTGAGCGAAGATAGCCCCTGCGCCGAGGTCTGTCGTTCTGTTAATACCTGCTCCACGTCATGTAAATATGCTTTCATGATTCCTCCGTCCTGCCAATGATTTGGCAAAATGCTGCGTGCCGCAACGGGCACAAGTCTGTTTCACCGGCTGTTTCACGATAAAAAAAGAGACTTATCTGCCCTAGCAGATAAGTCTCGTCATTCCAATAAAGCCAGAAAGCGCTTCAATCCGCTTTCAGGATGTTGGCTTCATCACGCAAAACACTGCGCCGACTACTCCCTTAACTTAAATGTATTCTATCATACCTTCTTTTTGTTGTCAATATTTTTTTGATAGCAGCTGTCTTTTGTTGTTCTGTAATGGATCTTTTTATGATTCTTTATAAATCCGCCTTGCATTCCGGAATGGTTTTTGCTATGATAGAAGCATCATAAATAAGGCAGGAATACCAATTTGAGAGTCGCGTTTTACACCCTTGGCTGCAAGGTAAACCAATACGATACCCAACTGATGCGGGACCGCTTGGAGCATGCTGGATACCAGACCGTTTCCTTTGAGGAACCGGCGGAGGTCTATATTGTGAATACCTGCACGGTCACGCAAATCTCCGACAAAAAGTCCCGGCAGATGATCTCCCGCGCCAAGCGCCGTCATCCGGGTTCCATTTTGGTGGTCTGCGGCTGCTTTTCTCAGGTTGCTCCGGAGGCGGCATGCGCATTGGAGGGCGTCGATATTGTGCTGGGCACCTCCAACCGCAAGGAAATTGTGCGCTATCTGGCGGAATTCCAAAAAAGCGGAAAGCAGCTGGTGGCTGTGGAAAATCAAAGTTCGCTGGAAGAAGAACAGATCTCGTCTTTTGGAGAAAAAAACCGGGCTATTTTAAAAATCGAGGACGGCTGTGAAAATTTTTGTTCATACTGCCTGATTCCCTTTGCCAGAGGGAAAATTCGGTCCAAACCCTTGGATGCGGTGCGAAAAGAAGCCGAAAGGCTGGCAGCCGCCGGTTATCAGGAGTTGGTGCTCACCGGGATCCATCTTGCGTCATATGGAAAAGATTGGGGCGCGCCCTGCCTGGAGAAAGCCATTGAGACGGTGGCAAAAATCCCAACCATCGCCCGTATTCGTTTAGGCTCGCTGGAGCCACGCATCATCACCCCGGCCTTTTTGGATCAAATTAAAAAATTTCCTGCGCTGTGCCCGCATTTTCATCTTTCGCTGCAAAGCGGCTGTGACGAAACCCTGCATGCCATGCGGCGGCACTATACCGCAGCGGAATACGCCCGTGCGGCGTCTCTGCTGAAGGAGACTTTTCCGGATTGCGCGCTGACCACCGACCTGATTGTAGGCTTTCCCGGGGAAACGGAAGCGCAGTTTGAAGAAAGCCTGCGTTTTGCCCAAAATGTCGAATTTTCGAAAATTCACATTTTTCCCTATTCCCCGCGCAAAGGAACCCGCGCGGCCGATATGGACGGACAACTTTCAAAAGAAGTCAAAGAGCAGCGGGTCAAACGAATGGAGGCGATGGAACGGGAAAGTCGGCACGCCTTTTGGAACAGCCTGATCGGCACCGTGCAGCAAGTGCTACACGAAGAAGAAAAAAATGGCTTTTCTCATGGGTTCACCCGCAATTACTGCCCGGTTTACTGGCGCGGAGATGCAGACAAAATCCTTCAATATGTGCGCATTGATCGGGTTGAAGAGAATGGATTGTTTGGAATTTTAATATAAAAATCGAATCATCTTTGATCACATATTGACGACATTTATCAAACGTGGTATAATCCTTTTATATATGAGGAGATGAGCAAATGCGAAACGCCCAAAAGCTGAGAAAATTATACGGAAAAACCCAAATTGAAATATCCAATATCATTGATTATCCAAAACCGCTTTACGTTGCTTTTGAGCGCGGACGCATTGATCTCCCTCCAAAGCAGATCGCAGCGCTTTGCGCTTATTTTAATGTTTCGGAAGAATATCTGCGCGCCAATGACGAGATCTGACTTTCCTTTTATAGCGATAGCCAGCCGATACTTTATATATAAGGTTTCGGCCATTTTTTGAAATAGTCCACCCTGCGCGTCGCATTAAAGTGGAATTGACCTTTAGATTTGATATATGGCATAAGGGAGGGCCCATTTTGACTGATCAAAAAAGCCGTATAGTTACATACGATCTAATCCGTTCCATCGCTATCGCCATGGTTATTTCCATTCATACGGTTGAAACGCTTTTTTACTGGGATTTGGCCAAGCATAATTATGCGGTTCATTTTATAAATTGGCTGGTTCAAACCATCCTCTATATCTTAGGGAGGTTGGGAGTCCCCTTTTTCTTAATGCTGACCGGCGCATTGATGTTTCCACGAAGCTATACCACCGGTACGGAGATTAAGCAACACCTTTTACATCGGTTTCTGCCGCTTTACCGGGTTAGCGTTTTTTGGATTTTTATATTTCAAATCGTTGAGAATAGGCCATTGGCACTGAACCAGTGGATCAATTGTCTTCAGTACGCCGTTTTTCTGGATATCGGTGTCAAGCCGCTTCTGTGGTATCTGCCCACAATCCTCGGCATATACCTCTTTTTGCCAATTTTCAGCCAGATTGTTCAGCATTTTTCCTCTAAAGTTCTATGGTTCTATTGCGGTGTCGTTCTTTTGTTTTGCTCCATTGTTCCCACTCTGCAAATCATTTCTACGCCCTTCCGTCTTAGCATCTTGCTTCGTTCTCTGTCCAGCTGGGGCGATCACTTTTTGATAACCCTTTATCCGGCCTACGCAATCATCGGATATCTGTGCTTTTATCGAAAAAGCCTGCGCAACGTGCGTTTAAGCTGGCTGGCCCTGATTTCTTCCGCAGCACTCATACTTTTGTTGGTGATTCAATGGAGAGCCTACCAGCCTGTCGGTCATGGAACAGTTGACCTATTATGGTATCAAAGCTTCCCGATCGTTGCTCTCAGTGTTTCACTCGCCGAAATTTTAACCCGATTGCCCCTAAAAAGGCAATCCGTGAGCGCTTCGATTTTATTCCAGATCTCCAGCAATAGTTTCGCGATGTATTTAATCCACTTTTTTATCATCGAATTGCTTTTAAAATACAGTAAGGAATGGCCTTTTCCCTGGATTGTTGCATATCTCGCCGTGCTGGCTGCCGCATTTTTCGGCAGCTGGCTGCTTGCCTGGCTGCTGAAGAAAATTCCGGGGCACCGCCTTTTTATTCAATAAAAAACAAACCGGAAGGATGTGCTGCGTCAGCCCGCCTTCCGGTTTTTCTATGCGCTTTTCGTTTAGGATACAACCTTGCGAATAATCCCCATTGGTGTCTGCTGCCCGCTTTGCCCCAACGGGTTGTCTTTTAAAATTCTTGCATAAAGCTTCCGGTCCATCTGATCATCTGAAATTCCAAGAATAACACCGTCAATATCGTTGATATCCACAATACAGACATCAAATCCGATCCGCTCCTTGATCTCGCGCGCAACCTTATCCGGCTCACTGGGGCCCAATACCACATAATGATTGTAGGGCGGAATCGTGCAGTCGCAGGGCCCATCGATCGAACGAGCTTTCGGCCCCGCAATATCATAGAAAATACCGCGCTTTCCGAAGATCTTCCCAATCGCCGAACAGAAAGCCGCCCAAAGAATTTTCAGCGTTCCGCATTCCTGCAAGGCCATTTCCATCGTCTGCGGAATACTCAGCCCGATCCCATAGGGAGATTTATACACAAACCGACTGAGAATTCTGGCCAAAAGGCGGGGCTTGATCTCCTCCATCGGGATGGCGCGCTTTTGGGTGCACGCCACACATTTTTCTGAAATAAACAGCACATCGCCGTCTTCCATTTTTTCTTTGGCATACTGCTCCGCCACATCTGCGATCCGATCGGCGTCTGTTACCACATGCGTTTTGATGGGCAGCCGGCGATATGCCACGCCGTCCACCTCTATTATTTCATTTTTTCCCTCATTGGGCACCAGTTCAGCCATTATTTTATACCTCCCTATGTAAAGACTTATTTAAAGAACAGCGGCAGAGGCGCCAGCGTAATAATATCGTTTCGCTGTATGGCGTCTCCTTCTGCCAGAATAGCCATCCTTCCCACAATTTCCCCGCCGGATTGTTCCACCAGCGTTTCCAGCGCATTTAACGATTCTCCGGTAGAAATCACATCGTCCACAATGATGACCCGTTTCCCCTTCATAGCCTCCCGGTCTTTTCCGTCAATGTAGAGAATCTGACGGTGATCGGTTGTAATGGAATTCACTTCCACGGTGAACACATCTTTCATATATAGTTTTGGCGTTTTTCTGGCCAAAATATACCGGTTTTCACCGGTTTGCCGGGCCATTTCATGAATCAGCGGAATGCCCTTGGACTCCGCCGTGATCATGATATCGTGGGGCGGCATTTGCGCAATCAATTCTTTGGCGCAGGTCACCGTCAGCTCCACATCGCCGAAAATGACAAAAGCCGCAATATCCAGGTGTTCATTCACCGGACAAATCGGCAGTTCCCTTGTAAGACCCGCCACCCGCAGCGTATAGGTATCCATGGCTTTCCCTCCTCAGCACATCTGCATGGACAGCTGCTCGCCGCCCAGCAAATGAAAATGCAGATGAAACACACTTTGACCCGCGTAAGCATTGCAGTTGCTGACCACCCGGAATCCGTTTTCCAACTGCAGGTCTTTGGCCAGCCGGCTGATCACCTCAAAAATATGCGCCACCACCGCGCTGTTTTCCGGGGTGATTTCCATCACGTTGGCAATATGCGCCTTCGGGATCACCAAAATATGAACCTTTGCCGCCGGATTCAGATCATCAAAAGCGATCACGCTCTCATCTTCATAGGCCTTCTTGGCCGGGATTTCTCCCGCCGCAATTTTACAAAAAATGCAATCACTCATCTCTTCTCACCTTCATTTCATTTGTGCTTTTACAAGTGAAACCACCTGGGATAGCGCATGATCCGCTTTGGTAAGATCCCCCATCCCGGCCATGGCACTGTCTGGTTTTCCGCCGCCTTTACCGCCAGTCAGCTCCGCCACAAGCCCAACCAGCTTTCCGGCAGAAATGCCGCTTTCTACGGCCTGTTTCCCACAAATGGCAAGGAAATTTCCTTTACACTCAGAAAGGTTGCCCAGAACCGCAACCAAATCGGGATAGGCCGCTTTCAGATCATCACCCAATTCCCGTAAAGTCTTGATGTCCGCATCCCGGAACAACACCGTAACCACCCGCAGGCTGCCCACCGCCACCGCCCGGTCCAAAAGAGCACCGGTCTGTTGCTCTGCAATCTTTTTATTGGCCGCTGCCTGCCGCTGCTGCAGCGTTTTCACTTCTTCCATCAAAGAATGACACTTCGGCAATAAATTCTGTGCGCTGCTGCACTTCAGTGTTTCTGCCGCCTGCGCAATTTCGCGCTGCGCGTTCAGCAGCAAATCCAGAACACCGTATCCGGTCACCGCCTCAATCCGACGCACACCGGAGGCCACACCGTTTTCGCTAACAATTTTAAACAGCCCCATCTTCCCGGTATTCTGCACATGGGTTCCGCCGCAAAGCTCAATGGATGCGCCGGGCACCTCAACCACCCGTACCTGCGCACCATATTTTTCTCCAAACAGTGCCATGGCTCCTTTGGCCTTGGCATCCTCGATGCCGGTCTCATAATTCAATACGGCGATTCCCTGCAGAATCACCTGATTGACCCGCTGCTCCACCGCCGCCAGTTCTTCTGCGGTCATGGCGGAAAAATGGGTAAAGTCAAAGCGCACTGTTCGTTCGTTTACCAGCTGTCCTGCCTGCTCCACGTGATTGCCCAACACCTCACGCAGCGCCGCCTGCAGCAAATGTGCCGCTGTATGATTACGCCGGATCGCGTCCCGGCGGGCTGTGTCGATCTTGGCGTCTACCGGATCCCCCACGCTTAAAGCGCCGGTTTCCAGCGCTCCCCAATGCATAAAGACCCCGCTGGCCGTTTTAGTGGTATTCTCCACAACAAAACGCGCGTTTTGCCCGAGGATCACGCCGGTATCCCCCACCTGGCCGCCGCCCTCCCCATAGAAAGGGGTTTGATTCAGCACCAAAAAGGCCCGTGTGCCTTCCAAAATCGTCTCTTTTTCTTCACCGTCTGCAACCAGTGCCAAAATATTCGCAGACGCTTCCTCTGCGGTATAACCCAAAAACACCGTCTTTTCAACACCGTCCAGATTCAATCCGTCGCTTTTCCAGGATTCGGCGTCCTGCGCCTTACGGGAAGCGCGCGCCTGCTGACGCTGCTCTTCCATTCGCTTGAAAAAGCCCTCTTCATCCACCTGCATTCCCCGCTCCTCCAGAATATCCCGGGTCAGATCCAGCGGAAATCCATAAGTGTCATAAAGTTTAAAGGCGTCTTCCCCTGAAAGGATTCTCCCTTTATCGGTCAGTGATTCCAGAATGGAAAGTCCCTGATCAATGGTTTTGGCGAAAGACGCCTCCTCATAAGCCAACACTTTTTTGATCAGCGTTTCCTTCTCCAGCAGCGCCGGATAAGCACTTTTATTTTCCGCAATGACCACGTCGCAAAGCACGGTCAGAAAGGCCTGCTCAATCCCCAGAAGCTTACCGTGGCGCGCCGCCCGGCGAATCAGCCGGCGCAGTACATAGCCGCGGCCTTCATTGGAAGGAATGATGCCGTCGCAGATCATAAAGGTCGAGGCTCTGGCATGGTCGGTGATTGCCCGGATCGAGACATCCTTTTTCGCGTCTTCCCCATAGCGCACACCGGCGATCGCGCAAACGCGGTCCAAAATATTGCGGATCGTGTCCACCTCAAACATATTGTCCACGCCCTGCATCACGCAGGCCAGACGCTCCAGCCCCATGCCGGTATCAATATTTTTATGCTCCAGCTCCGTATAAGTGCCGTCTCCCATATTATTAAACTGAGAAAACACGTTATTCCAGATTTCCATATACCGGTCGCAGTCGCAACCGGGCCTGCAGTCGGGCGCGCCACAGCCGTATTTCTCGCCCCGGTCAAAATAGATCTCGCTGCAGGGTCCGCAGGGGCCGGTGCCATGCTCCCAGAAATTGTCTTCCTTTCCCAGACGCACAATCCGCTGCTCCGGTACGCCGATCTGATCCCGCCAGATGGCATAGGCTTCCTCATCGCTTTCATAGATAGACGGCCAAAGCAATTCCTCCGGAATTTCCATCACCTTCGTTAAAAATTCCCAAGCCCAGGAAATTGCTTCCTTTTTAAAATAATCACCGAAGGAAAAGTTACCCAGCATCTCAAAATAAGTACCATGCCGGGCCGTATGCCCCACCCGCTCCAGATCCGGCGTGCGGATACATTTCTGGCAGGTGGTCACCCGTTTACTCGGCGGCGTCACTTCCCCGGTAAAATATTTCTTCATGGGGGCCATTCCCGAGTTGATCAGCAGCAAGGACTTATCATTCTGCGGAACCAGCGAAAAACTGTTCAGCCGCAAATGCCCCTTTGACTCAAAAAACGAGAGGTATTTTTCCCTGATCTCATTCAAACCCTGATATACCATTCCATCTGTTCTCCTTCAAAAATATAAAGACACCCCTTGGACAAATAGGGACGGAAAAATATTCCGCGGTACCACCCTAATTGCACAAAAAGTGCCGCTCTTTCAATTGCCGTTATCGCAGACTTGCGGTATCGCTCGGAAAAACAGCCGCCGCCAAACCTTCTATGGAAGAGCTCTCACCGCTGCTCCCCTCTCTGTTTCATAGCCGAAAAGGCAGGATCTTTCGTCATTGCCATACGGATAATAGTATAACACAGTTTTTTACCCTGTCAACCCGTTTTCCGCTATAAAATCGCACATTTCCCGAAAAACAGGCGCACAGGTCTTTCCCCCGGATTCTCCGTCTTCCGCGAATACCGTAATGACATAACGCGGATTTTCCGCCGGATAAAAACCGGTAAAATACACATTCAGCTTTTCCACTCCATTGACCACGACCCCGGTTTGCGCCGAGGCAGTTTTTCCCCCGGCAGAGCCCACAGAAGGCTTTGCGCTTTGCCCGGTTCCGTGTTCTACGGTGTATAAGCAATAACTCCAAAGCTTTTTTGCAACTTCTTCCGATAGAATGCGGGTTCCCTCTTTGAGAACCCCATCCGTTTTCAAGCTGCCGTTCAGATAAAGCCCTTTATAAAGGGTAAACGCCGGCATCACCCCGCCGTTTGCCACCACAGCCGTCATCCTTGCCACCTGCAGCGGCGAGGCGGTCAGCTCCCCCTGCCCGATACTGAGATTGGCCAAAGCCAGATTATTTGATTTCTCCGGAAACGTTCCAGCGGAAGCGACCATGGAGCTCAAGACGGCAATGGACGTGCCGAATCCGAAACGCTTTGCCATCTCAGCGATACGATCATATCCCAGCAGCTGCCCAAGAGCAATGAAATAGGCATTGCAGGATTGCGCAAAAGCTTCCTGCATATCAACCGTACCGTGCCCGCTTTGATTATGGCAGGCAAACGTGCGGTCATTGATCACAATGCCCCCCTGACAGGTATAGGTGAAATTTTCAAGCCCCGCCTCCAATGCGCAGGCAGCAACAATGATTTTAAAAACTGATCCCACCAATTGTGCGGAAAAGGCACGGTTGATCAGCTCCCCTGAAGAAGACTGCAGATAGGAGGCAATTTTATTTTCATCATAACCCGGCTTGGAGCTGACCGCTTTGATTTCTCCGGTTCTGCAATCGGCTACCACGGCCGCGCCCATCGGCACATATTGGTCCATAGCGGAATCCAATGCCTGACAGATCTGCGCATTCAGGGTCAGCACCAAGCCGTTGTCGGAAATCTCCGCATCTTTGGTTTCCATGCCCAACCCCGCAATGGCGCCCCGCATCGCATCCGCATTATAGGATACGCGGACGGTCGAGGAAAACAGATTCAGATAATCATTATATTCCTTCTCCACACCGGAAAGACCCACCTCTCCGGCGCTGTCCAGATATCCAAGCAGATGCGCGGCGACCGCGCTGTAGCGGGACATGCCTTGAAACAGATTAACGCCCGGCATCGCTTCGGGCTTTTCCTTCGCCATCAGCACAAAAGGGGTTTCCTGCTGAAGCTTGTTCCACACACTGGTTCGGTCTGCATCCGTTTCTGTCAGCAGCTGATCCAGATCCTCCTGCTGAAAATCCCGGGGATTTACCACCAGATACCAGCAAGGCTGATCGCCGGCAATCGGATTTAAATTTTCATCATAAATGACGCCCTTGGTCCGATAAAGAACAAGAGAACTTTCCCGTTTGCTGATCACATCCTGTGCGCGCTGGGCATTATCTCCAAGAGAAAGCCAGAAGGTACGGAACAGAACGCTTACAAATGCTAAAATTAATGCCAGATAAAAACATCCGGATCGTCTGATCATCTTTCATCACCACAGATAGTATGCGTTCTTTTCAAAAAATCTTCCATTGACTTTTTAAAATTAACGCATTATAATCATTATAGAACAATTGTTCTTCAATGATGGAGGCCTTTCATGGAGCGTATTATTTTGCATTCAGATCTGAATAATTTCTTTGCCTCGGTAGAGGCCACCAAAAATCCATGCCTGCGTGGAAAAACGTTCGCGGTAGCCGGAAATCCTGAAAAACGCCATGGCATCATCTTGGCAAAAAGCCAGGCCGCCAAAGAAACCGGCGTTTCTACCGGGGAGGCCATCTGGGAAGCCAAGCAGAAATGCCCCTCTCTGTTGCTGGTTCCGCCAGATATGCCCTCTTATTTCCGCTATTCCGAAAAAGTGCGCGAAATCTATCGACAATTTACGGATGAAGTCGAACCTTTTGGCATTGACGAGGCCTGGCTGGACGTCAGCGGAAGTACCCGCCTGTTCGGCAGCGGCGCAGAAATTGCCCAAGAAATTCGCCGGCGTGTCCGGGAGGAGCTTGGCCTGACCGTTTCTGTGGGCGTTTCTTTTAATAAGATTTTTGCCAAATTGGGCAGTGATCTTAAAAAACCGGATGCCACAACACTGATCACCCGGGAAAATTTCAAACAGATTGTGCATCCCCTGCCCGTGTCCGCTCTTCTTTTTGTGGGACGATCCACCAAAGAAAAACTGGCGCGCTATGGAATCCATACAATCGGTCAGCTGGCAAGAACCGACCCTTCATTTTTAACCTTTCAGCTCGGCAAATGGGGCGCTGTTCTGTATCAATACGCCAATGGTTCCGACCTTTGCGCGCCGCTGACCACAACGTCCCCACCCTTAAAATCCATCAGCAATTCAGTCACTACGGAACGGGATCTGAAAACAAAGCAGGAGGTCTGGGTGCAGCTGCTGATGCTGGCGGAGCAAGTGGCGTCCCGTATGCGGATACAGCGGATCACCGGAGATCTGATCACCCTACAATTGCGCACGGCGCAGCTGCAAACCAAATCCAGGCAATGGAAAATGTCCCGGCCCACCAATACGGCGCTGGATTTAGCCAAGGCGGCTTTTTCAATTCTGCCGGAATGCTGGAATTCTTCCACCCCGCTGCGCAGTGTGGGGCTGGGTGTGGGGAATCTGCAGCCCGACGATGAAAGCTATCAGTTGACCTTCTGGAACTCCACACCCAAGGATTTACGCACCCGCCAGCTCGATCAAGCCGTTGATCAGCTGCGAAACCGCTATGGCTTCAACTGCATTGTACGTGCGGAATGCCTGAACCGACGCCTCAAAAATTATACCATTTCCCATGAAACGGGTGCGCCCGCGTCTCTTTGCACCCTGCCCGGCTGCCGTCATTAAAAAAGCGTGCTCCTTAAAAAGGGGCACG
>CAYRYQ010000041.1:0-14265 GCA_964428505.1 uncultured Eubacteriales bacterium
CAGCCCCGGTCCCCTCTTTAGCAGACATGAACGCGGGCCCAAAGGGGAATGGTCAGTGTCTGACGGTGGAAGCTGAACTGGAGTAACGCTCCTTTTTCTTCCGGTTGAAATCCAAGCTTTGAAAACAAATGAACTTCTGTTTTGCTGGATTTCAAGCATAGGCTGTATACCTCGTGCAGCTGCAATTCCTGAAAGCTTTTATTCAGCAGCTCTTCCAGCAGTTCGATCCCATAGCCTTTGCCGCGCCGGTCTGGGCGGATATAGCAGCCCAGCTCTCCCCGCGGTCCGCTGCGGGCAATACTGGCGCAGCCGATGATTTCCTGCTCCATCAAAACTAAAAAATTGTGGTTTTGATGGAGAAAGCGATTTTCCCTCGTTTCTTCCAGAAAGCGGCGTGTCATGCCGCGCACTTCCAAAGAGGGCTGATAATACATTTCTTTGACATCATCCCGGAACAGGGATAAAAAAGCTTCCCGATCGTTCCTGCAATAGGGGCGTAAGGTGATGTGCTTCAACATGGTGGCTTATATTTCTCCTTTAATTGATGTATAATTCGTTTTTCCATTCTGGACACCGAAACCTGTGTCATCCCCAGCTCTGCTGCCACTGCGCTTTGAGTTTGATCCTGAAAAAAGCGCAGAATGATCAGACGTCGTTCCAGCGGGGGAAGGGTTCCGAGCATTTCCCGAGCAACCACACGGTTCACCGCCTCTTCTTCCGGAGAGGAGACAGAAGGGGTCACCCCGCCCTCCTCCGGCGGCAGGTCTAAAGAAAGAACCTGCTGGGTCGCTTCCGCGGCGGTGAGAAGGTCTTCCGGTGAAAGTCCGGTTTCCGCCGCCAGCTCTGAGAGTCTGGGCTCCCGGCCCAGCTTCTGGGTCAGGGCTTGGGCAGCCCGATCCATATGGCAGCGGTCCTCTTTATACTTTCTTGAAACTTTTACACTGCCGTTATCGCGTAGATAAGTTTTGATTTCTCCGATGATTTTAGTGACGGCATAGGTGGAAAAACGCACCTGCCGGCTGTCATCAAAATCTCTGGCTGCCTTAATCAGTCCAACTGACCCGATCTGAAATAAATCTTCTTCGTCAACTCCGAATCCCCGATATCGCTTTACCGCCATGCGGACTAAACCAAGATTTTCCTCCACCAGACGGTCTTTTAAAGCGGGCATTTATCCTTTGGACTGTATGTATTTGGTGAAGGTGACCGTAGTTCCAATCCCCGGTTTGGAGGTCACTTTAACCCGATCCATAAAGGTTTCCATAATGGTGAAACCCATTCCGCTGCGTTCTTCCTCATTGCCGGTCGTGAAAAGGGGCTCCATGGCCTGCTCCACATTTTCAATTCCTTTTCCTTTATCCCGGATGGACAAAACCAGCTTTCCGTCTTCATAAAGCCGCCCTTGAATGGTGATCTGCCCCAGCCGGTCGGCATAGCCGTGCACAATACAATTGGTGACCGCTTCACTGACCGCGGTTTTAATTTCGCTGATCTCTTCCACGGTGGGATCCAGCTGCGCCGCGAAGGCCGCCACGGCCACCCGGGCAAAGCCCTCGTTGGCCGACCGGGAAAGGAAAGAGAGTCGGATGCTGTTGGTTGCCTTCATTTTACGTCCTCCTTTACGCTGACATAGCGGGTGATACCCGCCATATCAAAGATTTTTTTCGGCGCGCCGTTCAGGTGCCGAAGCTCCACACTGCCCTCCAGGCTGTTCATCAGCTTTCGTCGTCCCATCACGACCGCCAAACCGGAACTGTCCATAAAGCTGACACCTCCGAAATCTAGAATTAGGCGCGCAGGGCGCAGTCGTTTGACTTTGAAATCAATGCTGTCAGACAATTCTTTGGCGCAGTGATGATCAATTTCACCGCTCAGCCGCACTTCCAGTTCGCTAAAGTTTTCTTGAAATGTGATGTTCATGGTTCCTCCTGAAATAAAAAACACCTTCTGATTTTTGCTGGTCCGGCAGGGCATAAAAAAGCCCCCGCTTTAAAACACAGGCAAAATAATGCCGCAACCAAAGACAAGCGATGATTGCAATGGGGAATGCTCCCGTTTACTAAAGCAAAGGGGCTCTGAGCCGCTTTATTCAGTAAGCATTATTGTATCAGAAGGAATTTAAAATGATTGTCGTATTTTGTTGTTAAAAAATCTTTTTCAGTGCTGCGGTCATCGGGCCGATCAGGTAGAGCGAGCCGGCAATGAGCAGGGGGCCGTTCTGGGCGATCTTCAGGGCCAGCCGGGCGGCGTCCTCATAATTTTCGGCGTAATAACTCTTTTCACAGTAGAGCGCGGCGATATTTTTGAGGTCGTAAGCAGACATGGCCCGGGGGCTTTCCGGTGTGACGCAAATAAAGGCGCGCGCCCGCAGCGCCAGCTGGCGGATCGCGTATTGATAGGGTTTATCGCGCAGCATGCCGAACACGATCACGGGATCCCGCAGCTCCTCCATGGTGTTTAGCGCATGCACCAGACTGTCAATACCCTCCTTGTTGTGGCCGCCGTCCGCCATAACCAGCGGATGCGCCCATAAAGGATCCAGCCGGGCATGAATATAGGCCTTTTGAATGCCGGACTGCAGGGCTTGATCGGAAAAATGCACTGCGCTGTGCTGCCGGAGCAGCAGCAATGTTTCGATGGCGGTGACGGCGTTGTAGATTTGGTGCTCCCCCCGCAAAGACAGCGTAAAGGGCAGTCCCTTATAAAGGAAGTTGCTGCCAGACGCGTTGCAGGTAAGAATCTGGAGAGCCCCGATATCGCCCATCCGAAGCGGCGCGTTTTTCAGGCGGCACTGCTCGCGCACAACGGAGAGAACCGCCGGCGGGTTCTGGCAATAAAGAATCGCGGGGCGCCCCGGCTTGATGATGCCGCATTTTTCAAAGGCGATCTTTTCCAGCGTGGCTCCCAGATATTCCATGTGATCCATGGAAATAGAGCAAAGAACGGCCGCCAAAGGAGACGCGATGACATTGGTGGCGTCAAATCGCCCGCCCATGCCAACCTCCAGCACCACGGCGTCGCAATGGGATTCCTGAAAAAACAGAAAGCCGATGGCCGTCACAATTTCAAATTCGGTGGGAGGCTCCATCCCCTCACACTGCAGCCGGTCCGCCACCGTCTTTACCTTGGCGGTGAGGGCGGCCAGGGTTTCTTTCGGGATCATCTGTCCGTTGATCTGGAAGCGTTCCCGAAAGTCAAAAACATAGGGAGAAGTATAGCAGCCGGTGCAATAGCCCGCTTCCTGCAGCACCGAAGCGATCATGGTGGTGGTAGAGCCTTTGCCGTTGGTGCCTGCCACATGGACCACGGGCACCTCGTTTTGCGGATTCCCCAGTGCTTCCAGAAGCGCGGTCATGCGGGTCAGACCGGGCCTGGAGCCAAACACCAGGGAGCCCTGAATATAGTCAAGAGCCTGTTGATAGGACATCATTGGTCGTTCATTTCCTCAATACTTTGTTTCAGCGATTCCACCAACGCCGAAAACTTTTTCTCTTTTGCGCGCTCTTCTTCCACCAGTGCAGTGGGAGCCTTGGATATAAATCCCTGATTTTTCAGCTTACCGGTTACCCGGGCAAGCTCTCCTTCCGCTCTCTGAAGCTCTTTTTTCAGCCGGGAACGTTCTTCTTTTAAATCTACCAGCTCCGCAAAGGGAATATAAAGGGAGGCACCGGAGCAGACCAGCTTCACCGCGCCTTCCGGCGGGGCTTCTTGCAGCAGCACCCGGTCACACCCGGCCAGCTTTTGATAGAAGGAAGCAGCGTCCCGGAACCATTCCGGATGCGCTGTTTCGATATAAAGAGATGCTTTCCGGCTGAACGGCACATTCATCTCTGCCCTGCGGTTGCGGATTGCCTTGATGGTCTCCATAATATGCTCCATCCGTTCCGCACCTTCCGGGAAACAAAGGGCGGCATTGTAGGCGGGGAAGGGGGCGATCATAATGGCCTCTTCCCGCACCGGCAGCGCCTGCCAGATTTCTTCGGTGATAAAAGGCATAAATGGATGCAGCATTTTCAGCGCGCCGCTAAAGACATAAAGCAGCACCCGCTGCGCCACTGCGCTCTCTTCTCCGCCGGCCTGCAACCGGGGCTTGACCAGCTCGATGTACCAGTCGCAGAAGCAGGCCCAGATAAAGTCATAGGTTTTTTGAAGGGCAAGGCCCACTTCAAATTTATCCAGATTTTCCGTTACGTCCCGCACCACTTCGTGGAACCGGGTCAGGATCCATTGATCTTCGGTTCTGAGCGTTGCGGGATCCAGCTCCACGGAAGTTTCTTTCAGATACATCAGAATAAAGCGGGCGGCGTTCCAGACCTTATTGGCAAAATTGCGGGAGGATTCCACCCGTTCGGGGTAATACCGCATGTCGTTGCCCGGCGCATTGCCGGTGGCCAGGGTAAACCGCAGCGCATCGGCACCATATTGAGAGATGACCTCCAGCGGGTCGATCCCGTTGCCTAAGGATTTACTCATCTTGCGGCCTTGACTGTCCCGCACAAGCCCGTGCATCAACACATGAGAGAAGGGAACCTCCCCCATCTGCTCCAGCCCGGAGAAGATCATCCGCGCCACCCAGAAAAAGATAATGTCATACCCGGTGACCAGTACACTGGTGGGATAATAATAATCCAGCTCCGGCGTCTTTTCCGGCCACCCCAGTGTGGAAAAGGGCCAAAGCGCAGAGGAAAACCAAGTGTCCAGCACGTCTTCCTCCTGCCGGATATGGGTGCTGCCGCATTTTGGGCAAGCAGCCACCTCTTCTTTGGAGACGGTCATTTCCCCGCAATCGTCGCAATAATAGGCGGGAATCCGGTGCCCCCACCAGAGCTGGCGGGAAATGCACCAATCATGCACATTTTCCATCCAATTAAGATAGGTTTTGGTAAACCGCTCCGGCACAAAGCGGGTGTCGCCCTGTTCCACGGCGGCAATGGATTTTTCTGATAGGGGCTTCATCTTGACGAACCACTGCTGTGAGGTCATGGGCTCCACCGTACAGCCGCAGCGATAGCAGGCGCCCACGTTATGGGCATGCTCTTCTATTTTGACCAGATAGCCGCCTTTTTCCAGATCCTGCACGATTTGTCGGCGGGCTTCATACCGGTCCAAGCCCTGGTATTTTCCGCCATTTTCGTTGATTTTGGCTTCGCCGTTCATCATCAGGATCTCTTCCAACTGATGACGCTTGCCCACCTCAAAGTCGTTGGGGTCATGGCAGGGTGTAATCTTTACGCAGCCGGTGCCAAACTCTTTGTCCACATAATCATCGGCCACCACCGGGATTTCGCGCCCGACCAGCGGCAGAATCAGCGTTTTTCCAACCAGATGGGTGTAGCGGGCATCCTCCGGGTTTACCGCCACGGCGGTATCGCCCAGCAGCGTTTCGGGGCGGGTGGTGGCGATGGTGACAAATTCTTCGCTCCCTTTTACAGGGTAACGGATATGCCAGAAATGACCGGGCTGCTCTTCATAAACCACCTCCGCATCCGAGAGCGCGGTGGCGCAGTGAGGACACCAGTTGATGATCCGGTTTCCTTTATAAATCAGCCCTTTATGATAAAGATCCACAAAAACTTCCCGAACCGCTTTGGAGCAGCCTTCATCCATGGTGAAGCGCTCCCGGTCCCAGTCGCAGGAGGATCCCAGCTTTTTCAGCTGGTTGATGATCCGGTCGCCATAGTTCTGCTTCCAGGCCCAAACGCGTTCCAGAAATTTTTCACGCCCCAAATCATAGCGGGTCAGCCCTTCCTCTTTGCGGAGCACTTCCTCTACCTTGATCTGGGTGGCGATGCCGGCGTGGTCAGTGCCGGGAATCCATAGGGCGTTAAAGCCCTGCATCCGTTTGTAACGGATCAGAATATCCTGCAGGGTTTCATCCAGCGCGTGCCCCATATGCAGCTGACCGGTCACATTAGGGGGCGGGATCACGATGGTAAACGGTTTTTTATTTTGGTCCGGCTCGGAATGAAAATAGCGGCCCTTTAACCAGAAATCATAGATTTTATCTTCAAATTCCTGTGGATTATATGTTTTATCCAGCTCTTTCATTTTCGTTCTCCTTTGCTGTTTGAGGTGTCATATAACCTTCATTATAGAATCCGGTGCAAAAAAAGTCAATCTTTTTCCCGAATGGAAGAAAAGGAGGAACTGCAATGAAATTTTTTAAAATAGAAAATTAGTAAATGGGAGATAAAAATAGAAAATGAAAGAAAATAAGAGATTAAAACAAATAAATGGATTTTTTCGAAAAAAGTGGTTGACAAGGCTAAATAGGTTGTATTATAATAGCTAAGCAATGAAATGAAACATTTTACGGAGGAAAAGACGATGTCTACTTTTATGAAAAAGCAAGAGCAAGTGTCCCGCAAGTGGTACATTGTGGACGCGGCTGACAAGCCTCTGGGTCGGGTGGCGACCCAGGTTGCGACGATTCTGGCCGGCAAACACCGCCCGGATTATACCCCGCATGTGGACGGGGGCGACAGCGTGATCGTGCTGAATGCGGCCAAAGTGGTGCTGACCGGAAACAAGCTGGACCAGAAATTTTACCGGTACCATACCGGTCATATCGGCGGTCTGAAGGAAGTCAGCTATAAGAAGCTGATGGAAACCAACCCTGAAAAGATCGTGGAGTTGGCGGTAAAAGGCATGATGCCCAAGAACAAGATCGCATCTGCCGCGCTGACCCGGCTGAGAGTGTTTGACGGTGCGGAGCATAATCTGGGTGCTCAGAAGCCCGAAGTATTTGAGAAGTAAGGAGGACTTTGAACCATGTATAATAATGAAAGCTATTTCTATGGCACTGGCAGAAGAAAGTCTTCTGTTGCAAGGGTCCGCCTGCTTCCCGGCAGCGGCAATGTCACCATCAACGGCCGCACGCTGGATGAGTATTTCGGTCTGGAAACCTTAAAGCTTCTGGTGCGTCAGCCCTTGGAGCTGACTGGAACACTGGGTAAATTTGATGTGATTGTCAAAGTGGTCGGCGGCGGCGTCAGCGGCCAGGCCGGTGCGATCCGTCATGGGATTACCCGTGCGCTGATCGAGTCGGATGAAACCCTGAAGACCGTTCTGAAAAAGGCCGGCTTTGTAACCCGTGACCCCAGAATGAAGGAAAGAAAGAAGTATGGCTTGAAGGCTGCCCGCCGTGCGCCGCAGTTCTCGAAAAGATAATAAAGAGATTCCATCTCTGCAAATGAACAGCCCCTGCAAACAAAACGTTTGCAGGGGCTGTTCATTTGCAGTTCACGATCCTGCTTTTTTAAGTAAAACGGCGGTAGGAACGGTGGGAAAAGATTTCCCGTATAGCGCAAAGCTTGTCGGCCAGACAGACAATGACGCTTTCCCGGCGGGTGGGCGGCCGCCAATTCAAGGGAAACATATGCCGCGCGATGACATTGGATTCAATTTCATTGATATTAAAATCACGCTGCGCGTTTTGCAGGGCAATTCCCGCATGAGCGAAACCGTGAAGAGGCCGGGCCTCCTCCTTGATATGCCAGTCATAAAGATAATAGTCGTGCAGCAGCGCTCCCCGGATCAGGCTGCGCTGATCATAAGAGATAGACAGTTTTTCCGCGATCCACAGACTCATGCAGGCGACTGAAAGACTGTGGTGAAAGCAACTGACAGAGCCATGCTGGACAAAGCTTTTGGTTTTCTGCATATTGGAGGAGCGGAGAATATCGCTGCCGTTTCCATAGACTTTTTTCAGTAAATAAGAACGCATTCATTCATCTCCTCACCGCTATTATAGACAACCTTTCCAACAATAGCAAGCGAATTGTCATGATTTAATATAGAATTAACAATTTTAGAAAAAGGGAAGGGGATCCGTTGACAAAATGCAGGCGAGCATGCTATAATGAAACCAAATTCAAGCGGTTCTTTGCTACTGACGGATAATGTGGAGCACCACAATGAACCAAAGAACTTTTTAAGCCGACCGTCTGGGCACACTTTCTCCTGTTGGGGGGGAAAGTGTGCCCTTTTTGCTTTTTATATCATTCAGGAGGTATAATATAATGAAAAAAGTTGCGGTAATGATGGGCAGCGATAGCGATCTGCCGATTGTGCAGAAAGCGGTGGATACCCTGAAGGCCTTTGGTGTTCCCTGCGAGACCCATGTTTATTCGGCGCATCGTACGCCGGAGCAGGCAAAGGCGTTCAGCTCTTCGGCACGGGCAAACGGATTCGGAGCCATTATCTGTGCGGCGGGAATGGCGGCGCATCTGGCCGGCGCTGTAGCGGCAAACACGACGCTGCCGGTGATCGGGATTCCGGTGCAGTCAAAACAGTTGGGCGGCATGGACGCTCTGTTATCAACCGTGCAGATGCCTTCTGGAATTCCGGTGGCAACGGTCGCGATTGATGGAGCAGTGAATGCCGCTTTATTATCGATTCAGATCCTGGCGGTGGAGGACGCGGTTTTGGCAACGAAGCTGGATGAGAAGCGGGCGGCAGACACCCAAAAGGTTTTGGAAAAGAACAATGCAATCGAAACGATGCTGAATGATTAAAGGAGAAGAAATGATGGAAAAGAAAGAGCAGCTTTATGAAGGCAAGGCAAAAAAAGTATTCGCAACGGCAGATCCGGTGCTGGTGATCGTCTCCTATAAGGACGATGCCACCGCATTCGACGGCACCAAAAAAGGCACGATTGTCGGCAAAGGTGTGGTCAATAACCGGATGAGCAACTATCTGATGCAGCTGTTGGAAAAGGAAGGGGTTCCCACGCACTTTGTGGAGGAATTGAACGAACGGGAGACTGTGGTCAAAAAGGTGCGCATTGTGCCGCTGGAGGTTATCATCCGCAATATTTCCGCCGGCTCCTTTGCCAAGCGCTACGGCGTGGAAGAAGGCATTGTCTTCGACGAGCCCACGCTGGAATTTTCCTATAAAAACGATGATCTGCATGATCCGCTGATCAACACCTATCATGCATTGGCGCTGAAGCTGGCCGACAAAGAGGAAATTAAAACAATCGAGCGGCTGGCGTTTAAGGTCAATGAGATCCTGAAAGCTTATTTCCTGAAGCTGGGCGTGAAACTGGTGGACTTTAAGCTGGAGTTCGGGCGGCTGGCCGACGGCACGATTGTGCTGGCCGATGAGATTTCTCCCGATACCTGCCGGTTCTGGGATGCTAAAACCAATGAGAAGCTGGATAAGGATCGCTTTCGTCGGGATATGGGCGGTGTGGAAGACGCCTATCAGGAAATGATGCACAGAGTTTTCGGAGAATAAAAAAGCTGCCTTAAGGCGGCAAGGAGGAATAAGGTGGGCGATTTAAGAGAAGAATGCGGCGTTTTTGGCGTATTTAGTCCGGATACTTACGATGTGGCGCATATGACCTATTACGGGCTGTTTGCTCTGCAGCATCGGGGGCAGGAATCTGCGGGGATCGTGGTCAACGATGATGGGGTTTTTCATGCATATAAGGATTTGGGACTGGTGAATGAAGTGTTTACGCCCGAGCGTTTGCAGGCGCTGGGAGAAGGCAATATGGCGGTGGGACATGTCCGCTACGGGACCACCGGCTGCAACGATCGGGTCAATGCCCAACCGATTGTGGTGAACCATGTGAAGGGCGCCATGGCGGTGGCCCATAACGGTAATTTGGTCAATTCCTATGCGCTGCGCCACAAGCTGGAGCTGGAAGGATCCATCTTTCACACCACCAGTGATACGGAAGTGATTGCCTATCTGATAACCAAAGAGCGCTTGAGCGCGCCCTCAATCGAGGAAGCGGTCCGGCGCACCATCCCTCAGATCCGGGGGGCGTTTTCGTTGGTTGTCATGTCTCCTACCAAGCTGATTGCGGTGCGGGATCCCCATGGGTTCCGGCCGCTTTGTTACGGCAGGACCGCCGATAACCGCTATGTGGTGGCCAGCGAAAGCTGCGCGCTGGACGCGGTGGGTGCGGAAATAATCCGGGAACTGGCGCCGGGGGAGATTTTGGTGTTTGATAAAAAGGGGATTCGCAGTATCACCGATTGCTGCGGAAAGGAACCCCAGTCTCTTTGCGTTTTTGAGTACGTTTATTTTGCCCGGCCGGATTCGGTGATCGATGGCTGCTGCGTGCATTCCGCCCGCCTGCGGGCAGGGGCCTATCTTGCGCTGGAGCATCCGGTGCAGGCGGATGTGGTGATCGGCGTGCCGGACAGCGGGATCGATGCGGCGTTGGGCTATGCCAAGCAGTCCGGGATTCCCTATGAAATGGGCTTTATCAAAAATAAGTATGTGGCCCGCACGTTTATCTCGGTGGGGCAGAAAAGCCGGGAAGACAAGGTCAAGATTAAATTGAACCCCATTGCGCAGGTGGTGGCGGGGAAACGGGTGGTGCTGATTGACGATTCGATTGTGCGCGGGACCACCAGCGCCCGGATCATTAAGCTTTTAAGAGACGCGGGCGCCAAAGAAATTCATATGCGGGTATCAGCGCCTCCCTTTACCAATCCCTGCTATTACGGAACCGACATTGATTCCAGAGAAAATTTGATTGCCTGCAGCCATACGGTGGAAGAAATCGCCCAAATGATTGGGGTGGATTCACTGGGCTATCTGAGCGTGGAAAATGTGAAAAAAATCGCCTGCGGAGCCAGCGGGAAGGGGTATTGCACCGCCTGCTTTAACGGCGATTATCCCACGGATGTGCCGGAAGAAGGGCGAAAAAACCGGTTCGAAATCAAAATATCGGAACAGGAGGAGCACCATGCTTAATTCAAAATCAGAAAGTTATGCTGCGGCCGGGGTGGATATCACGGCCGGTTACCGGGCGGTGGAGCTCATGAAAAAGCATATCGCCCGCACCAAAACCGAAGGGGTGGCGGAGGATATCGGCGGCTTCGGCGGGTTGTTTGTGCCCCATTTGGCCGGCATGCGACGGCCGGTGCTGGTAAGCGGCACCGACGGTGTGGGAACCAAGCTGAAGCTGGCGTTTTTGATGGGCAAGCACGACACGGTGGGGATCGACTGCGTGGCGATGTGTGTGAACGATGTGGTTTGCTGCGGCGCAAAGCCGCTGTTCTTTTTGGATTATATCGCCTGCGGGAAAAACCAGCCGGAACGGATTGCAGAGATCGTGGCGGGCGTGGCGGAGGGCTGCGTACAAAGTGGCGCTGCGCTGATCGGCGGGGAAACCGCGGAAATGCCCGGCTTTTATCCCGAGGAGGAATATGATCTGGCCGGATTCGCGGTCGGAATCGTGGATCAGGACCGGATTTTGAAAAAAGAAACCATGCGCCCGGGGGATGTGGTGTTGGCGCTGCCCTCCAGCGGAGTGCATTCCAACGGGTTTTCACTGGTACGCAAGGTGTTCCGTGCGGAGGAGGCGGATCTTCGGATGTCCCTTTCCGCTTTGAACGGAAAGTCGATCGGCGAGGTCTTGCTGACGCCGACAAAAATTTATGTAAAGCCTATTCTGGCACTGCTGGACGCGGTGACGGTCAAGGGCATTTCCCATATTACCGGCGGCGGATTTTATGAAAATATTCCCAGAAGTATCCCCGCGGGGCTCGGCGCCCAAATTGTGCAGGACCAGGTGCGGGTGCTGCCTATTTTTGACCTGATTGCCAAAACCGGCGAAATTCCGGATCGGGATATGTTTAACACCTTCAATATGGGGGTGGGGATGAGCGTGGTGGTGGCGGAGGAAGACGCCGATACCGCGCTTCGCGTTCTGAAAGAGCAGGGCGAAGACGCCTATGTGATCGGCCGGATCGTTTCTTCCGGCGAGCCCATTCAGCTGGTGTAAAAAGGAGCTTTCAGGTGGAACAGGAAAAAGTCAGAATCGCGGTGCTGGTCAGCGGCGGCGGAACCAATCTGCAGGCGCTGATCGACGCCGCTAAGGCCGGGAAAATACCGGACGGGGAATTGGCGCTGGTGCTGTCGAGCAATCCGGATGCTTTTGCGATAAAGCGGGCAATGGATGCCGGGATTCCGGTGGTTTGTGTCCCCAAAAAGGCATGTTCTTCTCAGGAAGATTTTGAGGAGCAGCTGCTTTTTCAGTTGGAACTGTATCGGGTGGAGCTGATCGTGCTGGCAGGATTTATGTGCATTTTAAGCGCGGATTTCACCGGACGGTATCCGGAGCGGATTCTCAACGTGCATCCTTCTCTGATCCCTTCTTTCTGCGGAAAGGGCTTTTACGGTCTGCGCGTGCATCAAGAGGCCTTGCGGCGCGGCGTTAAGGTAACCGGCGCGACGGTGCATTTTGTGAACGAGGTGCCGGACGGCGGGCGGATCATTGCCCAGAAGGCCGTGGAGGTGTTGGAGGGGGATACCCCGGAGCAATTACAGAAACGAGTCATGGAGCAGGCGGAATGGAGCTTGCTGCCGCAGGCGGCGGCACAGGTATCGGCTGCTATCAGAAAGGATAGACGGGAATGAATATTTATGAGACCAGACCCATCGGTGAGCGCGTTGCGGGAAATCCGTATGTGGGACGCGGAATTGTGATCGGGAGAACAGAAAGCGGGGATCAAGCGGTGGCGGCCTATTTTATTATGGGGCGCAGCGCCAACAGCCGCAACCGGGTATTTGTGAAGCGAGATGAAGCACTTTACACGGAGGCCTTCGATTCATCGAAGCTCACGGATCCCTCGCTGATTATCTATGCGGCAGTTCGCCGGTATAATAATAAGCTGATCGTGACCAACGGAGATCAGACCGACACGATTGTCCGGTATCTGGAACATGCCAAAAGCTTTCAGGCGGCACTGAACAGCCGGGGCTTTGAACCGGACATGCCCAATTTTACCCCCCGCATCAGCGGAATGCTGACCTTTTTAAACGGGGGTTTTACTTATGAAATGAGCATTTTAAAAAGTGCGGACGCGACTGGGTCTGCCTGCTGCCGCTATCATTTTGCCTATCCTGCTCTTGCCGGGTTGGGGCATTTTATTCATACCTACGTTACAGACGGCGATCCCATCCCCACTTTTCAGGGGGAACCGGAGCGCATTTTTATTCCCGACAGCATCGATGTGTTTGCCAATGATCTTTGGAACAATCTGGACGCGGCAAACCGTATTTCCCTTTATGTGGTTTATACTGATCTGGCCACGGGGAAGCAGGAGGAGCGCCTGATTAATCAAAATCAAAGAAGGGAAGCGGCGAAGTGATGAACGAATTCGAGCTGAAATACGGGTGTAACCCCAATCAGAAGCCGGCACGTATTTTTATGAAGGATGGCAGCCACCTGCCGATTCAAATTTTATCGGGCAGGCCGGGTTATATCAATTTTCTGGACGCCTTCAATGCGTGGCAGCTGGTCAAAGAACTCAAGGGGGAGCTGGGGCTTCCTGCAGCGGCATCCTTCAAGCATGTGAGTCCGACCGCGGCGGCGGTTGGGCTGCCGCTTTCTGAAAAACTGAAAAAAGCCTGTTTTGTGGAGGATGTTCCAGGGTTGGACGCATCTCCACTTGCCTCCGCATATGCGCGGGCGAGAGGCACCGACCGGATGAGCTCTTTTGGTGACTGGATCGCCTTGTCGGATATTTGTGACGAGGCCACAGCAAGGCTGATTCAGCGGGAGGTATCCGACGGGATTATCGCGCCGGGATATAGCGAAGAAGCACTGGAAATTTTGAAATCCAAGCGGAAGGGCAGCTATAATATTGTGGAAATCGATCCGTACTACCGCCCTGCTCCGGTGGAGACCAAGGACGTGTTCGGCGTTACATTTGAACAAGGGCGCAACGAATTTAAAATCGATGAGGCGCTGTTGGCCAATCGGGTGACCCAAAATAAGGCTTTGCCGGAAAGCGCAAAGCGCGATCTGATCGTGGCGCTGATTACGTTGAAATATACCCAATCCAACTCGGTTTGCTATGCGGTGGACGGGCAGGCCATCGGTGTAGGCGCGGGGCAACAATCCCGCATCCACTGCACCCGGCTGGCCGGGCACAAGGCCGATCTTTGGCATCTGCGGCAGCATGAGCGGGTGCTTACGTTGCCCTTTTTGCCCGCCTTAAGCCGGCCGGAGCGGGATAATGTGATTGACGGCTATCTGAACCAGAACGAAGAGGATGTTCTGGCGGAAGGGAACTGGCAAAAATATTTTACCCGCCGGCCCGCACCACTCACTTTGGAGGAAGCGGCGGCTTATTTAAGCGGGATTTCCGGTGTTTCCTTGGGAAGCGATGCGTTTTTTCCCTTCAGCGACAATATTGAACGCGCAAAAAAAAGCGGTGTTTCCTATATCGCGGAGCCGGGCGGCTCCATTCGGGACGATGCGGTGATTGCCTGCTGTGATCGCTATGAGATGGT
>CAYRYQ010000042.1:0-14057 GCA_964428505.1 uncultured Eubacteriales bacterium
TTGTAATCAAACACACCTATTTCGCGGTGGCGATGAACGACTGGGATATGGTGACAGACGGCGGAATGAACAATTTCTCGAAGTCAGAGTATAACGCTTCATTTAATATTGTAACCGAAGCCACCAAAGCACAGAATATCGTTGATCAGGCAATCAAAGACTGCTTGGCCTATGGTACCTGAGAAAACGGCTGGAACGCGGCTGCGCAAGGGCGGCTGTTTAAAGGTTCGACGCTGTATTTCCTTATAAAAAATAATCTGTTTGTTTCGGATGACACAAACACACGCTGATCAGTCATAACGCCCCGCCGCTCTGTTTTTCACAGAACGGCGGGGCGTATTTTGTGCTTATTGGCTGCCGTTTTTTAACTTTTAAGAACACATTTTTGCCGGGATAGGAAGCGGCGATAACGGCCATTCCGTCGCTGCGCACGCGGCCCGGATAAAGAAGATGGTCACCAAATATGCCAAGGATGTATGGGGCATGACGGAGGAAACGCCGGATTGGCAGAATCAACAGGAAAAGTCGTATCAGGATCAAGAGGGATTTTGATGCATGACCGTACCCGCAGCCGGAAAGAAGGGCTGGAAATCTTTCTGTTTATCGGTCTTCTGGATAAAGCCAGACTGGAGGTGAAGAATCCGACCAGCCCTTCCAATGCCGATAACGTGGTGATCGGCTATCCTTAGGCACAGGAACGGCCACTGGATTTTAACCATATCATCGATTATATTTTCCACTAGGCCGATACGGCAGAAACAGTGGATTACCAAGTGGATCAGACGCTGATGGACGGGAAATGGGCTTTCGATCATTTCCCAACTATTTGCGGTTACCGAATTTAAATAAAACGTCCATTTTCCCCCAAGAAGCTCTCCCCGCATGCGTTTTTTCGCATTGGAGAGGGCTTTTTTACATATTTAAAAAAATCTATATCTTGTGTTTCTGATATATAAAAATAGAATATGTTGTTGTTTCCCCCTTGACAAACCAAAAAACGTCATGTAAAATGGTACTACAATCTTCCAAAAAGAAAGGAGCGACTCCCCATTGACCATTGAGGGACTGCAAAAGCTGACCTTGCTGGATTATCCCGGCAAAACCGCCTGCACGGTGTTTTTGGGCGGCTGCAATTATCGTTGCCCATTCTGTCATAATTATGAACTGGCGGCCGGGCCCTTGGAACCTTTGATGGAAGAAGAGGCGCTGCTTTCCTTTTTAAAGAAACGGCAAGGCCTTCTGGATGGGGTCTGTGTTACTGGCGGGGAACCCCTTCTGCGGGAGGAATTACCGGCGTTCATCCGTAAGGTGAAGGCGCTTGGATATCTGGTGAAAGTGGATACCAACGGCACTTTTCCGGATCGGCTCAAAGCCTTGGCGGCGGAAGGGCTGCTGGACTATGTGGCCATGGATATTAAAAACGCGCCGGCGCGGTACCGGAGTACCGCCGGAGTGGAAAATCCGCTGCTGGAGCGGGTGCGGGAAAGCGTGGCATTTCTGCTTTCTGGCCCGGTGGACTATGAGTTTCGCACCACCGTGATCAAGGGGCTGCACCGTTTGGAGGATATGGCTGAAATCAGCCGCTGGATTCAGGGCGCGCGGCGGTATTTTCTGCAGCAGTTCCGTGTTTCCGATCAGGTGCCGGATCCGGCGCTTGAGGCGTATGCCCCGGGGGAGATGCGGCAGCTGCTGCAAGTGGTCCAAAAAGCGGTTCCTTCAGCGCAACTGAGGGGAATAGAATGAAAAGAGGAGAGGTTGGAGAAGGATGTATCGGGTAGTTAAGAGAGACGGAACAGAAGCGGAGTTTAATATTGCCAAGATCAGCATGGCCATCGGCAAGGCCTTTGACGCGCAGAATAAAGCGTCGCATCCCAGCGTGATTGATTTGCTGGCGCTGAAAGTGACGGCAGATTTTGAACCGAAGGTCAGAGAAGGCAAGATTGCCGTTGAAGAAATTCAGGACAGCGTGGAAAAAGTATTAAGTGAGTCCGGCTATTCTGATGTGGCGAAGGCCTATATCCTGTATCGCAAACAGCGGGAAAAGGTGCGCAATTTAAAGTCCACCTTTCTCGATTATAAAGCGCTGGTAGACAGTTATGTCAATGTCACTGATTGGCGGGTCAAGGAGAATTCCACTGTCACCTATTCGGTGGGCGGCCTGATTTTAAGCAACAGCGGCGCGATTACGGCCAACTATTGGCTGAGTGAGATCTATGATGAGGAAGTGGCCGCGGCCCATCGCAACGCGGATATGCATATCCATGACCTCTCGATGTTGACCGGATACTGCGCCGGTTGGTCGCTGAAGCAGCTGATCAAAGAAGGCTTAGGCGGCGTGCCCGGTAAGATTACCTCTGCCCCCGCGCGGCATCTGGTATCCCTTTGCAATCAGATGGTCAACTTTTTAGGCATTATGCAAAATGAATGGGCGGGTGCGCAGGCTTTTTCTTCCTTTGACACCTACCTGGCCCCCTTTGTTAAGGTGGACCAATTGAGCTACTGGGAGGTAAAGAACTGCATCCAATCGTTTGTGTATGGCGTGAACACGCCCAGCCGGTGGGGAACCCAGGCACCGTTTTCCAACATTACGCTGGACTGGACCATTCCTGCGGACCTGAAGGATCTGCCGGCCCTTGTTGGCGGCAAGGAGATGGACTTTACCTACGGCGACTGCAAGGAAGAAATGGATATGATCAACCGCGCCTTTATCGAGACCATGATTGAGGGCGACGCCAACGGCCGCGGATTCCAGTATCCGATTCCCACTTATTCCATCACCCGGAATTTCGACTGGTCTGATACGGAGAACAACCAGCTGCTTTTTGAAATGACGGCCAAATATGGAACGCCTTATTTCTCCAACTATGTGAATTCTGATATGGAGCCCAGCGACGTGCGCAGTATGTGCTGCCGGCTGCGGCTGGATCTGAGGGAGCTGAGGAAAAAGTCCGGCGGCTTCTTCGGCTCCGGTGAGAGCACCGGATCGGTGGGGGTGGTGACCATCAATTTGCCCCGGATCGCCTATCAGTCTGCCGATGAAGCGGAGTTCTATGCCCGACTGGATCATCTGATGGATGTTGCGGCCCGCTCTTTGAAGGTGAAACGCACTGTGATCACCAAATTTTTAAACGAAGGTCTCTATCCGTATACCAAACGCTATCTGGGCACCTTTGATAACCATTTCTCCACCATCGGCCTGCTGGGAATGAACGAGGCGGCACTGAACGCTTCTTGGCTGAAAGTGAATCTCACCGCAAAGAAGGGGCAGCAGTTTGCCAAGGATGTGCTGAACCATATGCGGGAGCGCCTTTCCGATTATCAGGAGCAATACGGCGATCTTTACAATCTGGAGGCAACTCCGGCGGAATCCACCTCTTACCGGCTGGCCAAGCATGATGTGGCGCGATTCCCCGGCATTATAACCGCTAATATGGATGGAACGCCTTATTATACCAATTCCTCTCATCTTCCGGTGAGCTATACGGAGGATATTTTCTCTGCGCTGGATATTCAGGATGAACTGCAGACGCTTTACACCTCCGGGACCGTGTTTCACGCTTTTCTGGGCGAGAAGCTGCCCGATTGGAAGGCGGCGGCGAATCTGGTCAAAAAGATAGCCGAAAATTACCGGCTGCCTTATTACACCATGTCGCCGACCTATTCGGTCTGCAAGGGCCACGGTTATATTACAGGCGAGGTGTATACCTGCCCCACCTGCGGGGAAAATACAGAAGTATACAGCCGGATCACCGGTTATTATCGCCCGGTGCAGAACTGGAACGATGGAAAGGCACAGGAGTTTAAAGACCGCAAGCTTTATAACCAGGGCATTGCGCAGACCAAAACACCGGCCAATCATGCCTGCGGCTGCGGCCATACAGAGGAAACCTCCCCGTTGACGGAAACCGGTAAAACACGGCTCTTTTCAACCAAAACCTGCCCCAACTGCACCATGGTGGCGGCTATGCTGGACCGCGCGGGGATTTCTTATGAAAAGCTGGATGCGGAAGATCCGGCCAACCGGGCACTGGTGGACGCCTATCAGATCCGACGGGCGCCTACCTTGGTGGTGGAAACCCGAGAGGGTTTGGCGCAGTTCACCAATGCGTCAGAGATCCGGCAATATATCAAGCAGATAACGGAGGGTGTGCATGTTTGATGTGATCGTGGTAGGCGGCGGTTGCGCCGGGATGACAGCGGCGATTTATCTGCAGCGGGCGGAGAAAAGCACGCTGGTGTTGGAATCCACCGCGTTGGGCGGTCAGATCACTTCCACCGGGCGAATTGAGAATTTTCCCGGTCTGCCCGGTATCAGCGGCGTGGAGTTTGGCAACCGGATGGCAGAGCAGGTGCTTTCCTTCGGTGGGCAGCTGGAGCCGGTGGAGGTGCAGCGGATCACTCCTCAGGAAAACGCATTTAAAGTAGAAACCACCGATGGGGAGAGCATGACAGCGCGCAGCGTCATCCTGGCTTGCGGAACAGCGCACCGGCATCTGGGGCTTCCGCGGGAGGAAACGCTGAACGGCGTTTCCTATTGCGCCATCTGTGACGGCGCTTTTTATAAAGGAAAAGACGTAGCGGTGGTCGGCGGCGGAAACGCGGCGGTGCAGTCGGCCCTTTCTTTGGCGGCGCTCTGCCGGAAGGTGACACTGATTCACCGGCGGGAAGGCTTTCGCAGTGAGCCTATTTTACTGGAGCGCTTGAAAGCCCTGCCCAACGTGGTGATCCGTACCGGAGGCGTGGTGAGCGCCCTGCAGGGGGAGGATCAGCTGACTGGAGTAGAGCTGACTTTTGGAGAGAAAAAAGAGACGCTGTCGGTAGAGGGCTTATTTGTGGCGATCGGTCAGATCCCAAAAACAAAAGCTTTTGAAGGCTTTGTGGATTTGGATGAAGAGGGCTACCTTGCAGCCGGAGAGGATTGTAAAACAAGCCTGGAAGGGGTTTTCGCAGCAGGAGACTGCCGGCAGAAGCCCATCCGTCAGTTGGCAACCGCCGCGGGCGACGGTGCGGTGGCGGGGCTGATGGCGGCGCGTTATCTGGAACAAAAAGGATATTGACTATAGAAAACATTCCCGGAAGGAACACGGAGAGCCCGCCGTTCCTTCTGGGAATTTTTTTGGAAAATTTTAAAAAATATGACACATTTTGCATTTTTCATTCGTATTAAAAGTGAAAGTCTATCAAAGAAAAGAACCGGATCGAGAGGAAGGAAACGGCATGAGAAACAAAGCGGCAAAGCGGATGTTTTTCGGGGTTGTTGTGCTTATATGCGGCGTCTTATGGCTTTTTGACTGTAAATTTGAACAGGGAAACCGGGTTCTGGAGCAGAAACTTCAGCTGTGTAAAGCGGTAATGCCGCTGGTGCAGACCAAGAATGCTGCCGGACCGTCTTCCTTTTGGGTTCGGGGATATCCAAACCTGCAAGCACTTTACGAAGAGGCGGATGAGGTGGTGGCGGGCGTCGTTACCGATGACAGCCAAAAATTGCAGCAGAACGCGGCCATGATCGCGCTGGCGCCGGTGCACATCGTTTATGCATTTAAAAACACCCTGCAGGAGGGGACTGCGGTTATGGTGGCAGAAACCGGATTCCCGGGCGGTGACGGCACATTTACAGGGGTAGACGGCGTGCCGCTTCTGTGTGCGGAAGAACGGGTATTGCTGTTTTTGCATCGAAATATCGACGGTACTTATCGTATTCTGAACGACTATGTGGGAAAATTCTGGATTTCTCCGGAAGGAGAGGTGATCTATGCCGGCGCGCTCAGCGCGCAGCATACCGTGATGCTGAATGATTTTTCTGATCCAGTGCAGTTGGGCGCCTTTGTGGATCGGCTGGCAGCTTTTAAACCGTAAATTCTTTTGTTTTTCAGCCGAAAAATTTTCTGGCTAACCCCCCATAATGCAAATAAAATGCGTCTTGAACCAGCAAAAGCCGGTCAAGACGCATTGAATCGTTGTTTCATATAGGGCTTTGCGCATAACCGCCACAGAATTATTCGGATTCCTCCGTGGCGGGGATCCCTGCCGCCTCTTCCGAAAAATCATTTTCAAAAGAAAGACTGGCGGGGGCAATTTTATCTCGCTTCTTTTTTAAACGGCGAAGAACCAGAATCACTGTTGCGGCTGCTGCCAAAACACCGGTTACGATGGATGCGATCAGAATCAATTGATCTTTTTTCATGAATATCCATTCCCCTTTCCATTTCATTCTCTCTTTTAATTGGCTATATTATACCGGATTTTTCTGGAAAAATCAAGCATTATTCCGGTTCTTTGAAAACAATAAGCTGAAAAAAGAAAAAATAGGCCAGTTCCATAAAGAGAGAGCCAACATATTGAACCAATCTTGCATTTCCTAAAAGCGCGGCGAAAAACAAGGTGAGATTTTGCAGCAGCCAGGTGACAATCAACACCCCCATAATGGCGATCATCAGCTGCCGACCGGTGTAGAAAGCGCCGGAACCGCCTTCCCCATAGGCCCAGTATTTCAGCAGGTAAAAGAGGGCAAAAAAGCGCACGGCATAAGGCAGCAGCACCCAGTAGCCGATGTCGGGCAGGAAAAGCTGCAGCAAATATTGCACAATACCGGTGGCCAGCGCTGCCAGAATATAGCGCAGCACCTCTTCCCGCCGGTCGATCAGATATTGATAAAACCGGTCGGCCGCCGCATGGGGACTTTTTTTGGAGGGCCCGGATTTGGCCATGCAGTTTGCTCCTTTTCCACTTTTTCTTGATTATAACACAGTTCTTTTAAAATGAAAAGGGGCGTATTCAAAAATACGCCCCTTTTCACCAAACAAAAGAGAAATATGAAAAGTGTTGCAGACGTTCCACCAACCTGCTACATGCATTAGTCTAACAGATATTTATGAATTTGGTGTGAATAGCCGGTAAATAACTTTGGAATAATCTTTAAACAAGCGGATCCATTGACATCTTCTAAAAGAAGGGGTATAATCGAAAGAAAAAAGAAGGGAATAACTGAACGATGGGATGTACACACGATTGCGGCAGCTGCGGAGCGGATTGTTCTTCCAAGAGTGAAAAAAGCCTGGTGGAGAAGCCTCACGAGCTCAGTAATGTTAAAAAAATTATCGGTGTGGTTAGCGGTAAGGGCGGCGTCGGAAAAAGTATGGTAACCTCCCTTGCGGCGGTAACCATGCAGCGCAGGGGATTCTCTACCGCGATTTTGGACGCGGATGTGACCGGCCCTTCCATCCCGAAGTGCTTTGGGCTGCATGCAAAGGCGGAAAGCGACGGGAATGCGCTTTATCCGGTGGAAAGCAAAATGGGCACCAAGGTGATGTCGGTTAATCTTTTGCTGGAGGATGAGCAGGCGCCCGTGGTCTGGCGTGGACCGATCATCGCGGGGACCGTGAAGCAGTTCTGGACAGACGTGATCTGGAACGATGTGGACTTTATGTTTGTGGATTTGCCGCCGGGCACCGGAGATGTGCCGCTGACGGTGTTTCAGAGCTTACCGGTAGACGGCATTCTGGTGGTGACTTCTCCGCAGGATCTGGTTTCCATGATTGTGACCAAGGCGGTGAAGATGGCGCAGATGATGAAGGTACCGATTTTTGGTTTGGTGGAAAACTACAGCTATTTGAAATGCCCCGACTGCGGCAAAGAAATTGCACTGTTTGGGGAAAGTCATCTGGATCAGGTTGCCCTGGCCAATCATCTGCCGGTGCTGGCACGCTTGCCGTTGGATCCGGCCCTTGCCGCTCTTTGCGACAAGGGAATGATCGAGCTTTTTGAAGGAGATTATATGGAACCGGTGGCTGATCGCCTGGAACAGCTGCTTTCCTAATGAAAAAAATCCATGTTCCCGCGGGAACATGGATTTTTTTGCCTGAAAGCGCGCAAAATAGGCGGGAAAGGAGCTGATTATTTTGAAAATCCCATCAGACTTGATGCTGGAGCAGCTGGAAATGGCTCAAATGCAAACCCTGCCGAAAGGCGTGCGGCAGGAGGAAAGAAAGCTGGAATACTGCATGGTGAACGAGGTATTTGTGGAGGATGAGGAAGGCGCTTCTGCTTTGGGACGGGAGATCGGGCGCTATATGACGGTTGACACCGAAAAGAGCTATGAGATCGGAGAGCCGGCCTTTGAAGAAATTTCTGAAGAGCTGGCGCGTCTGCTCAAAACACTGCTGGGGGATTGCCGTCACGTTTTGGTGGTGGGGATCGGGAACCCCCGTATTACGCCGGACAGTTTGGGGGCTAAGGCGGTGGATCGGGTGATGGTAACAAGGCCGCTTTCGGTGCTGCCCGGGAATTACGGCGTCGTGAGTGCGCTTGCCGCGCCGGTATTTGGCAGCTGCGGGGTGGAGAGCGGAGAGTTGACCCAAGGGGTGGTGAAGGAGTTGAAGCCGGATGCGGTGGTATTGGTGGATGCAATGGCTACCAGCCGTCTTTCCCGCCTTTGCAAGACCATTCAGCTGGCCAATGTCGGTCTGACGCCCGGTGGCGGGGTGGATAATGCCCGGCAGGAGATATCCCGTAAAACATTGGGGGTGCCGGTGCTTTCGATCGGTATGCCAACGGTAGTGGATTGCCGTGCGCTGCTGAACCATGTTCTGGGGGAGGATTGGGAGGCCTATGCGGAGAAGCTGCATCCGTATGAAGATTCCCTGATCGCCACGCCCCGTCAGATGGAGCTGGCAACCGATATTGGCGCCAAACTAATCGCATTTGCCCTCAATAAGGCATTGCATCAAGACTTGACCACAGAGGAGATTTTGAAGTATTTATATTGATCCTTTCTCATATAGTGAAATAGTGAAGAGGAAAGGATGTGAAAGGAACATGAGACGGTGGATCAGCGCCGGATTGATTGCGGCGCTTCTTTTGACCGGCGGTTTTTCCTGGCGGGGCTGGCTGCCTGCGGTGACCAATTTTTCTTTGCAGCAGAATCGGGGGATCCCTTTAAAACGGCTGGAATTGCTGCTTTTGAAGTATACGGATCCGGTGCTCCGGCAAGTGGGCCGGTTTCTGGTGCCGGATTTTACCAAAAGTTTGGATGAGAACTTCCTTTATTTTAACAAAACCGAGCAAGAGGAAGGCAAGGAAACCGACGGACAGGGAGAGGCGGTAAAGGCCGTTAACCTGTCCGCACTTTCCGGCACCTATACACAGGTGGACGGCACAGCGGTGGCCAATGCCACAGATTTTGATGTATCGGATCTTTTGAGCCAGGGGATTTCCATTCCAAAATTTACCAAAGGAAAGCCCGCCATTCTGATCTACCATACCCACACCACCGAGTGTTACCGCAATAATCAAGGGCTGACCAACAGCACCGATGAGCGCAACAATGTGGTGGCGGTGGGGGAGGCGATGGCCAAGGTCTTTCGGGATGCGGGGTATGAAACCATTCATCTGACGGATATTTTCAACCGTGATTTCAATCAATCCTATGCCACCTCCCGGGCGACGGTGGAAAAGGTCTTAAAAGAGAATCCAACCATTCAGGTGGTGCTGGACGTGCACCGGGATTCCATCAGCAACGAAGGGGTTGATTATTACCCTGTGACTAAGGTGGACGGAAAGGAGGCCGCTCAGGTGATGCTGGTCTGCGGAACCGATGCCAAAGGGCTTCCACACCCCAACTGGCGCCGTAATTTTACATATGCGTTGGTTCTTTCCCGCAAAATGGGTGCGCTTTACGGGGAGCTTTCCCGCCCGGTCAACTTGAGAAGGGATCGGTTTAATACCCATTTCACCGATTATACCTTGTTGCTGGAGGTGGGGTCTTCGGCCAACACCGTGGAACAGGCCTGCTACGGCGGAGAGCTGACCGCACAGGCGATGATTGCCCTTTGGCAGGAATAATGCTTGATTCTAGGTCTGAATTGTAATATAATGTCCAAGTAGGTGATAAAAATGATTTATTTGGACAACAGTGCTACCACAAAGCCTTATCCGGATGTGATTGAGGCGGTGGCCAACGCGCAGCGGGAGCATTTCGCCAATGCGTCGGCGCTTTACCGGCTGGGGCTGGAAGCGGAGAATGCGATAGCGGACGCCAAGCAGGCAATTGCCGGAAGGCTCGGCTGCCGGGAGGATGAGGTGCTGCTTACCCCCGGGGGAACCTATTCCAATAATTTTGCCGTGCTGGGCGCTGCCCGTGTCCGGGCGCGCCGGGGAAACCGGGTGGTGCTGACGGCTGTGGAGCATCCCAGCGTTTATGCCTGCGGCAAAAAGCTGGAAGAAGAAGGGTTTGAGGTGGTATATGCCTCTCCCACATGGGAGGGCCTTTCTGAGGCAATCAACGCCCATACGGTGTTGGTGGCGGTGATGATGGTTAATAATGAAACCGGCCTGATCCTGCCGGTGGACCGTGTGGCGGCGCTGATCCGGCAAAAGAATGCGCCCGCCCATTTTCATATTGATGGAGTACAGGCGTTTGCCAAGCTGCCCACGCCGGTTAAGCGCTTGCAGTGTGACAGCTTTTCGTTGTCTGCCCATAAAATCAAAGGCCCCAAAGGCATCGGCGCACTTTATTTAAAGAAAGGCGTGCGACTGCTGCCTCTGCTTTTGGGTGGGGAGCAGGAGGGCGGATTAGTGCCCGGGACCTATAACAACCCCGCCGCGGCAGGGCTGGCAAAAGCGGTGGGTCTGTTTTTGAAAGAAGATCTGGGCCGGTTTGAAGCGCTGCGGGCGCGGCTGCTCGCCCGGGCCGAAACGCTGCCGTTTATTCGGATCAATTCTCCGAAGGATGGCGTGCCCTATATTGTCAATCTTTCGGTGATGGGCTATTTGGGAGAAAATGTGCTGCACTTTTTAGAGCAGCGGGAGATCTATGTTTCCCAGGGCTCTGCCTGTTCCTCCCGGGCGGCCAGAAGCCATACGGTTCTGGCAAGGCTGGGGGAGGCCGAGCCGGTGGTGATGGGTGCGCTCCGGATCAGCTTTGGGGTGGACAACACCATCGAAGAAGTGGACCAGCTGATGGATGCGTTGGCGGAGGTGCCGCAAAAAATTCAAAAAAGATATAAGGATGTGAATCCATGGAACAAATGATTTTGGCGAAATGTGGGGAACTGGTGCTGAAGGGGCTCAACCGCAGCCAGTTCGAGGCGGTTCTTTTAAAAAATCTGCGGCAGACATTGGCGCCGCTGGGCGTTTTTCATCTGCGGCTGGCGCAGTCTACGGTTTATATACGGGGAGAAGAAAATGCGGATATGGAGGAAGCGTATGCGCGGGTGAAGCGGGTATTTGGCCTTGCGGCGGTATGCAAAGCCTACATGTGTGAAAAAACGATGAAATCGATTGAAACGCTGGCGGCCGGGTTGCCAGAAGAGGCGCTGGCGGGGGCTAAAACCTTTAAGGTGGAATCCAAGCGCAGCGACAAACGTTTCCCGCTGACCTCCCCGGAGATCTCCCGGGAGATCGGCGGGGTGCTGCTTCAGCGGTTCCCTCATCTGACTGTGGACGTGCATCACCCCGATGTGACCGTGACAGTGGAGGTGCGGGATTTCGGCGCCTATCTGCATGCGCTGCGGGAGCCGGGTGCGGGCGGAATGCCCTACGGCTCCAACGGCCGGGCCTGCTTGCTGCTTTCCGGCGGCATTGACAGTCCTGTGGCGGGATATATGATTGCCAAGCGCGGCGTTTCGCTGACCTATGTGCATTTTTTCAGCCCGCCCTATACCGGGGAGCGGGCGAAGCAGAAGGTTCTGCATCTGGCGGAGATTTTGCAGGATTATTGTCCTCGCAGCGCGCTGTATGTTGTGCATTTTACCGAGGTGCAGGAAGCGATCCGCGATCATACCCGGGAAGAATATTTTACCGTGATTATGCGGCGGTTCATGATGCGGATTGCGGCAGAAATCGCCAATATGACCCATTGCGGGGCATTGGTGACCGGGGAGAGTCTGGGGCAGGTGGCCAGCCAGACCATGGACGCCCTGCAGCTGACTGACCGTACAACTGATATGCTGGTGCTGCGGCCTCTGATCGGCATGGACAAGGAAGAAATTGTTCGGATTTCCAGAAAGATCGAAACCTTTGAGACATCGATCCAGCCCTATGAGGATTGCTGCACGGTGTTTACCCCGCGTCATCCCAAGACCAAACCGCGTCTTTATGAAATTGAAGCGGAGGAAGCGAAGCTGGATATTCCTGCTCTGGTGCAGCTGGCATTGGAGCGGGTGGAAAAATTTGAGTTGTGAGGTATAAAATGGGAAAAAAAGTCAAGGATCATCTGTTTGGTGCGGGAATAACCCTCTTGGTGGGAGCGGTGGCATATTATGTGGCGCTGCCGGCGCTGAACATTCATTCTGCCGGCCTGATTGGATTCATTCTGTTTCTGCTGGCGGTGTATGCTGCCGCCCTTGGCGTGTTTCAATTGCGCGGTGGGGTGGTGCCGGTGAAGGGCACCCAGGGAATTGGAAAGACTTATCGTGTGCTGTTGCTATTCGCGGGTGCACTGGTGGTGGCTGCCCTATTGGGCAACCTGATCGGCGCGAAATTCTTTAATGCAGGGCGGTATCAGAAATTGTTGAGTGTGGAGGAGGGAAATTTCACCACCGACGTCTCCCGAATCACCTATGATCAGATCCCCACCCTCGACCGGGACAGTGCACGGATGCTGGGCGACCGGAAAATGGGAGAGCTTTCTGATATGGTGAGCCAGTTTTCGGTAATGGACAATTATACCCAGATCAACTATCAGGGCCGCCCCGTACGGGTCACGCCGTTGGCTTATGCGGATCTTTTTAAGTGGATGTCCAATATGAAAGAGGGCGTACCCGGTTACCTGCTGATCGATATGGTGACCCAGGAGGCGGAACTCAAGCGCTTGCCGGAGGGAATGAAATATTCCACCGCCGAGCATTTTAACCGGAATCTTACCCGGCATCTGCGCTTTCAATTTCCCACCAAGATTTTTGAGAGCGAAACCTTTGAAATTGATGAAAGCGGCATGCCTTACTGGGTCTGCCCAACCTATCGGTACACCATCGGGCTTTACGGCGGGCAGGATATCGACGGGGCGGTTTTGGTCAACGCGGTGACAGGGGAATGTCACTATTATCCGGTGACTGAGATTCCCACCTGGGTAGACCGGGTATTCGGCGCGGAGCTGATTATCAGCCAGTATAATTATTATGGCACCTATGTGCATGGATTCTGGAATTCGGTTTTTGCACAAAAGGACTGCCGTGTTACCACAGAGGGTTATAATTATCTGGCTATGGGAGACGATGTATATCTCTATACCGGCGTGACCAGCGTGGCGGCTGATGAGTCCAACGTGGGCTTTATTCTCTCCAATCAGCGGACGAAGGAAACCCGATTTTATTCGATTCCCGGCGCGGAAGAGTATTCGGCGATGACCTCTGCGGAAGGGCAGGTGCAGGAAATGCGTTATACCGCCACCTTCCCGCTGCTGCTGAACATCGATAATGAACCTACGTACTTTATCGCGCTCAAGGATGCGGGCAATCTGGTAAAGCAATATGCCATGGTTAATGTGCGCCAGTATCAGATTGTGGTGGTTGGCACCACGCTGAAGGAGTGTGAGGCCAATTATGTAAAACGGCTGCAGGAAGAAGGAATTACGAAAGAAGCTCCGCAGGAGATCGCGGAGACGAGAGCGGTGACCGGCGTGATTACGGGGATCCGCAGCGCAGTTGTGGGCGGCAACACCTGTTATTATTATCAGCTGGATGGGCAAACGGGTACTTTTGCGCTGAGCGTTGCCACGGATGAGCGGGCGGTGATTCTGAATGTTGGTGACACCGTTACTTTTACGGTTAGCGTCGAAGAAACCGGCGCTATTATTCCGGTTCAAAAACTGAATTCATAAAGGAACAGCGCCGCGCTTCGGAAAAAGTGCGGCGCTTTGATACAGAAAAAAGCGAATGAGAAAAATGACTCTTGACAATGGTGTTCAGATCGATTATAATAATACACGCCGCAGAAAATGCGGGTGTAGCTCATCTGGTAGAGCGCAACCTTGCCAAGGTTGAGGTAGCGAGTTCGAGCCTCGTCACCCGCTCCAAGGAACCAGCTTTTAAAAAAAAAGTTGGTTCTTTTTTTATGTAAAA
>CAYRYQ010000043.1:0-13971 GCA_964428505.1 uncultured Eubacteriales bacterium
CGGCGCGCACAGGAGGAAAAACCTCAGCCCTCCGCAAACAAAGGGTCCCGTTTTGTCACCTTGCTGATTATTTTGCTGTTTCTGGCAGCAGGGGGCTTTTACCTGAAAACGGAAAAACCGGCGTGGCTGCCCAAGCAGCCGGACCTTTCCGCGGTGGGGCAAAAGCTGAGCGAATGGAAGCAGAATATTCTGGAAACCATGAAGGGAAACGACAGCAGCGTGCAGGAAACCGTTGATCAGGCGCTGGCAGAGCAGAATGAAGAGGGTTAGAATCTCACCGCTGCTGTTTTTACTGGTTTTTTCTTATGTGCTGATCGAAGGCTCCTTTGATCCGCTGCTCATTTTGGTCTTTTCTCTTTTGCATGAGCTGGGGCATTGGGAGATAATCCGCCGTTTTGGCGGCAGCGTCGGCGCATTCTCTGTCGGCGGACAAGGCCTCGGGCTGCAGGTAAACGGTCTTTCTTACCGACAGGAACTGATGGTGGCGTTGGCGGGACCGCTGGTCAGCCTGCTGTTGGCGCTGCTATTTGGCGTTTTTGCGTTCATGGATCCAACAGAGCGATTGTGGTTCTGCAGTCTTTCCAATCTGGCGCTCGCAATTTTAAATCTGCTGCCGATCCTGCCGCTGGACGGCGGCCGGGTGCTGCAGGCGATTCTGGGGATGCACTGCTCTTTGGAACGGCAGCAGCGAATCCTGGACGTGGTAGGGCTCAGCTTTTTGCTTCCGTTACTGGCCGTTGCCTTTTGGCAGTTTTTAAGCAGCGGTTATAACATTTCGCTGCTGTTTGTTTGTTTTTATCTGGTGGGACTGATCGTGGAGAACGGCGGGGAATGACTGGTTGAAATCAGCAAAACTTCCGAAAAAGTGCTTGACTTTTTTGGGGATACATAGTATACTGGTCAAGCAGTTTGGAACGGTGGCCGGATCAGGCGCGAAGCGCGGTCCGTAACCAAACGGCGCAGCCCAATGGTATACTTGGAGAAGTCGCCTAGTTGGTCGAGGGCGCACGATTGGAAATCGTGTAACCGCTACAAACGGTTCGAGGGTTCGAATCCCTCCTTCTCCGCCAATTAAGAATGACCAATTGTGATTGGTTCGTCATTCTTAATCCAAATGAAGACGCTGTGTAAGGTTTTACCTTATGCAGCGTCTTTTCCTTTACCTGAAAGACGCTCGAGATTGCCTACAAACTTATAATTGATCGTAACCTCCAGCGCGTCCATACCATCGAATACACCCGATACATTCTCAAAGGAAAAGTTCTGTCCGTCTACGCCGTATTTTTTACAAAGAAGGTAAGACGTACAATAAGAGGAAAAGGCGGGGTCAGCCTGAGAATCAGGCCCGGTAGTCAGATTGGCGGCAGCAAGCTCCTGCGCCACACAGCGAAAGGTATCGTCAAATTTCATACCACGGCGAACAGAAATGTCGCCCGTGTCAGGGTCGGTCATTGCGCCCAAATCTCCGGGCAACTCATCTACCCCGATAATCTTTACCGGGGCTTTGGAGATGAGCGGCGCTAAAAGCTGACGTTCATTATAATGGGGTGCAGGTACGGATTTCAGCTTACGGGTATCCACCTGTGAAATATCGAACACCTTTTTTACGTTGTAACCAGTGCCGGGAGTACCGTCCTCCTTGGTGTATTCATGTGGTTCTAAAATAGAGATTGCTGTTTGTCCCGGTCTGACCGAACAGTTTTTGTTTTTCCAGTATTCGAAGCTGCCAACTCTTGAGGCATTCTGATTTTTGGCGAAAATCAGCAATGCATTTACTGCTGAATATCGGTCAAGACGACCTTGCAGGTCGAGAAAAGCTTGGAATAAGCTGCCGTCTGCCGATACTTCCATTGCGGTTTGATCGGACAGTGCAAAGGCTTCTTCACGCTCATTCTTTTTCTTTGCGGCATATTCCTCTTTGGTAAGCTCCGCGCTCTGCTTCGGCTCATCAGGTGTGTTTCTCAATAAATCGTCGAAATTTGCCATAATCAATTTCTCTCCTTTGATTTTTTTGATTTGGGTTTACGGTTGGTCTGCGGCTGTTTATGAGAAGTAGAAGCGGCCTTGCTTTTGGGGGTGTCCGGTGTTTGCCGCTCATCCTGCACCGGTGCATCCGCTTCTTTCTTCGCCTGAGCCGCCTTGATTTCCCGAATTTCTTCCTTCACAGACGGCTTACTCGAAGTACCCTTTGCGGATTTGCTTTTGTTCTCGGAGGTAGGCTCGGACGGACGGGTTTTTGCCGCCGTATTTCGGAAAAAATCCGTTTTTCCAGCTTCGGGATTTTTTTGTGCAGGAGCTTCGGTTTGGATAGCCTTTTCAGCTTCCGGCGCTGTCTTTCCTTCGTCGGACGGCAGCAGATCATTGAGCAGCTTTTCGGCATCGTTCTTGTCGGGCGTTTGCATATCCGCATCCTTCGCTTTTTCAGCTTTGGTCTTAATAATTTCACTTTCAATTTTCGCTTTATCCACCGTTGCGAATTTAAAGCGTTCAATGACACGGCTGATTTTCGGCGCGTCATCAGCCTTGACCAGAATATCGCAAAGACCGTCCGGAGAATTTTTGCGGTTACGCAGGACACAGTACACAATTCCATACTGCTTGGCACCCTGCATAAATTTCTGCAAGTCGCTGTCCTTAACCGAAAAAATCTCCAGCGACTTGCCGGACTTCAACATGGATGTCATACGGGCTTTGCCTTTGAGCTTTAACTTGCTGTCCTTGCTTTTCAGCGCCGCCACCAAGAAAGTGGCGATTTCCTTGGCCGCCGATCCTGTAATTTTTGCGGCGACTTCTACGCCCTCCAAACTCATTCGGACAATTTGTTCAGCGGCGTCTCCTGAACTGTTCATAGTCAAAATTCCTCCTTTCGTTTTGGAAATTCGCTGACGCGAATTTGACGCGACCACCGATTAAATTCATGATTGTTGTCGCTTCATGCGGTCGCTGCACTCCTTTCCATGTTCCTTTCCTTGACGTTCTTCTGCCTCTTTGCGGAGCTTATCCTTCATATCCGCAGAGCGCGTTTCGATGTCCTCACACAATCTCACCTCCCGGCGTAATGTTCCGATTTTCTCGGAAAGCTCCGATATTTGTGCTTTCACCGCCGTCAGCTTTTCTTCATCACAAATGCTCCGGGACTGATAGCGCAAATGCTTTCGCGTTCCGCAAAGACGGATCAGCTCTTTTGTCAATCCATTTTTATGAGCGGCAAGCTGTTCAGCGGTATCAATGCCGTATTTCACCAGCAGCCGTGTTTCCTTAGTGATATTCTGAACAAATCGAATGTCCTCACGGAACAGGAAATAGACCTGTTTTGGATTCGGCTCTTTTTTCTTTGGCAGTACACCCATTTTATACAGATAAGAAAAATACAGGGCGCGAAGCCCTGTAATCCGTCTGACAGTATTTAGATTACCGACAAAGCGGTAGTGTTTGGGTGGCTTTTCCGCTGGAATGGTCGTTCGTTGTGGGCGGGTATTCGCCAAGATGCGGTTGCGGATCGTTTCAATGGAATAATCCTCGCCAAAGTTGCGGCAGAGCTTTAAGCCCCGGTCTTTTCCCTCCGGACGAAGGGTGATATCCTGACCGAATTTAATGTGGTATCCCTTTTTGTAAAGGTTATCCCAGAGCTGACGCTCGGTCATAGATTCGACAATTGCTGTGTCAATATCAGTTTTAATAAGACTGCGATAAGTTGCTCTGCCTTCCTTTTCCGCTCTCAATTCGCCATAATGCTTGGACTTACCGCGCTTCGGGTTCTCAATGACTGATAACCCATATTCCCGGCACAGCTTATCGGATTCTATCTGCATATTATAAAAATCCTTTTCGGTACGGTGATAACGGATACCGTCTACCCACGAAACTGTATTAACGATAAAATGTGAGTGAAGATGATTGGCTTTGTCCAAATGGGTAGCGACAATAACCTGATATTTATCGCCCCAAAGCTGCTGTGCCAGCTTCACGCCAATTTCATGTGCCATATCGGGTGTGGCCTCGACGGGAGCAAAGGATTGGATACCGTGATAGGCGACAACGCCGTCCTCTTTTCCGAATTTCTTTTTTGCCGCCATCATCTCATCGCGGGCAGTTTCCGGCTGGCAGTTGATGCCTGTAACATAGTTACGGAGAATTTCGGCATTCTCGTCGGTAAGCTGAGTCTTAAGGTTTTGGGAAGCATAATCAATAACATCGGAAAGGTGCTGTGTCTGTTCTGTTGTCATGCCTTGCTTTTCATAGTAGGCTGGATTTTCGGTTTTGTCGGGGTTCTCAGCATAAATGACAACCTTGCCAAGCCAGCCCTTGACCGACCAGATAGAAGTAATCGCCATTATTCCATCATCCTCTCATTATTACGGGGAAGCATGACGGCGTTGGTAATTTTCACGACAGCCCGATGCAGCGCGGCGGTATTCTCGTCATACCGCTTGACATCCAGTACATTCAGCACGTGAGCCTTCTGCGCAATCTGATTAAGGTTCGTGCCGATGGCATGAAGCTCCCTCATCATCGAATAATAGTCGGGTGGTGGAGCATCTGTTGGAATAAGACCGTTTATGATATGGCGAAGATAGCTTTCACGGGACAACCCGCTTTTCTTCACATGCTTATTGAGAAATTCGGCTTCCTTTTTATTCAGTCGTAATTTGATTTCGACTGTTCTGTTCTGCATAGTCAATCTCCTTTCTTTGAGGGGTATTAGGGGGAACTCCCCCTAACAAGTTGCCCTTTGTCCCCAAAGGGCGATGCTTGCCAGTATAGTGCATTCCCGAAAGCTCGATCTTTCAGGAGTCCACAATCCGAAAAAGAAACAGGTCATTGCTCATACGCTTTGTTTCGCTCAGCGGGTCTTGCTTTGAATTCCACGCCCTGAAAACACTCTGAATCCAAAATGAACTCGCTGTTACGCCAGCGATCGGAAATTTCCTGCTCTGCCTGCTCACGGTTTTCAGCTTCAACCTGCACGGTCATTTTGAGTGTTTCCTTTATTTCAACCTCATATTTTTTCATCGTGCATAACTCCTTTCTTTAGTCGGTGTTCGATGAATTTGAAAATTGTCGCACAAATAATCGTTGTAATCCTTGCTGCCCAGGGGAGGCTTGTCTATAACTTCATACTCTTTTGGAATCACCGCTTGCAGGGCTTTTGTAGCCATCCGGCCTGCAATGTCATTGTCAAGGTGAAGAATAACAGTTTTTATCTGTGGGTAATCTTTTAAATACTGTTCCAAAGCAAGGGGCATTCTTGTTTGCTCAATTGACTTTTGCGGGCGATAAACACCTGCCAGAGAAAGTAAATGTTCATTGTTCCATTGGCGGTCGTTTTTCTTGAGAATTGTCGCAAAGGAAAGCAAGTCTATAGCCGATTCAAACAAATGAAGAATAGTGGACTCTTTTGCAGGAATGCTGAAAGAATATCGCTTGTCACTGCCGCTTGCTTCGCCCTTATAATCCGGACCAATTCCGCGTAGGTTGGCATACCGCGCTTTACCCGTTTTATCCTGACCGACGAATACAACATTGCTATGAGGATAGCTCTCATAAAGCCGTCCTGTCCGTATACAGAAATTGATCAGATCAAAGTCTATTCCACGTTCTTCTAAATAACTGACGGCGTGTGTGGCACACCGGTTGGCTTGTGGAAGAAGCAGCGATTTTGGCTTTGATTCCTTCGGTGCAGATGAAAAAACAGGCGGCTTAATTGCTGCCTGTCCCATAATCTGCTCCACAGCTTCGGTAAAAGAAAAGTCCTTGACTTTAATCAGATAATCCAGAGCCGATCTGCCGCCGATTCCGCGGCTGTGCCAACACCATTTTCCGTTGCTGATTTTCAGACTGTCATGGGTGCGTGTACAATAGACATTGCCGGAAAAATGAACAAGCTCCTGTGGTTCGTAATTTTGGAGGTACGTCAGCAAATCCATCTTCTTGGCTTCCAGAATTACCTCCGGTTCGATATATGGCATTTTATATCACCTCCGTTCTGTAATAGAAAAAGCCGACTGATTTTCATAGTGAAAACCAATCGGCTATGTAAAATGGCCAATCTTCAATTTTTTATATATTATATAAGGAGATATAATGCGCTCGACAAATTGGGATTTGTCTATACGAACAGGTCAATTTTGCCGCGTTTACTATAATCAAACTCTGGCTTACTCTTTATGGCATTTCGTAATCCCATGCCAATACATTTTCCATACACAACAGAATCTGGTCCGTTCAAATTTGCGTAGAAGGTATAAGCCATCTGAGTCTCTTCATTCCATGTATTCCACAGTTCTGGACTCAAAACCATATTTTCCGAGTATAGTGGTAATGTCATAGACATATAGAATTTTATTTTATCTATTGATGCCATCTTTAGCTGGTCAAACAATTTTTGATAAATAGGTCTTTCTGTTTCCAAGCAGCTTACTGAGAGAAGCCAGATTATATTTGGCTATGACCCAGAGACTGCAATACCGTGAAAACTTCGACCCGGAAAAAGAGGAATATCAACAAGAGCAATTCTGGAATAGGATTATGGCCGAACATTCAAAATTTATACGCGGCCTGTTAGACCCTACAGAAAACGACCTTATTATCGCCGCTAATAATTTTGGCAATGAGTTTGACCAATTAACGGAAGAAGCGAAACAGGCAATGGATCAGACACTGCCTCTTAGCAAAGTGACTGAAGACAGCCTGAATGCAACCAAGCAGATTCAGGCGTTTAATACCCAAGGGACACAAGGGTTAATCGGCTGTAAGATAAAATCAATTATTATACCGTTATTAGGCGATCATGTGCTGCGTGAATCCAATCATTATCTTCGGTTATTGAAAATGTTTCAACATTCATAAAAATAATAATACTTTATGAGCATCCTATGAAATTTTAATAACCACGCCAGGGCACATCAATTTGCCCCTCAATTGTTTTGCGGAGTGATGGTACCCGATATCATGACTGTTTTCTTTTTGAAAATGGTCATGATATTTTTTAGTCATAATAAAGTGGTTTTGCTTTTTGCCAATGGAAACGGAATACAAAAACAGAAAATAGCGTAAAATGAGGGCAGAATCTCCATTTCATATTGACATTTTCCGATTTGACGCCTATACTATATCATATCGAAGTATTTGGATTTGAGGTGCTGATATGGACGACTATTTGGAGAATACAAAAGTGTTTAAAGCGTTAGGCGATTCCAGAAGAGCCATGATTGTTGATCTGCTCTCTTGCGGAGAGTTATGCGCCTGCAGAATTTTAGAAAAGTTTGAAATGTCCCAATCCACGCTGTCTCACCACATGAAAATACTGTGTGAAAGCGGGATTGTAAAAGGGCGGGAAGAAGGCAAATGGACCTATTACGCATTGGATGCGGATACCATCAGCAAAACAAAACAGTTTTTTAGCGCGATTACCTCGAATAAAGAAAATCATATCTGCAAAGAAAACGCCATTTGCTGTAAGGGGTGTGATGAAAATGAGTAACTGTTGCTCCTCCGGAAATTGTTGTCGGCAGAAAGAAGCAAAAAAGAGGATCGCCATTGATTTCCTTTATCTGGATACAACTGTTTGCGCGCGGTGCCAAAATACGGAAACGGCTTTGGACGAAGCGGTTTCCAGTGTTGCAATGGTACTGAACACGGCTGGCTACGAGGTCAAGGCAAATAGGGTGAATATCACAACAAGGGAGTTGGCCATTCAGTACCAATTTGTCAGCTCGCCAACCATTCGCGTGAATGGAAAAGACATTGCATTTGAATTGAAAGAGTCGCTTTGTGAAGACTGTGGAACGCTTTGTGGAGATGCGGTTGACTGCCGCGTATGGGAATATAACGGTGTTGAATATACGGCTCCGCCAAGAGAACTGATCGTCAACGCCATTCTTCGTGAAGTCTATAGCCCCACTGAAGGCGCATCGGAACACGAAACCTATCGTCTGCCCACAAATCTGGAAGCCTTTTTTTCTGCCAAGGACCGTAAGGATGAAGCGGAGCGCCAAGAGAAAGGCGGGGATATAAAATGAGCAAAGAAAAGAACAACAGGATCGGCTTTTTTGAAAAATATCTGACCGTTTGGGTGTTGCTGTGCATGGCGGCGGGCATTTTAATCGGAAAATTCCTGCCGGGTTTCCCCGCAGCTTTAGAAAAGCTGCAATATGCGGGGCAGAATCTTCCTATCGCTGTTCTGATTTGGGTTATGATTTACCCCATGATGATGAAAATTGATTTTCAGTCGGTCAAGAACGTGGGGAAGCACCCATTGGGTATCCTCCTATCCAGCGGCAGCAGTTGGGTGATCAAGCCATTCCTCATGTTCGGGCTGGCCACCTTGTTTCTGAAGGTCATTTTCCAAGCCTTTATTCCGGCGGGCTTGGCGCAGGATTTTGTAACAGGCGCCGTACTTTTGGGAACCGCGCCCTGTACGGCAATGGTATTCGTGTGGAGCAATCTCACAAAGGGTGATCCGGCGCATACGCTTGTACAGGTCTCGATCAACGATCTGCTGATCCTCGTGCTGTTTGTGCCGTTGGTGCAATTGTTGCTGGGAGTGAATAACGTGCATATTCCATTGGCTACCCTGGTCTTTTCCATCATCTTGTTTGTCGTTGTGCCGCTGGCGGGCGGCGCACTCACACGCTTCCTGATGATTCGAAAAAAGGGCGAGCAGTATTTTAATAAAAAGTTTGTTCCCAAGTTCGACGGCATCACGACCCTTGGGCTACTGCTCACTTTGGTCATCATCTTTTCTTTCCAAGGGGATATTCTTTTGGAGCAGCCTTTGTACGTTTTCCTGATCGCGGTGCCGCTGGTTCTGCAAAATGTGATTTCCTCAAATTTCACCTATCTGCTGTGCAGATGGACAAAGCAGCCGCACAATATCGCGGCCCCGGCTTCCCTGATCGCAGCTTCAGACTTTTTTGAACTTTCGGTGGCGGTGGCCATTGCGCTGTTCGGCCCGAATTCTCCGGTTGTGCTTGCCTGCACGGTAGGCGTGCTGACCGAAGTTCCCGTTATGCTTTTGCTGGTGCGCTTTATCAATAGAACCCGCCACTGGTTTCCGAAGCCGGCGGCTGATAGCAAATGGTGAAAGAAGCTTTCTGCTATAAAAAAAATAATAAAATTTGACCCCGGCAATCATAAAATGACCAAGTATCATCTCTTTATCGGCGCAATACTGGCGGATCGGGGCAAAGGCGTGCTGCTGGTCAACACCGACCCGGCTTCCGATTTTGCCAATATGGAGCGCAGCTTTTTGGTTTCGGCACCGTTTCATGAAGGAGGCAAAGATGATAAAAATGGCGTTTATCTGCGTTCACAATTCCTGCCTCAACCAATTTGCGCCCCCTTGAACGTTAGGGGGCGCATCATAAAGCGGCTGACTTCTTTCGGCTGTATTTTTTTATGTTTTTATGGAAAGTCTGCTTGACAAATCTACATCGTTATGCTATTCTATTGACGGAAAGCTAACTTTCCATAAAGAAGGGAGTTGTATGATGAAAAACCGGCTTGAAGAAATTCGAAAGCAAAGAGGGATCAGGCAGGAAGAACTTGCCGCTTCGTTGGAGGTATCGCGGCAAACGATTGGCTCATTAGAAAACGGCCGTTATAATCCATCTATTACGCTTGCTTTTAAAATCGCGCGGTATTTTAACATGGGCATTGAAGAAATTTTTATTTACGAGGAGGAACAAAAATGAAAAGACAGCCTAAATCTTATGTTTTTTATATGGGAATTCTGATCTTTGCAGTTGGCTTAATATTAAATTTTCTCATTCCAGAGTCAAGCGGAGCATTACGGTCGGTGCCATTTCTTTTAACAGGATTCGGCGCAGGAATTATTGGCGTCGGCGTAGTCAATCTTATCAGAAAAAAGATGCTTGATAACAATCCTGAAAAGGCAAAACAATATGAAATTGAAGAAAAAGATGAGCGGAATATTCGCTTACGAGAAAAGGCCGGATATGCAACATGGTATACCTCTCTTTTTATGTTGGCAATCCTCAGTCTCACCTTTATCGTGCTTGATTATAAAATACCATGTTTTATAGCGCTTGGCGCATTGATGATTCATATCGTTAGCCTGTTTGTTTACATTCATATCTACAATAGAAAGATATAAGCGGTTATTTATTCCGCTCTGATCATAAGAGTTCAAAGGAGGACACACAAAAAACACATACATTTTCATAGTCGCCATACAAATAAGAACTGCGCGGTTCTTTGTTTTTTTATTTGATTTACCGAGAACCTGCAAATGGTATGTATCATCGTTTAACCTATTTTCGAGCGTTCAGGGGCCCCGCGCTTTATCTTCTTGTGCGGGGCGCCCCTTGCTGCTGCGCGGCGCCGGTTCAATGGCGGGTGGATTAAAGATCCTGCAGATCGGCGGCGGGGATGTCATTTTCGATGTTATCCCGCGCAAGATCGGTGTCGATCACCGGATAGATATCCGCCGGAATCGGCCGGTCGAGGTCGACATCTACATTTTGCTGCTTCTTTTTGGAATTCATATTCATCACCTTGGTACAAAGATCCCGTTTCCCACATGGATCAAAGGATCTTACTGTTGAGAAAAGGGCGGTTAATTGCCGCCGGGTCCGTCCCGGCGTTCGCTGTTATCGCTGCCTGATGCCTGATTGGACCATTGATTGTTGCCGGCTGTTTTCTTCCCGGATTTTGCTTTGCCTTGTATTTCGGGCACGGGATTTACATTGTTTTTGGAACGCTCTGTTCCGTTTTCACTCGGATCGGGGCGTCTCATTCCCTTTTTGGCCATTTTATCACCTGCTTTCCTTGTGTTTATCATGGATCAAAGACAGGTCTGTTATGCAAAAAATAATAAAAATTCTATTCAAAAAACCGCTTGCCGGGCAAAAATGACCGGTCAGCTGTTTTTTCTTGCAATTATGGGGACGTGCGCTATAATAGTAACAACAGGAGGTGAGGAATTGAAAATAAGCGTAGAGCTGGAGCCGGCGCTTTCGGAGCCGGAGGTGCTGATCCGCTGCGGGAAAGAAGAGGATGCCGCGCGGCTACAGCGGCTCCTGCTGGAGCAGGAGCAAAAAGAATCCACACTTTGGTGCACAAAAGAGGGAATCGATTATTGCCTGCAAAAGCACCTGTTTTTGTTTTTTGAAACCGAAGAAGACGCGGTTTACGGGCATACCGAACGGGAAGCCTATCGCATCAAAGAACGGCTTTATACGTTGGAAAAGCAATTGCCTGATTCCTTTGTGCGGATCTCTAAATCGACGATTTTAAACACAGAGAAGGTTTTCAGTATTACACGTAATATCACTTCCTCCAGTCTGGTTCAATTCACAGGGACTCATAAGCAGGTTTATGTTTCTCGACACTATTATAAAAATATGAAGGAACGGTTAAGCGAAAGGAGCAAACCATGAAAAAAAGAAATTGGTTTTGGGGAATCTATTTTTTGGCGGCGGCAATTTTTGTGATTGCCAGCCAGACCGACTCGTTTATTAAGATCGGATTTTTCAGCATTCTGGCCAGCATTTTTTTGATTGCCGCGTTGATTCACAGTGTGGCGGAGCGGAGCTTTTTCGGCATTCTGGTGCCGGCTGCGCTGCTCTACATGATCTTTGAAACACCGCTGCATCTGCCGGAGATCAACAATTGGCTGCTGCTGCTGGCGGCAATGCTGGGCAGCATTGGGTTGGGGCTGATTTTTCCCTGGAAAAATCATGGGGTAAAACAGGCATTCTGTAAGCACAACCGCATTGGCGCGTGCAGTGGCAGTGAGGCGGAGGTGCAGGATGACAATCATCCCTATATCAAGGTCCATTTTGGCGCAGCCAGCCGGTATCTGCACGGTGACTGCATTCAGGATGGGCAGCTGATCTCCTCTTTCGGCGCACTGGAGGTCTACTTTGATCAGGCGCGCCTGGATCCTGCCGGTGCCGCGTTTTATGTGGACTGCAGCTTTGGCGCAGTCAAGCTGTTTGTCCCGCGGGATTGGGAGGTTGTGGATCATCTGCGCACCAGCATGGCGGGGGTGGATTCCGGCAAGCGCGCCGGAAGCCCTGCGGCCGGGGCGCCCCGCCTGGTGCTGAACGGTTCAGTCAGGATGGGCGGACTCGAAATTCAATATATATAGGAAAGAAAAACGGCGCGCAACTGGTTTATTGCGCGCCGCTTTTTTATGGGCCTATGTTTTGCGCTGCCTCAAGCCACGCACAGTCTGCTTTTTAAAAATGCCGGCGGCTGCTTTGATTTTGCCGGTAATCTGGGGTGATTTATATAAAAATATTGTTTTTTTATAAACATTTTGTATTGGCTTGCTTTTTAAAGGGATTATGCTAAAATGAAGATAAATTAAACCAAAGGAGTTCGGAAATGATTGTAAAGAATTAGTATGAAGATCCCTCTGTTCTGCACATCGGCACCTGCGAGAACAGGAGCTATTATGTCCCGTGCGCGACCCGGGAGCAGGCGGATGCGCCTTGCAGGCGAGAAGCATCCGACCGTTTTCAGCTGTTGAACGGGGAATGGGATTTTAAGTATTACTCTTCTGTGCGGGATCTGAAAACCTGGCCCTGGGAGCCCGGTGATCCGGAAAGCTACGACCCAATCGAGGTGCCCTCCTGCTGGCAGATGAAGGGCTATGATCAGATCCAGTATACCAATGTGCGGTATCCGTTTGTGTATGATCCGCCCTATGTGCCGCTGGAAAACCCTTGCGGGGTCTATAAAACCCGGTTCACGGCCCATGCCGGAAAACGTTCGTTTATTAATTTTGAAGGGGTGGACAGCTGCTTCTATTTGTATGTAAACAGAGCGTTTGTGGGGTACAGCCAGGTGTCTCACAGCACCCATGAGTTTGAGCTGACCGACTTTGTGCAGGAAGGCGAAAATCAACTGGTGGTGCTGGTGCTGAAATGGTGCGACGGCTCCTATTTGGAGGATCAGGATAAATTCCGGTTCAGTGGCATTTTCCGGGATGTTTATCTGCTGGAACGCCCGAAAACATTTTTAAGGGACTTCTTTGTTCATACCGACTGTGATTTTGAAAACAAGAGCGCCGCGGTGCGCGTGGATCTGGATTTTTGCGGGCAGACGCCGCTCTCCTATCAGTTCTGCGACGCGTCCGGCAAACCGCTTGCGGCGGGGGAAGTAAGCGGCAATTCCATTGCCTTCACTGTGGAACAGGCGCAATTCTGGAATGCGGAGCATCCGTATCTCTATACGCTGTATTTGACCACGCCAGAAGAGCTGATCCCGGTTGAGGTGGGTCTTCGGAAAATCTGGGTGGAAAAGGGCGTGGTCTATCTCAACGGGGTGGCAGTGAAGTTCCGCGGCACCAACCGTCACGATTCCTCTCCTACCGGCGGTGCCACGGTGACCTTGGATGAGATGAAGCGGGATCTTGCGCTGATGAAGCAGCACAATTTCAACGCGATCCGCACCAGCCATTATCCCAATGCGCCAATCTTTTTGGAGCTGTGCGACCGATTCGGCTTTTATGTGGTGGACGAGGCGGATGTGGAATCCCACGGATGCACCAGCCTGGTTCAAGGGGAGGCAGACGATTGCTATGCGTTGATTGCCCACGATTTTCGGTTTAAGGAAAGCTTTCTGGACCGGGCAAAGCGGCTGGTGGAGCGGGATAAAAATCACGCCAGCGTGGTGATCTGGTCCGCCGGGAACGAATCCGGATACGGCGTGGGGCCGGAGGCTTCGCTTGCCTACTTGAAAGAACGCGACACCTCCCGCCTGACCCATTATCAAAACACCGCCCAACACTGTATCGGCGCGATGCCCGGCGCGCAAAATCAGGAGCTTTATGCGCCATTAGGCGATCCGGCTGTGGCCGATAAGCACCGGGAGCGGGCGGGGGAATACACCCCGGATTATCAGAATCTGGATCTGTTTTCCAGAATGTATGCGCCGGTGGAGGTCGCGGAGCAGTATTTTGCGGACGATACGAAAATCAGCGCCGTGGTGTTCTGGACC
>CAYRYQ010000044.1:0-13916 GCA_964428505.1 uncultured Eubacteriales bacterium
TCACGCTTACAACCTTTGGTTCCAAATTCCTTGGAATAATAAATCGCGGATTTCAATGCAGAAGGGAGGGTTAATAATGAAAAAGTTTTATGGTGTTTTAGCTGCTATGTCCACAGTTGTTGCGGCACTGGTTGCGTCTTCTGCCTGCCTGTTCTTCGCGTATCAGCCGGAAGAGCCCAAGTCGTTGAACGACTAATGCAACGGCGGCTATAGAGGAGGTAGAAATACCTCCCCTATAGCCGGATTCTATTTTGAAGGGGGGCAATCATCACGTGCAGAATAATGAAACAGAAACCGAAATGCAGATTAATCAGATCCTGAACATTGTGAAGATTGCTTCGCTCTCTTTTCCGGCTATTGCATTTTTACAGTATTATTCCATCCACAATGATTCGGATGTTTATTTTTTTCAATACGGATTTGTTATTATTGCCATTCTGACTGCGATTCTCTTGATCTATGTGTTTTGGACTTTTTTACAATCTAAGGTCAATGACCGAGTGAAGCGTTGGATTGATCCCACCTTCTCCCTTTCTATTGCATTCTGCTCAGTGATTATGACGGGATCTTATCAGAGTAATTATAAATTCCTATTTTTATTTGTCATCATATCCTCCAGCATTGAATGCAGCAGAAAGGCGGCTCTGACGATTGCCGGTCTTTCAGCTGCTATTATTTTAGGAATTGATTTGGTTTGTGTGCCTAAATCAGATACCAATGCTTTTTTTGAAAGCGATATTATTTTAGCTTGTGTCTTTTTAATCATTTCTTGGACCATCGGGTATTATGTGGATTTGCGGAAGCGGCATATTGAAGACCTGAAAGATATGGTGAATGTGGACGGCTTGACCAGTCTTTATAATCATCGCCATTTCTATGATTATTTGTCAAAGGCGATTGAAGAAACCCGGCAGAATCATTCGGAACTATCTTTGCTTTTTATTGATATTGATAATTTTAAGTGTTATAACGATCTTTACGGGCATCCAAAAGGGGATGTGGTATTGAAAGAAATTGCCGTCATTATGCAAAAATTGATGCAAAGAGAATCCTTTATTGCGCGTTACGGCGGGGAAGAATTTGCCATCCTTTTTCCCGATCTTGGTGAATCGAGTGCCATTGTGGAAGCGGAACGTTTACGGAAAGCGGTGCAGGAACACCACTTTGACGGGGAAGAAAACCTGCCCGGGGAAAGCCTGACGATTTCGGTTGGCGTTGCCACTTTCCCCACCAAAGCGAAAACGGATGCAGAGCTGATCAAAAATGCGGATGAAGCTTGTTACCGCGCAAAATTTCTTTTTAAAAACCGTGTGGAAACTTATTACTCCATTCTCGAGGAAATTCAAAATGATGTATATGGCATTGACGGGGAAACCGTTACCTCCATCAAAACATTGATCGCGGTGATTAATGCCAAAGATAAATATACTTACGGGCATGTGGAGCGCGTGGTTTTTTATTCCACAATGCTGGCAGAAAAATTAAAGTTAAGTGAAAGCGACAAAAAAGACCTGATTTACGCCGCGTATCTCCATGATATTGGGAAAATCAATGTTCCGGAGGAAATTTTGATGAAGGTGGACCCGCTGACCAATGAAGAGTGGGACATTCTGAAAAACCATCCCCGCAAAGCTGTCGAGATCATTGAAAATATTCAATCCCTGCAGAATATGGTCCCCATTGTATTGCAGCATCATGAACGGTACGACGGAACGGGTTATCCCAATCATTTAAAAGGAGAGCAAATTCATTTTCTTGCCCGCATTCTGACGGTTGTGGACAGCTTTGATGCAATGACCTCTGTGCGCCCCTATCAGCCCAAAAAGACTTTTCAACAGGCGATCAATGAACTGAAACAGAACAGCGGGACTCAATTTGACCCCACCATTGTGCGTGCTTTTATTTCCGCTGTCAGGGACCGTTGATGTGCCCTTATAAAAAATACATATGGATGTAAAAGGGGCTCCCGCACGTTTGGAATTGTGCGGGAGCCCCAGCTTGTAAAAGAGAGAGGAAGCCGAAAATTTTTGGCACTTTTTTAAATTTTGCTTATAAAATGCCCGTTCAGGGCTTTTTTAAGCATCAGTAGTGATCTCCCAAGAGTGATCTCTCAAGGTCGGAAAGGCGGGTTTGAGGTCAATGGGTTTCTGCCGAAACCGTTTTTTTGATCAGCATTTCCCACTTGGTAAAGGCTTCGCCGCGTTCGCAGGATTGGTAGCACGCTTTGATTTCTGCCAGCAGCGCATCATTTTGTTTGAGCGGTCGATCGGTTTCAGCCAGGCAGCGGTAGGCTTGCTCATAGGCATCTATGGCACGTTCCGGCTGATTTAATCCTAAATAGGCATCAGCCCGCTTAAAGCTGGCGTCGCACATTTGTTCGGGGGTAAGGGCAAGCCTTTTTTCCATTTCCGCGAGCCGGTCCAGCGCGGTCTGATATCGGCGGATGCTGAGAAAATAAGCGGCGTTCCAAAGATAACCGTCAACCGATTGGGGTGTTTTATGTGTTTTGATCCAGTAATCAGCTGCAGCAAACAGGAGCACAGCGCCAAGGATCACGGCGACGGACAGGATGATATATAACATTTGAATCTCCTTTTTAATAAAGAACATTTTCCTTGAATATTATAACAGAAAAGAGCGGAAAATGGAAATGAAAAGTAAAAACTTTTTCATTTGCCGGCGGGGGGCTTGACAAGAATAAAAACGAATACTATAATGAAAATAGGGAAAAGGTCTCATCCCACCGGCATCCATTTGATAGGGAGACGTGGCTTATGAAAGCAACATCCGGGAGAATGGAGGTGTTATCCCATGTTGAAAAATGGTTACAGCAAAGCACCGGAGGAAATCCGGGAAGAGGAGCGGGGAATCTTTTTCTTTCATGAGGATCTTGATCCGAAAAATGTGGTGAAATCCAAAGAAGATCTTGACACGATGGACCGGTGGACGGATCCGGATGAGACCGCGGGCAGAAATGCCTAAAAAAGCTTCCGCAGCAAAATATGCTGCGGAAGCTTTTTTTAGAGTGTGAGAAGCTTGATGAACAGGCCGCCTTGAACCGTGCGGTTTTGGAATCCGCGATGGTAGGGCTTTTTTGTAAAATACCAGTCTGTAAATGGCACCCGGTCGGGGGTTTCATTCAGAAAATCCCACATCCGGTCCACCACCAGCTGGAAGTATTCCTCATCGTCGCACAGTGTGGTGCTCCACAGCTGCCAGTCGCTCTTGGTGTAGTCTGCCCGGTTATCCAGAGGCAGGCCGTAAGGATGCATCATTTTTTTATAATACGCCACCTCGTTTTTCTTAATCTGCGCGCTGAACAGATCAAGATGCAGCAGCTCATCCCACACCATGTTGTATTTAATGCTCCAGGAATCTTCCTGATCAAAGGCCAGACGGGTGTGATCGCCAGAGCGGGCATTTTGCTCCCAGAGGGCGGCAAATCGCTCAGCCTGCATCCAATAAGAGGCCGCGTCTTCTGCCCGGCCGGTATCGCCCAACAGCTTGGAAAAGGCGCCGATCCCCATAATGGCCTTCACGGAAAGATTGCAGTTATGGGCCAGATGCCCCGCGAAATCATCCGTGCAAAGCTGGTTTTCCGGATCATAGCCGGCATCGATCAGATAGTCGACCCACTGGCGCAGCAGCGCTTCATGTTTTTTGAAATACGAAAAATCCTTTTTGGCATAGCAAAGAGCCGCCACGCAAAGAATCATATTGCCGCACTCTTCCACCGGCATTTGCTTTTCCAGGGGGCTGATGCCGCGGAAAAAGTAGCGGGTGGAGTAGCCATAAACCTGGCGGTTGGCCAAGGGGTACTGCCCCGCGTCGTGGGGGGCAAACGGATATTCCCAAAGATTCTTTTCAATCAGCTTGAAGATCGGATTCAGCATCCCTTCCACCAGCGTGGGATTATAAATCAGAAACAGCGGGATCGAGGGATAAGTGACATCCACAGTGGCAATGCAGCCGTTGGAATAGTTTTCTTTGGAAAAGAATTGCAGCTCTCCGTCGTGATAGGTGAGTTTATGGGCGGCGACCGTCTGCCGGTAGGCCAGCGCCAGAAGGTCGGCATACTTTGGGCTGAGCTTTGCGGCTTTTTCCAGCAAGGAATCGTCGAACTGCCGGGCGCGCGCTTCGATCGCGGGATATTCATCCAACGCTTTTTTGATCATGTCTTCAAAAGAGTCGCCGTCTTTGCGCCAGTAGGCTTCAATGTTTTCATCAAAGTACTGAATGGATTTGATATCGTCATAGCCCAGCGCCAGAAAATCGCTTTTCTCCCCCTCCAGTGTAAACTGCTGCTCCGCCAGCAGCAGCGGATAATGGGGGCCAACGGCGGTTGACTCGTAATCCTTGTAATAGTCCGGAAGGCCCGGTTGGACAGGTCCCTGATAATCCATGGTATTTAGGGGCTGCATATCGTTGCAATAGAGCTTGCGGATCCGCTTGTTCAGCTGCTGCGCGGGCAGAGCGGCGGTGCCCCAGTGCGGAGCGATCAGATGCAAGGAGCCCCATTCGATGCGGTGATCGTCGCCGGAACGTTTGAGCATCCGCTCCGTACCGCTGGAGCAAGCAATGGAATAGGCCGTTCGGTCAAAGCGGACGGTCTGGCTGGGATCGTTGACCGCCATTTCACAGCTGAAGCCCAAAAATAGATGAACGGCATGGGGAGCCGCGTCTTTGGCGGTTAGCTGATAGGAAAGATAAGTAACCGGCCGGCTGAGTACCATCAGGTTTTCCGGCAGCAGCGGTGATAAAAAACGCAGCTGCAGCGTAATGATTTCGTTTTCAAAGGTATATACGGTCGTGAGCGGACGAACTGCAAGGTCCGTCTGCGGCAGCGCGGGGAACTCGGTCATATACCGGCTGTTATCAGGCTGCAGCTTGCCCATGAACTGATGTGCTTTTCCGTCTACCACAATGGTACCGGTCATGAACTGACGCTGGCCCGTCCAGTGACGGGGGGTGTCGTCGGTCAGGTGGTCGGCAAAGGACCAAACATTAAACATCGGATCATTGGTAATCAGCGGAACGCAGGGGGCACGTAGTTTTGCAGATTGCATTTTAGATGTCCTTTCTCTATGGATTATTGGTATCTAAACTATATACGATTTTGGGCCCAAATACAAGGGAAAAACAGGCGTTAAAAAATCAAAAAAGTATAAAATATTGCTAAACTGGCAAAATGAATACCGGCCGTGCATGAAAGTGTTAGCGGATGACCCGGGCGCCGTCACCCTCCATCAGGGAGGAGACTTCGGCCAGTGAAGCAAGATTGACGTCTCCTTCCATACTGTGTTTCAGACAGCTGGCGGCAGTGGCAAATTCCACCGTGTCCTGAGGGGCATACTGATGCGAAAGGGCATAGAGAAGCCCCGCAGAAAAACTGTCTCCGCCGCCCACGCGGTCCACCAGCCGGAGGGAGTAGAGGCGGCTGTAGTAAAAATGCGTGCCGTCATAGAAAGCGCCCTGAAACTGATGGTCGGAGGCTGAGAGGGTGCGGCGCATGGTCAGTGCCAGCGTTTGGAAGGAATAGCGGTTCCAAAAAGCGGCTGCAATCTCCGGCTGCTTTTCGTAATCTCCAACGCTTTGTTCCACCGTTTCTCCCATGAAACGCAAAATAGCGACGGCGTCTTCTTCGTTTGCAATGCAATGATCCACAAAAGGAAGCAGCTGATCCATGGCATCGGCAAACGCTTCCCGGCTCCAAAGCGCTTTTCTGAAATTCAGATCACAGCTGACCGGGATTCCATACTCTTTTGCTGTGCGGCAGGCGGCAAGGCAGGATTGCAGCAAGGCCGGGCTGAGCGCCGGTGTAATGCCGGAAAAATGGAACCATCCGGCGCTTTTCAGCAGATTCTTCCAATCAAAATCCTCCGCACTTGCGGCAGCAAAGGCAGAATCCGCCCGGTCATAGATCACCCGGGAGGGACGCTGGCTGGCTCCTTGCTCCAGAAAATAGAGCCCGAGACGTTTACCGCCCCGCAGAACAGCGCCGCAGTCAACGCCGTACTGCCTTAAAAAATTCAGCGCCGCCTGCCCCAGATCATGTTCCGGCAGCTTGGTGACCACGGCGCTGGGCGCGCCGAGAATCGAAAGCGATACCGCTACGTTGATTTCGCTTCCGCCAAAGGTGCGCTGATACTGTTCGGCCTGCAAAAAGCGCTCATAACCTGGTGGGGTCAGGCGCATCATGATTTCACCAAAACACAGAAAAAGGGTCATCCGTTCTTTCTTCCCGGTTGTTTTTTTGTGAGATGTACGGCAAAGCCGGCCATTTCTTCTTTCAGGTAAATAAAACGCAAAGTCCCGCGCTGGTCATAGAGGGCGCTGTCCCATCGCAGGGATACGCCGCAGCGTTCCAAATAGGCGGCGGCGCGGTCTACATCCGCCGTGCCGATGCCAAGATGGCCCTGTCGGCCGTCTCCCATGGATTTCATGAGCTCAATGCCGTCACCCGCAAAAAAAGAGACCGGCAATTCCTGCAGTGGCTGATGAAACAAGGCGGAAAACAGGGAAGCATCTTTTTTTGCGGCGGCGTCATCCGCACAGTTGATTCCAACATGGGCCAAGGAAAAATCCAGCATTTTGGCCACCGCCTCCTGCGTCAGACGCCGGATGCCGTCAAAATCACCTGCTTTGATCATAGTAGCCGGCACCATCCAGCTGCCACCGCAGGCCATCACATTCGGCAGATCCAGATAAGCGCGCAGGTTGCAAGGATGAATGCCGCCGGTGGGCATGAAACGGATCTCTTGATACGGTGCGCCGAGAGCAGAAAGCATTTTGGCTCCACCCGCCGCTTCCGCGGGGAAAAACTTTAAAACAGTGAAGCCCAGCGCTCTTGCCTGCTCCAGTTCAGAGGCAGTGGAGATGCCGGGAATCAGCGGATATTGCTTTTCTTTGCAATAGACAGCGAGCGATGGGATCAGTCCGGGGCTGATCAAAAACTGTGCGCCCGCCTCCATGGCGGCATCGGCCTGTTCTGCCGACAGGATCGTACCGGCACCAATCAGCAGATCAGGCGCCGCTTTTTTCGCTATTGACAGCGCTTCGATTGCCGCGTTGGTACGAAACGTGATTTCCGCTGCCGGAAGCCCACCGGCTCTTAATGCTTCCGCCAGAGGAGCGGCGGCTGCGGCTTCCTCCAGAGTGACCACAGGAATCAAACCGATTTTTTTGAATTGCTCAACGAGGTACTTCATTATTTCCCCTTCCTTCCATATAAATGGAAATCTTCGTAACGATACTCTTCATTATATAATCAAAACCTAAAAAAATCAATGAGTAAGGGCGAACTGCGGTGTGTTTTCCTGCGAAATTAAAACTCGTAAAACAATTTATATAAATTAGTTGACAAATTAACAACGAATGCTATAATAAATTTAAAGACCGTCACGGATGGCAGGCAAAGGGGTGGACTGATGAAAAAAAGTGTATATTCACTGGTTTTAATGGATGCAGTGGTGGAGCAGGTGGACCGGATGGCCTATGCGATGCAAACCAATCGTTCCAATATGATCAATCAGATATTGGCGGAATACTGCTCCCTGACAACACCGGAGCAGCGGATGAAAAATACTTTTTTGCAGCTGCAGGAGCTGCTGGGAGCGCAAGGCTTTCAGCTTTTGGTGCAGCCATCCGCATCGATCCTGACCATGCGCAGCGCGCTGCATTATAAATACAATCCGTCGGTGCGCTATCGAGTGGAGCTTTTTCGGGCGATGGAACCGGAATTCGGGCAGCTGCAGGTGCAGTTGCGCACGCAAAACCAGGATCTGGTGGAGGAAGTAAACCGCTTTTTTCTGCTTTGGGGCAAGCTGGAAAAGCAGATGCTCGGAAATCCGAACAGTGCGGTAGGGAACGGAAGGTTTTTGAGAAACCTGCGCTGCCAGCCTTCCTTTGCGGGGCAGGCAGAGTTGGCAGGTCAGGCGGTTGGAAATTATGTGCATTATTTTGACCGGGCGTTAAAGCGGTATTTTGATTATCTGGAACGTCCGGAGCGTGCGGTGCCGATGATTCAATCGGAACTCACGCAGTATTGTGAGGCCGGGTTTCCGGTGATATAGAAAGGTGGGAGAAACATGAATGCGAATCAATTTACGGAAAAAAGCCTGGAAGCGATGCAGCAGGCGGAACAGACCGCCCGTGCACACAATAATCCCACAGTCGAGCAGATCCATCTGCTGGACGCTTTGATCCGGCAGGAAAATGGGTTTATTCCCGGAATTCTGCGGAAAATGGGCGTGCAGGGGATGGAGAACGACTGCGCCAGCGCTTTGGATGCGTTGCCGACCTTAAGCGGCGGGCAGGATCAGCTCTATTTCAGTGTGGATTTGAATAAGGCGCTGGACAGCGGCGCGGATCAGGCAAAGAAGATGGGCGACGCCTATATCTCTGTGGAGCACCTGATGGCGGGGCTTTTGGATCAGCGGAATGCGACCCTGAAAAAGATCTTTTCTTCCCATCAGATGACGCAGAATGCCTTTTTGCAGGCCGTGAAAGCACTGCGCGGCAACCAGCAGGTCAACAGCCAGAATCCGGAGGATACCTATGATGCGCTCAATAAATACGGCCGCGATCTGGTGGAAATGGCCCGGCAACAAAAGCTGGATCCGGTCATCGGCCGGGATGAAGAAATTCGGAATGTGATCCGGATATTGTCCCGCAAGACCAAAAATAACCCGGTTCTGATCGGGGAACCCGGGGTGGGAAAAACAGCGATTGCCGAGGGGCTGGCCCTGCGGATTGTGCGGGGTGATGTGCCGGATCATTTGAAAAACAGAAAGCTCTTTTCCTTGGATATGGGGGCGCTGATCTCCGGCGCCAAGTATCGCGGGGAATTTGAGGAACGCCTGAAAGCGGTTTTAAACGAGGTGCAGAAGAGTGAGGGCGAGATCATTCTTTTTATCGATGAGCTGCATACCATTGTGGGCGCGGGAAAAACCGAGGGCTCCATGGACGCGGGGAATCTGCTGAAACCGATGCTGGCAAGAGGAGAGCTGCACTGTATCGGTGCCACCACCCTCAATGAATACCGGCAGTATATTGAAAAGGACGCGGCATTGGAGCGGCGGTTCCAGCCGGTGATGGTGGAAGAACCCAGTGTGGAGGACACCATTTCGATTTTAAGAGGCCTGAAAGAGCGCTATGAGGTTTATCATGGCGTTAAAATTCAGGATCAGGCGCTGATTGCGGCGGCAACCCTTTCAGACCGGTATATCAGCGACCGGTTCCTGCCGGATAAAGCCATTGATTTGGTGGATGAAGCTTGTGCCTTGATCAAAACCGAGCTGGAGTCTATGCCGACAGAGCTGGACGAAAAGCAGCGCAGAATCATGCAGCTGGAGATTGAGGAACAGGCCTTGAAAAAAGAAGAGGATCCGCTCTCCAAAGCACGTCTTTTAGAGCTGCAGAAAGAAATGGCGGAGCTGCGGGACATCTTCCAGAGCATGAAAGCCAAATGGGAAAACGAAAAGCAGGCCATTTCGGCAATTCAGCGTCTGAGGGGCGAAATAGAAAAAACCAACAGTGCGATTACACAGGCGGAGAACGAGTATGATCTGAACAAAGCCGCGGAGCTCAAATACGGGGTGCTGCCCAAGCTGAAAAAGCAGCTGGAGGAAGCGGAACATACAGAGCGAAGCGCGGAACAGAATAAAGGCGAGTCTCTCTTGCGAGACAAGGTAACAGAAGAGGAAATTGCCAGAATCGTCGCCCGGTGGACCGGCATCCCGGTGGCCAAGCTGATGGAGGGCGAGCGGGAGAAGCTGCTGCATCTGGACGATCTGCTGCACAAGCGGGTGATCGGGCAGGACGAAGCGGTGGAAAAGGTGAGCGATGCCATTATGCGCTCCCGGGCCGGGATTCAGGATCCGGGGCGGCCGATCGGCTCCTTTTTGTTTCTGGGTCCAACCGGGGTGGGAAAAACCGAGCTGGCCAAAGCGCTGGCAGCCGCGCTGTTCGACGACGAGCGCAGCCTGATCCGGATTGATATGAGCGAATATATGGAAAAATATTCGGTTTCCCGCCTGATCGGGGCGCCTCCGGGCTATGTGGGCTATGATGAGGGCGGCCAGCTCACCGAAGCGGTGCGGCGGCACCCTTATGCCGTGGTGCTCTTTGATGAGGTGGAAAAAGCGCATCCCGACGTATTTAATATTTTATTGCAGGTGCTGGATGATGGGCGGATCACCGACAGCCAGGGTCGGACGGTGGATTTCAAAAATACGATTATTATTCTGACCTCGAACTTGGGATCCGATCTGATCTTGGAAGGAATTCAGAACGGGGAGATCACCCTTACGGCGCGGGCGCAGGTGGAGCAGCTACTCCGCCGTTCCTTCCGTCCGGAGTTTCTGAACCGTTTGGATGAAATCGTGTTCTATAAACCGCTGACCGAAGAAAATATCGGGCATATTGTGGATCTGCTGCTGGCAGAGCTGCAGAAACGGCTGAACGACAAGCAGCTGACGGTCCGGCTGACACCGGCGGCGAAGGCTTATCTGATCCGGGTCGGCTATGATCCGAATTTTGGTGCTCGTCCGCTGCGGCGGCTGATGCAGCAGAAGCTGGAAACGTTGATCGCCCGACGGATCCTGGAGGGAGCGATGCATCCGGGCGATACCTTCACGGTCGGTTGCCGGGATGACCAGTTGTTTATGCAATAAAGAGAAGGGGCTTTTCGCACAATAAAAAGTGCGATGCCCCTTTTTGCATACTTTTTAGTCGGACCGGGCACCCTTTTCTTAACAATGAAGGGGGCGTTTTCAATGAAATTGACCGATTTTATCGAACTGAAAGGGATTTGTGTTGGGTTATCCGTAAAAGAAAAGGATGAGGTTCTGGATCTTTTGGTACTGCTGCAGCAAAAATGCGGCAATACCGATGAACCACAGGTTTTAAGACAGGATATCTATTATGCGGAGGAGCAGGAAACCAGTGCGATCGGCGCGCAGGTAGCGTTGCCTTATGTGCGCAGTGAAGCGGTTAAACGTCCGATGATCACGGCGGTGACGATCCCGGGCGGCGTGGATTTTGACGCGCCGGATGGAGAAAAAACCCGTCTGGTTTTTTTCGTGGCATTACCCAAAGAGGAGAAAACTGAGGACCCGTATCCTGCACTGACCGTGCTTTTGATGAATGAAGAGCTGCGGGAAGCATTGATTGCGGAGCCGGATGAAGCCGGTTTTATACAGCGTATGCAGGCGGGGGACCGGCAGGCCGATCCAATGAATCGGAGCGAACAGGAGCTGCCGCTGATCATTGCGCTGTTGGGCTGCAAGGGAGATCAGGCAGCAGCCTTGCAGGGGCAGCTTGAGCGGGCGGCACAGCAAAAGGAGCTGCGTGTTCAGGTGTTGTGGGAGCAGGAGGACCCTGCGCATTTTCCGTTGCCGGAAGCGGTGCGGCAGGCAGATGGCATCCTATTGCTGGGAGATGTGCCGAAGCATCCTTCTTTCGCGGGAAAGCGGGTTTTGCAGGCTTCCTGCGAGGAAGGCCTGCATCAGCCCGAGCATCTGCTCACGGCCTGCCTTTCCGCCGCGGTCTGGCAACCGCCTGCGGCGAAACGGGAAGGGGGGGCTTCCCATCTGTTTTTTGAAGGAAATGAGCCGACCCCTCTTTTGAATACGCTGGCAATGGCTGGTGCTGCATTTTTGCTGCTGCAGCTGATTTTTTCGTTGACAGGGGCGCTGGATTCCATAAAACTTTATTTTATGTTTCTGAGCAATGCCGCATTCTTCCTGCTGGGGCCGGTGCTGGCTGCCACGATTGCATGTCGGCTGACCGGTCGTGAAGGTCTTGCGGTCGGCCTTGTCAGCGGCATTCTGGCAGAGCAGGTATGCGGCGGCATCTGGGCCGCTCTTGCCTGCGGTTTTTTGGCCGGCGGCGTGATGCGTCTGTTTCAGAAACAGGGAACGCGCCTTCATAATATGAGGAGGATTTTAGGCTATGGGGCGCTACTGGCGGGCTTTCTGCTATCTGGGGTGCTGGTCATGGCGCTGCGCTTTTGGTCAAAATGGGCGGAAGCAAAGGTCTTCAACCTGATTGAGGTGGTGCAGCAGAGTAACCGGTGGCTTGGCGGTCTGCTGCTGAGCGGCTTTTCTGCATTGGATCCTGGCGGGCCACTTTCACGCGGCGCGCAGACTGCGGCAAATCAGCTGGGAAACACCGGTGGAACAGATCTGAAGGGCGCGGTTTTAGCCGGTTTGTTTGCAACCGCGTTGGGGGTGTTGCTCTATTTGCTGGTGGACCGGAAAAATCTTTCCGCAAGAGGCAGAGAAGCGTGCGGCGTTGGCTTTTTAAGTCTGTTTTGCGGAAATGGGACCGGTCTTTTCCCTTTTGCGGCGGCATCTCCCGTAAAAGTGCTGGGGGCGCTGAGCTTGGGTGGGGCTGCGGCCGGCGCTATGGTGGTAAGCTTCGGCTGTGAAGCAACGTTGGATAGGCAGAATTTTCTTGTCGGCGTGGCGGTAACACAGCTGCCGTTTTTCTGGATTTCCGTAGTTCTTGGTGCTTTTCTGGCAGCATTATTGTTGTTTTGGACCGCAAGAATGCCACAAAAAATCGAAAAAAATGGCAAGACGACCAGTGCACATAAAGTATAAACAACAAGGATTTTTTGACCTGATCGTCTAAATTTAACTATAAGTTGCAAAAAAAATTGGCTTTTTTTTAATTTTATGTTGCTATTTTTAAACAGTTTGTGGTATAATGCACTTAATGTAAGAAAAGTGCGAGGTGCTGTCATGCAGAAATATTTGGAGCGCGAAGAGCATTTTATTTTTGAGGATCATTATTTTCTGGATATTCGTTTGGGATTTTGCTGCTGTCACCGGTATAATCCTTCGGAAAGTTTTGGTCCGGTGACGCCGAACCATTATATCATTCATGTGGTGGAGGCGGGGCGCGGCACTTTGGATGTGGGAAACCGCCGGTTCAGCATTGCAGCGGGACAGGCTTTTGTGCTGTTCCCCGGCAAAACCGTCAACTGGAAGGCGGACGGCCTGGAGCCATGGAATTATATCGGTATTGAATTGCAAGGTGAGGGCGCCGAAAAGTTCATTAATATGTTGGGCATTTCAGCGCAGGCGCCGATCATCGACTTTGCCTCGCCCCATAAGGCGATGGATGCGGCGTACGATTTGTTCGTGGAGTGCGACAAGAAATATCCAAACCAGTTTGCCATTTCCAGCTGCTTTTACAGCTTGTTGGAATGTGTGGAGGAAAGCTTGATCTCCAAGAAGATTCCGGCAAAGAATTTTTACATGACGCGGGCTGTGGAATATATCAAGGAAAATTATAATCAGAACTTAAGTGTGGAAAATCTTGCCAATATGCTGGGAATTGAGCGCAGTTATCTTTCCCGCCTATTTAAAACCTATAAAAATAAAAGTACGCAGAATTATATTATTGATTATCGGATCCAACGCGCCAAAAAAATGTTTGAGGAAGAGGATCTGAATGTTTCTCAGGTGTGCACGGCAGTGGGCTATACCAATATTTATTGTTTTTCCCGGATCTTTAAAAGCCGGGTCGGCATGAGCCCGAAAGAATACCGGGAGCTATGTAAGCGGGAAAATAAAGGATAAATCCGCCGGGTCTGCCGCGGGAGCACTGGCTCATTTTGGGTGAAACGGCTTTTTTCAAGCGGCTCCCTGTTTTTCTATTAAGAAACCGTGATGATCGTGCTGTGCCCTTCGAACAATTCCTCATTTTGCGCCCTGACCAGCGGGAAGCCGGATATTTTTTACGGTACCAACAAAGAAATTCTCATCTCATAAAGAAAAAGTGCATTCCCTCATTCGGGGGATGCACTTTTTCAGACTGTCAAAAAAGTCCCGCACCGCAAAAACAGAAAGAGAAAAATTGGTTTTCGTAAAAAGGGAAATTGTATCTCAAAAATAGATTCAGTAGCA
>CAYRYQ010000045.1:0-13673 GCA_964428505.1 uncultured Eubacteriales bacterium
TTTCAGCGTGAGAGGCTGACGTCTTAGCCGCTTGACCAAGGGGCCTGAAAATGATGCTTGATTATTATACCTTTTATTTCGCGTCTTGTCAAGTTATTTCATGAAAAATTATTTCGATCGACCCTGCATAAAATTATTGCAATATATGTAAAAATATGGTATAATTATTTATAATGTCAATGTAAATTGATCTCTAATTTTGATGAATTTAGATTGAAACATTATATTTTTTGTTCTTTTTTGTTCTATTATCCGCATATCCATAAAGTGCAAAGCATTTTATGGATCAATCAGAAAAAAATAAAGGTAGAATAAGGGATGAAAAAGTGAATTTCAAAATCATTATTGCGCAAGCAGACCCATTTGAAGCAGACAGCACCGCCAGAAGCTTTTCCACCCTTGGATGTGAGATTCTCGGTATTGGTTCCACCGGAGCCAGCGCAATCGAATTGGCTCAAGTTCTAAAACCGGACGTCTTGGTAATGGAACCGTTTCTTCCGGCGCTGAACTGTGATGATATCACCGAGATTCTGGAGCAGCAGTGCGACTTTCCCCTTGTGAAGTTGGTCATCAGCACCCATAAAAATGATCTCCTGTCGGAACGGTTCTTCAACTGCGGCGGAGATCTCTTCTTAATGGCCCCGCTGGACTATCAATACTGTATTCAGCGGATCATCAAATATTTTGATGTGCGCAAGCATCATCCATCCAAGGATGCCTGTGAAAAAGACAATGTCAGCGCTGTCCGGCGCTGCACCCAGAAACTTCAGTCCCGCATGGGGATGCCGATGACCGTCAACGGGTTTGTTTATCTGCAGGACGCGGTGGAGCTGGCGCTGTTCAATCGCCGCATGCTGCAAGCCGTCACCACGCAGCTGTATCCCACGATCGGCCAGCGGCATCAGATCTCTCCCCACTGTGTGGAGCGCTGCATCCGCACCGCCATAGAACTGACCTGTGAACGCGGCGATATGGATTTTATCTGCACACACTTTGGGTGCTCCGTCCGCGGTTCTACCGGAAAACCAACCAACAGTGAATTTATTGCAATATTCGCCGAATTGGTGCGGAACGAACTGAACAGTTTCTCTTAAGAAGGGCGCGGCAGGGGGCCCTTCTTCTTTTATATTCCCCTCTTTTTTTAAGGGTATCAATGCAACTGATTAACGTTTTAAAAAATTTATTTTCCATTTCAAAAAGCATACGGAGGCTGCCATGAAACAAATATTACTTACAGCGGGAACAGCGAAACCAATTCATTATATCAACGCCTTAGAAAAAGCCGGGGCAACAACGGTTCTGGCAAAGGCCGGAATGGACTTTTCTGCCTTCGACGGATTGCTGCTCTGCGGAGGCGGCGACGTCAACCCAGTGCTTTATGAGCAAAAAAATCAAGGAAGCTACGGCATTTCCGAAGAGCGGGATAATCTGGATCTGGCCTGCATTCATGCCTTTGTGCTGGCGCGGAAACCGATTCTGGGCATCTGTCGGGGCATTCAAGTTTTAAATGTGGCCTTTGGCGGCACCTTAATCCAGCATCTGATGGTTGCCGACAATCATATCGCACCGGGCTATGACCTGACACACGAAGTCAAAGCGACCGATATCCTTCAGCAGATTTACGGCCGGTCTTTTACCGCCAACAGCAGCCACCACCAGGGCGTCGGTCGGGTAGGGCGGGGGCTCACACCGGTTGCTTTTTCCAACGACGGGGTGGTTGAAGGCCTTGTGCACGACTATCTTCCCATCCTCGGCGTTCAGTTTCATCCCGAACGGATGGAAGGCGGCGCCCCGGTCTTTACGCATTTCCTCTCCCTGTGCTGAGTCTTTAACATGAAAGCGCCTCCGTTGGGAGACGCTTTTTTCATCTGATCGGGCAAGCAACCCCATATAGCGATTCGGTTTGCCACCGCGACAGGGCTTTTATTTCTTTTTAACTTCTTGATCTGTTGCTGCGCCGACCAGCGCGCCCAGCAGTTGATCTGGGTGGTCTTTCCAATAGGCCCGGTCACACACGACCATCAAGTGATTTTTTGCCCGGCTGATGGCCGTATTCATGACCATCAGCCCATTGGAGCACCTGTTTTTGCTGTTGGTAAACCAGCAATCCTCCGTGTCGGATACACTCAGCACCACTGTATCCCATTCTCTGCCCTGCGCGGCATGCACAGTCATGACCCGCGTTTTTTGATCCTTTGGCAACAAGTTCCTGATCAGCTGCACTTGATTGGTATATGGCGATAAAATGGCATAATCCTCTGGCAGTTGCTGCAGCACCCACCGCGCGATCTCTCTGGCCTCCGCCGGATTTTCTCTGCGCCTTTCTCCCCGTTCCTTTTGCACCGCAATCACAGTCAGCTCCAGCGTTTGATTTTGCGCTGCGCTGTGAAACCCATTTTGATATACCATCCGGTCTAAAATTCCGCTCAGGGCGGCGCCAAAGCGGAAGGTGGCCGTTAAATCATATTTCTGAAAATGCGTAAACCGCACCGGTCCGCCTGCCGCATGGCGCTGCATCAGCTCCTGCAGCGATTCTGTAAACAGGGCCTCCGTATGCAGCGCTGATAACGCCCAAAGCACCACCGGTTGGTTGGCTTGCTCCTTTAGATCCTGTTCCTTCATTTCGCAAACAGGCGGCAGCTGCAGATGATCACCCAAAAAAGTGATGGGGCAGTGATTGGCCAGCAGCGCCGCACCCTTGATCAGGCTGCAGTAGCCAGCCTCATCCAAAAAAACATGGTCCGGCGTAAAACTAAAGCTGTCTGAATCCACCCGCAGGCGGGCGTCAAAGCGAAAACGCGCCAGGTAACTGTCGGCTGTCATGGCAAGCAGGCGCACCGATTGCATGCGCACGCCGATCGCGTTTTGATTTAGCCGGCTCTGTTCCCGTTCAATTGCGGCAAGCTTCTCCCGAAGGATGGAGGGCGGCTCTTGCGGCGCTTTTTCGCCGTTTTTACGCAAAACCGCGTGCCCACTCTGAAGGAAGGCCGCCAGCGCCTCCTCCACCTCACAAACAGTATCCGGCATCAGATCCTTTAAGATCAGCCGGAGCTCCTTTTTTTGCCCCGCTTTTTCCTGCAGCACCTGCAGCGCCGAATGGTCGAAAGCTTCCCGCGCAATGCGCTGTTCCAAGGTATCCGACTCTTCCTTCAGGCGGCCAAAGCGCACCTCCAGCCGTTCTTCTTCCCGTTTTGTTTCTTCCCGCCATGCGCATAGCTCTTTTATTTTTTCTTCTTCCCGCTGGATTCTTGCATGCAAAAACCACCGCAGCAGAGCACCCCGGTCATGGGTCAGGCGTTTCTTTGTTTCAGCAATTTGAAGGTTCCATAATGCCTGCTCCCCCTGCGCCTGCCGCCGCTGTTCCCGCACACGCTGTATTTCCTCCCTTACACGGTCCCATTCGTCTTTTAACGGCTGAAGGCGCCGGATTTGCTGCGCCAGCGCGCCAAGGGGTGGTGCGATCGCGGTCTCAGCGATGTGCACCGTATCGGCCAGCTCTGCCCATTCCAATTGCGCTTCCATGTGTTTTTTGCGCTGTTCCAACACCATTTTTCTTTTTTGCAGCCCCGTATATTCGCAGCAATCCGGATAAAGGGTCGCGAATCTTCGGGAGGGAACGCCCAGCCGCAGTACCTGCTTCAAAGAGATCCGCTGCGCACGCAAAACTTCCAAAATGCCATAAAGGCTTTGTTCCAGCGCATTATGAGTTGGGGCAACCACCAGCACCCGCTTCCCGGCACGCAAATACTGTACCGTTGCATCAGCCATAACCGCTTTGGTTTTTCCGGTGCCGGGTGCGCCCCAAATATATGATAGCGGCGCTGAAAGAATTCCCTCTACCGCTGCACGCTGCTCCTCCGACAAAAAGGCGGGCAGGTGTTTTTGCGTAAGAGAAGGTGCCCCCCGACGTAGCAAAGCCAGCCGCGTTCCGTTTTCCTCATACCACTCTGCGACCCGCAGTATCAAGCTGCTTCGATCTGAGAGCACAAATACCCGGTCGGCGGTTATCCCACGCAGAACCTCCCTGTACGCATCGGCCGGCCGAACCAAAAGGGTTCGCGCGTCCTCATCAAAAAAAACACCCGCAATCTGCGCACCGTTGTATTGAATCTTTTCTATTTCAAAAAGAACCGCATCCGGATCCTTTGGCCGTTTGGAAAGGGTCAAACGGAAATAACCCTCTGGCTCTTCCACCACTTCATAAACTGCAATCCGTTCCATTATTTTATTCTGCTGCTTCAGATATTCGCAGTACCGCATGGCGCTCTTTTTGCAAAGAGGCCCAATTTCTGTTGTCTTCATTTCGTCTCGTTCATTACGATCCAAATTACGATCTCCCCCATTCATTAGGAAATCTTCTGTACAACATTTTATCACATTCTTCTGCGATAATCAAACTATTCTTCTCTCTTAAAATGAAAAACCCCGCCTGTGTTCTTAAAATAAGACACACAGACGAGGGCTCTTTTGTTATGCATAGGGCTCTTTTGCAAAAAAAACGCACACAACCTTACGATGCGATCAGAACGCTTCATAAAGAAAAGCGCCGTTTCCGGTATAAAACATCAGCACCGTCAAAAGCATCGCCGCATAAATGCACCCAAGGAGAATAAGCCCCGGAACCGTCTTGAAAAATGCCTTGACTTTATTTAGGAACACAGCCATCCTGTTACCTCCTCTGTGAATTGGTGCGCGCCGTATTCATCGTTCAGATGTGCAATATCCGCAAAGCATGCGGCATCCAGTGAATCCGTCATATCGTGGACCTCTATCCCGTCGTTGCCGCATATTGCATTAACAGATTCCGTGACCTTCCGAACGAGATCCGGCCTTGTAACCTTTGGATTCCATGGCATCCAAACAACTCTTACACGGATTCCGTGTTCCTTGCAGTACTGGATGATCTTTTCCATTGCCGCCTCATTCTTTTTAAACGCGTCCGGAGACACACTCCAGAAACGCTGTGTAAAATCTTCTGTTTTATCCGCAAGTGCCTGATCCGATAAAGAAGAGCTGTAGCGTGTCTTGGTCTGCCCTGCATAATCCACTGCCGTGGAGGTGCCCAGCGCCAGATTCTTAACCTCATCAACAAGGATCTTGCTGAGCCGGTCTCTCTGGAAATAGCAATAAGGCTCCAGCGCGCCGCGGTGCCAAATATAATTGGGGTTGGTTTCAAAATCATCATACAGCGTCAGCCAGTTCAGCCCCAGTACCAGATTGCTTCCGATTTTTATCTCTCCCGTGCGGAGCAGCTCCCATAAATCAGTCAGCACGGCGTCGTCCATCCCCAGATTCACATAGCCGCTTTCACTCTCTTCCTCGCGATAGGCGGCGTAAACCGTTGAGTTGCCGAAAAACACGTTGTTCCAGACCTTTTCCGGATGATCGCGCTGCGTCAGCTCAAAGTCGTTGAGCCAGAATTTCCCGCTATGCAGGATATAACTTGGTGCAGAATGGGCGATCACCATATCTGCCGTCTCAAACGCCAAAACAAACACAATCAAAAATGTGCATTTCTTAAAAAATATAGCCAGCCATTTCACGCTTCACACCTCACAGTTTCAGAAAACCTCTGAGTGCCGCTAAAAGCTGCGTCGTACTCAGGGTAAAACACATGGTATTTACAGCAAAAATGGCATTGGTCAGCACACAACGGGAAATATAATACCCCCGCGAGACTTTATGCCGCTTGACGGTAGTGATTCCCAGCAGATTTTCCGCGGCAAGCAACGCGCCGTTAAACACCCCATTGAGCAGGAACAGCCAGGAAAATTCATGCCACAAACCCATGAACAGCATGGTGAAGAAGCCGATCAAAGCACCATGCACCTTGCGAAGCTTCTTGCCTTTGACCAAAACCGAGATATGCTCACGAATCCAGTCTGAAAGCGTAATATGCCAATTGTGCCAGAATTGAGTGAAGGAGGGCGCCGCCAACGGTTTTTTGAAGTTTTCCGGCACAGAAATACCCGTCAGCCGACCCATTCCGATCGCAATATCGGCATACCCAGACATATCCAGATACAAAATGCAATAGCTGATCACCGCAAGCGCCACGCTGACATACCAGTGTGCGGGCATGGCGAGAAAGTGGTTCAGCGCCTTATAAGCAAAGAAAAGAACCACTACTTTCTTGAAAAGGCCCACGATCACACGACGAACGGAAACCTGCAGGGCCTCTGCCGTCACCGGCAGTGGATTCTGATAGGTTCTGACAAAATCGCGGTAACGGAAGATCGGTCCTGCCGTAATCACCGGGAAGAACAGAATAAAATTCGCGTAAGTGATAAAAGAGAGGCGCTCTTCGGTATAATAAACATAAAACACCACGTCCATGGCTTTCAGCATATTGTAAGAGATGCCGATCAGCAGGAGGCCGCTTGTGGGCAGAAAGGCATAGAATCCCGCAGCGCGGGCATATAGAAAAGGAAGGCAGCAAGCAATGCAGCAGGCCGCAAACCAAAATTTGCGAAACCTCTTCCTGCTTTTCAGAAATTGAAGAACCGCATATGTAACAAGGACATAACCGGCATAAAAAACCGCCAGTTTTTCAGAAACATACAGGATCAGCAGCAAATCAATTACCGCCATAAAGCGCATAACGAACGCCTGCTTGCCAAATTGAAAGGCAACCGGAAGCGACAGCGCCATAACAATACAGGCGATCACCATTCTGATCATACTGTTCATCTGGAGATACCACATAGTAACGATTCCTTTTTATTTTCCTTATTTCAGCTTTTCCTTTACCACCTCTGCGATTTCATTCACCGTATTCATGGAATACTTCATAATATCGCCCGGGGTAATTGTAACGCCAAACTCTTGCTCAATGTGGATAATCAGTTCGGTGGCGCCCATCGAATCCAGATATCCATAGTCGAAAAGATTGACATCCATCGTATAGTCGGGATCATCCCCAATTTCAAAATGGTCCCGAATAAATGCAAATAGTTTTGTTTCGATCTCCATCATGTTCTCCTAAATTAAAAATTAATTTGATAAAAAGTTGCTATTTCGCGGCCTCCGGCACTTTCCCAGAAGGATTTTCCGCTTCGATTGCGGCGCAGCACTTCCAGCTCAATCGCATGCACACCGCTCTCCTTCAGCCATTCCTTTGCGGCGTCCAGCAGCGCGTTGGCGCAGCCGGCACGGCGCAGGGTGGAATGGACATAAATGTCATGAACATACCCCACCTGTCCACTGCCGTCGCAGAGATATTCCCTGCCGATTTTAGCAATTGAACAGATAATAAAGCCCTTAACCTTTCCCTCACACTGGGCGATTCCCAAATAGAATAGTCTGGACTTTATGCGTGTGCTCAGTATGGTCGGCACTTCTTCAACGTTGATCTCATATTGCAGGCCGCATTCCCGCAGTTCTGCTCCGTATGCCAGATACAGCTCTGTGAGCGCAGGCAGATCAGAAAGGTCGGCAGCCCGAATCGTATAATCCATTCCTTTTCTCCTTTATTGCAAAGACGCCTTCAGCGTGACCCGGTCAATCTTGTCATTGGCGGTGTGGGGCAGCGCCGTTAACGGCACCAGCCTGCCGGGCAGCATATATTGCGGAATATATTTTTTCAATTCCAGATTAAATCTGCGCAGAGGCAGTGTGCCGGCCGTTTCCACAAATAAGACGATCTCCCGCTCTTTTGTGTCAAACACAGCGCATGCGTTTTGCACGCCTTCCACGCACATGGCGGCGGTTTCGATCTCGCCGAGCTCCACACGGTTGCCTTTGATTTTGATCTGGCTGTCACCCCGGCCAAGGAACATCAGCAGTCCATCCACGCTCCAATAGGCCAAGTCGCCCGTGCGGTACATGCGCTCTTCATAGTTTCTGTTCAGCGGGTTCTGCACAAAGGCTTTAGCAGTCAGCTCCGGCGCATTCCAATAGCCATTTGCCACGCCGCTGCCGAGAACGCACAATTCCCCCTGTTCCCCTGGCTTTGCCAGCTCATTGTTTTCTGTGAGAACCAGCACGCGCATATTTTCACATGCCTTGCCGATTGGCAGCGGATCAAAATCCGCAAATGCGCGGTCCACCTTGTAATAGCAGCAAACATCCGTGATCTCCGTTGGGCCGTAAAGATTGGCAAACGCACAATGGGGCAGCGCCTTGCGCCAAATATTCAGCTGGGTATTGGGCATCACCTCGCCGCAAAAGGAAACATTCTTTAGCGCGGAAAGGTCACACTCTGACAAAGCGCCTGAATTGGCAACGTTGATCATCACCGTCGGCACCCAGAAAATAGCGGTGACCTGATTGTCCAGAAGAAACGATGGCAGCTTTGACGGGAACATGAACAACGGCTCCGGCGTCAAGATCAGCTTGCCGCCGCAGAGAATACTGCCATAAATATCAAAGGTTGAGTTGTCAAAATAAAACGGTGCCTGATTGGCCATAACCGTTTGGTGGTCAAAATGAAAGGTGTCGACCACCCAGCGGGCATAGTCGATGATGCCGCGGTGCGGAATCGTCACACCCTTGGGCGTACCGGTGGACCCGGACGTATACATAATATAAATCGGGTCAATATCCGCGACCCGTGAAAGCACCCCTTCAAGCAGCAAATCATCCGCGTCGCCCGATGCAAGCGCACCATATAGACAAACGCTGGTATCCCCCAATTCCAAAGCCTTCAGATTATCGGCCAGCGTTTCATCGGTGATGATATAAGCGGGCCTGAGACTATCCACAATTTTCTGCAGCCTTGCCATGGGAATGTGTGCATCCACCGGTGCGTAGGGATTGCCGGAATACATCGCGCCCATAAAGCAGGTAAGCGCCCGGATACTTTTGGGCAAATAGACGATGACCGGGCCGGCATTTTCAGCTCCGGCAAGCCGGATCAGGCTTGCGCCAATTTTTCGCGATAAGGCGCGGTATTCGCTGTAGCTGAGACGCCTGCCCTCCTCTTCCAGCGCGGTATGATTTCCGTATCGGTCAGCTGTTTCTTCCAGCATGCAAACAGCAGAATGGATCATGATTCTCTCCTTTTTGAACTTATTTATAAGAAATGGTCAGCGTTTCCGCTGCACCATATTTGGTCAACACCGTCTTCCCGTTCTGCTCGGTCGTTGTCCAGTCGGCGTCTGCGGTGGTCGCGCTGCCGGATACCACAACCTGCATCATCCCGCCATCCAGAAACGCAATGCGCGTGCCGGAATCCGTTGCCTTTATGTTGGCCGCAACATTGACCCGTTCCACATGGGTTGCCTCTTTTTCAGTGTACGATGCTTCATAAACGTGAACGGGCTTGTTCACACCGAAATACAAACTGTTACCGCTTTTATACCAAACGTCGGCATCGGTGGAAATGGTATGGACATCCACCGCGTCACTGAAATTCATCTTAACGCCCGTGCTTCTCTGATAGCCGGCGTCATACAGCGGAAAATCATCCGCCATGGCCCCGGCCCGCAGCGTAAGGTTCATGCCCTTGGAGGCAGAAGGATTGGTTCCGGTTACCTTCAGCGCCATATTATACTCTGCAGCTGTCGCCTTCATCATCTGGTTTTCCATCACAAAGTTATAGTTATTTTTCCATTGAAAATCCGAAAGATCTTGCAGATAGTCTTTTGCCTCACTGTCGGATTCATACACAAAGTCGCAATGATAAAACACGCAGATCGGCACCCCGTATTTTGCGGAAATATCCGTCCATTCCGTTCCCACGTATGGCAGAACCGAACAATTCTGCATCAGCAACGTTTTCTCGCCGTTGCTGGTCAGGAAGAAAGGCATGGAAAGGGCATTTTCCGCCGCCACCTGCGGGCACTGGAACGTCGCCCCGGCAGGCGCAAAACCGGAATTCCAAAGAAGCCCGGCGTTCCATGCGCTCAGAAACGACTGATTATCACGGGACTGGCTGGTATACCAGGTGTGCTGATTGGTCCCGGTTCCTTCGGTTTTAAGTCCATACGTTTCAAAAGCTTTCTTCTGCGCTTCCAGCTCAAAGGCTTCCCGCTCCGAAGATGCATAAGCATTTGTATAGAAATGAACCCCCATGTAAATTTCGTTTGCCTTGGCATAGTCGATTTGCTTTTGCAACTGCTCTCTATATTGGAAATAGGGCGAGTCAATGGGATAAGCCATGCCGTATTCCAGACTGCCACAGGCAATGTCCAGTGTGCCATCCCCATTCAGGTCATAAAATGCCGGCACACAGTTGTTGCCGAATTTAAGATTGTGATTACCTTTAAAGTTCATTTCGTCCGCAGTCAGATTGCTGTCAAAACACATCTTTCCGGATGCGTCTTTGCGAAAAAGAGCCACGTAACCATCATCCGTACCCACAGCCAGATCCATAACGCCGTCCTTGTTGAAGTCACAAAGTTCCGGGGCCAGCCATTGACCCAGGCCCGCCGCCGCACACATGCCGGAGTAGCTGTCCGTATGTTGATCAGCATATGAAGGGCAGCCCCCTCTGCCATTGGTGCTTCCATAATAGACCCGCAAAATTCCCTCGTTGGAGCCAACGGCAATGTCCATGATCTTGTCGCCGTTCAGATCGCCCACAGAGGGCATGCTCTGGCCGGAAAGACCGGTCTTGAAAAGCACCCCTTCCGGCCGAAATGCCAGCGTGCCGTTGCCTTCAAACCAGTAAATATTTCCATCTTCACAGCCGGATATCAGATCGGGATTTCCATCTCCATTGAGGTCGAGCAGCTGAGGCGCCGAGTATCCGGAAACACTTAGCGCGTTGCCTTTCAAATCGGTCAGCGGAACTGCCCTTGCGGTACAAAGCCGCTGATTAAAGCCTGTGCCTTTAAAATAATAAAAGCCGCCATCATAACTGCCGCAGAAAATATCGGTGATACCGTCTCTGTTATAGTCAATAAAATCCGGATACGCACGGTAGGTGTATTGCGAAGATTCTCCAAAATAGCTGCCAGAATTTTCAATTTCGCCTAAATGCAGCCATGTGTCACCGGCAGCGATATGCGTACCAGAAGAATACGCGCTTTCATCAAGATCAACCGCGTAGTTCAGGCCGGAGCGTTCCTGATTCAGCAAATAGGTTACGCTTTCAGACCGGAGATACCAGGTATACGTGCTGCGGATCAGCGAAAAGGAAGGAACCTGTAAATACTCTTTACAAAGTTCACTAAAAGTGGTCAGCGCATTATTCTCAATGCCCGTGATTTCTTCATAATGCAGCTCCCACGCCATATTGGGGCTTCCAAAGCTGCCGAACACACGCTCCAGTGAATAGCCGAAATGCTGCTTGGAAACATAGGAAGCAAAGGCAACCAACAACAGCTGATTTCCACTCGCGGCCGTATTCGAAAATGCCGTCTGCGTATCGCCTCGCCGTTCCATGGAAAAGCCGCTGAGACAGTAATGGTTTGGCAGAAGCGGATTGGTGAAGAACACAGATCCTTCTCCATAGCGATTCATTGTATACAGGGCATAATCCTTCCATTGAACCAATGGCACCGCCGTGTCGGGAATGACCGCCTGACCGTAATCCCGCTGTGCCAGCGCGCTGTAATCGGCAAAGGATTGATAAAGCTTTGTAAAATCCGAGATAATCCCCTGTAATTCGCCCAGATCATTTCCCAGATTGGGTACCGTAATATTCACCGGGCACTCCGTGATGGGCACAAAACCGGACGCACCGATAAATTCCCGGCTGAAACAATTATAAAAGGCATTATCCAGAAACACCGCGCCCCCGTCTGAGACATAGCCGGTCAGCGCCTGGAAGACCGTCTGCGCACTGAGAGACTGTATCACACTGCTATCGGGGAAGACAACGTCATAACCCTCAAGACTGTATTCCCCGTCTACGTCCGCGGAAGAAATATGTAAATTAACCAGAGTGGATTGCTGCAGATAGCCCAAAGTGTCTCCCCAGGTCCCGTTATTGTTGCTTCCGCAATACAATACCAATCCGGAAATCACGCATCCATTCCCGGATCTTTTGGAAGGCACCCCAAACAGGGATGTTCCGTCGGGATCCGTGTTGACTCCCGAAAAAGTACAGCCAGACAACAGCGTCAAAGCCATAACTGCAGCTATAATTGATAGTGTTACTCTTTTCATACGTTCAAGGCCTCAGATAAAAGCATTATTTCAACCTAATATACCTAATAAAACTTATTTTAAATATACCACATCATCCAAGAAAAATCAATGTGAGATTACAATAGATGTGTTACAGTACACGATAAAAAATAGTAGCGAATAGGGAAGTCTTATGCTAAAGTTGAGTTACCACACAACATCAAAGCAAGGAGGCATCCTATTCGCTATGGATAAGATAACACAAACGATGCGGTTTCGGCAATCCCTAATTGAATATTCTAAAAAATTTGGTGTAACCAAAGCGGCAATCAACTATAGAACGAATCGGCAATATGTCTACCGATGGCTTAGACGTTATGACGGTACATTACAATCACTCGCCGACCGTTCTCACTGCCCCAATCACCATCCTAATCAGCACACCGCGCAAGAACTGAAGCTAATTAAAGACAGGAGACGACGTAATCCAAACGCAGGACTGGTGGTATTTTGGGTCAAGCTTCGTCAAAGGGGCTATCAACGAACCATACCGGGTCTTTATCGAGTCCTTCGCAGACAGGGTGAAATGGCGGTAAAACCGCCCAATCCAAAATACATTCCCAAGCAATACAGAGCCATGTATTATCCAGGACAAAGGGTGCAAATAGATGCGAAACATGTTCCGGCAGCCTGCATTGTAGGTTGCGAAGGAGAGAAATATTATCAGTACACAGCCATGGACGAATTCTCTCGATTCCGCTATTTAAAGGCATTCCCCGGGGCAAACACTTTTACCTATGCTCAGTTTTTGGAGCATATGCTAAAGGCGTTTCCATTCAAAGTGGAGTGCGTTCAGACCGATAATGGTTTCGCGTTTACCAAACGGTTTGGTAGTAACAAAAATTCGCCCACGTTGTTTGAGGCTGGCCTCAAACAACGTGGCATCCGTCATAAGCTGATCAGACCGTTTACTCCTCGCCATAATGGGAAGGTGGAGCGTTCCCATCGCAAAGACAACGAGTACTTTTATGCCACTCATAAATTCTATTCTTTTGATGATTTCAAGACTCAACTTGCTGTTCATAGTAGAAAATATAATAACTTCCCTATGCGCCCTTTGAAATGGCAGTCGCCCAAAAAGGTACTCCATAATTTTTTAGCCTTCGGTGTAACATATCATTGACAAACCAACATGATCCTGCCCGGCAACTGGATCTTCTTCTGCTTTCCGTTTAAAGCAACAAGACTTTGTTTAAATGAGATCTTTAAACGGCTGCCATCCATTCATAGAAAAGCCGGCGTTTTATAATCGATCACAAAAAATCGAACACATAAAAAATAAATCCGACCCCTCTCCCGATAGGAACAAGGGTCGGATTTTGTTGTTTTGGTGCACCATCAGGGATTCGAACCCGGGACCCACTGATTAAGAGTCAGTTGCTCTACCAACTGAGCTAATGGTGCAAATATTAAGGCGACCAAAGGGGGTCAAAGTTTCCAGAAGGAACAGACGATATGCCGTTTCCGGCATCGGGCGGGGCGCTTTTTTTCGTGCCCCATCAGGGAAAAGCGAAAAGGCAAAAGAGTCAAGAGTCATTCTCTGACCTTGACTCTTTTGCTATTGATGCCGGCATTACGTATCTTCCCGGGCCGTTACC
>CAYRYQ010000046.1:0-13591 GCA_964428505.1 uncultured Eubacteriales bacterium
CATTTCACCGAAACGCTGGCCGCCGAACTGCGCTTTACCGCCCAGAGGCTGCTGCGTCACCAAGCTGTAGGGGCCGGTGGAACGGGCATGAATCTTATCGTCCACCAAATGGTGCAGCTTCAGGAAGTACATATAGCCAACGGTAACCGGATTATCAAAAGGCATTCCGGTACGGCCGTCATAAAGTACTGTTTTTCCATCTTCCCGCTTGCCTGCCTTCTTCAGCAGATCGCGGATTTCACCTTCCACCGCGCCGTCAAATACCGGCGTCATCACCTTCCAACCCAGTGCCTTTGCCGCATAACCCAAATGCACTTCCAGCACCTGCCCGATATTCATACGGGACGGCACGCCTAAGGGATTCAGCACGATGTCCAGCGGGGTTCCATCTGGCAGGAACGGCATATCCTCCTGCGGCAGGATTCGCGAAATAACGCCCTTGTTTCCATGACGGCCCGCCATTTTATCCCCCACGCTGATCTTGCGCTTCTGGGCAATATAGCAGCGCACCACTTTATTGACGCCGGGAGACAGCTCATCGCTGTTCTCCTGCGTAAAGATCTTCACATCCACTACGGTTCCGTATTCTCCATGGGGCACCCGCAAAGAGGTGTCTCTTACCTCCCGGGCTTTTTCCCCGAAGATGGCCCGCAGCAGCTTTTCCTCCGCGGTGAGCTCAGTCTCCCCTTTCGGCGTTACCCGGCCCACCAGAATATCACCGGAACGCACCTCCGCGCCGATCCGGATAATGCCGGTGGCATCCAGATCCTTCAGCGCATCCTCACCCACATTGGGAATATCCCGGGTAATTTCCTCCGGGCCCAGCTTGGTGCTTCTGGCTTCGATTTCATATTCTTCAATATGAATGGAAGTATAGAGATCTTCCTTCACAAGCCGCTCATTCAACAACACGGCATCCTCGTAGTTATAACCTTCCCAGGTCATAAAACCGATCAGCATATTGCGGCCCAGCGCGATTTCCCCGTTCTGCGTGGAAGGGCCGTCTGCAATGATCTGGTCGGCCTCAATCATTTCTCCCACGCTGACAATCGGCTTTTGGTTGATGCAGGTTCCCTGATTGGACCGCAGGAATTTGGTTAGCTCATAAACATCCTTTTCGCCGCTGGCAACCCGGACCACGATCTTGTCGGCAGAAACCGCGTCCACCGTGCCTGCGCGCTTGGACACCACGCATACACCGCTATCGTGCGCAATCTTATATTCCATTCCGGTGCCCACAACCGGAGATTCCGGACGCAGCAGAGGCACTGCCTGCCGCTGCATATTGGCGCCCATCAAAGCACGGTTCGCGTCATCGTTTTCCAGAAATGGAATCATTGCCGTTGCGGAAGACACCATCATCCGCGGAGATACATCCACAAAATCGATATATCTTCCTTCCACTTCGATGATCTCATCCCGGCGGCGGGCGGTTACCCGCTCCCGCACGAAACGACGGTTCTCATCCAACGGCTCATTGGCCTGCGCAATGGTATAGGCATCCTCCAGATCGGCGGTCATATAAACGATTTCATCGGTTACGATCCCGGTTTCTTTATCCACCCGGCGGTACGGCGCTTCAATAAATCCGTAGTCATTGATCCGGGCATAGGATGCAAGATATGAAATCAGGCCGATGTTCGGGCCTTCCGGTGTTTCAATCGGGCACATTCTGCCGTAATGGGTATAATGAATATCACGCACCTCAAACCCGGCGCGGTCCCGGCTCAGGCCGCCGGGTCCCAAAGCAGAAAGACGCCGCTTATGGGTCAGCTCCGCCAGCGGGTTATTCTGATCCATAAACTGAGATAAGGGAGAGGAACCGAAAAACTCCTTGATGGAGGCCACCACCGGGCGCACATTAATCAGCGCCTGCGGCGTGACCGAATCGGTATCCTGCAGGGACATTCTTTCTTTAATCGTCCGCTCCATCCGGGCAAACCCGATGCGGAACTGGTTTTGCAGCAGCTCGCCTACCCCGCGGATACGGCGGTTGCCCAAATGGTCAATATCGTCAAAGCTGCCCACACCGTATACCAGATTCACCAGATAATTCACCGTGGCCATCATATCATCCACAATGATGTGCTTCGGAATCAGTTCGTCATGCCGCAGTTTGCACTGCTCTTTCATTTGTTCTTCATTCTCACAGCTGTCCAGAATCTCTTTGAGCACCGTAAAACGGACCCGTTCATTCAAACCGCATTCCATCGGATCAAAAGGCAGAAATTTGGAAGCATCAACCATCCCGTTGGAGAATACATTAATAACGGAATCGCCAATCTGAATTTTTACATTGAAAACGCCCGCGTCCTCAATGGCTTTGGCCAAAGCGCGGTCGATCTTGACACCGGCATCCGCCAGCACTTCACCGGTCATGGGCGCAACAACTGCTTCGGCGGTCACCTGATGAAGCAGCCGCTCCGCCAGTGCCATTTTTCGATTATATTTATAAATCCCCACGCGGGACTGATCGTAACGCTTATCATCAAAAAACAGATTCGTCAGATGTGTAACCGCGCTTTCCACCGCGGCAGGCTCGCCGGGCCGCAGCTTCTTATAGACCTCGATCAGACCATCGTTCACATCGTGCGCCGTGTCCTTCTCCAGTGTTTTCACGATATAATCGCCGGCGCCGAACAAATCGGTAATGGTCGCGTCCTGCCCTAAATCCAGGTGGCAAAAAGAGCTGTAATGATCCCGGGCCGCAAAATAACCCAATGCCCGCACAAAGGTGGTGATCGGAAGCTTGCGGTTTTTGTCGATCCGGGTATAAATCACGTCAAAAGAATCCGTCTCATATTCCAGCCAGGCCCCCCGGTTTGGAATCACCTGCGTCTTATAAATCGGATTGCCGCCTTTATCCAGTTCTTTGGAGTAATAGATGCCGGGAGAACGCACCAACTGGGAAACCACCACACGCTCCGCACCATTGATCACAAAGGTGCCGCTCTCGGTCATCAGCGGGAAATCGCCCATATAAATTTCCTGCTCCTTCAGCTCGCCGGTCTCATTATTGGTCAGACGCACCAGCGCCTGCAGGGGTGCCGCATAAGTGGTGTCACGGGATTTACACTCAATGACACTGTATTTCGGGGGCTCGTTCATGCTGTAATCCAAAAAGTCCAGCACCAGATTACCGGAATAATCCGTAATAGGGGAAACATCCGCAAAGACTTCCTTTAAGCCCTCGTCCAGAAACCACTGATAGGACCGCTTTTGAATTTCAATGAGATTCGGCATTTCCAAAATCTCATCAATCTTGTTAAAGCTCATCCGTGTGTTTTTGCCCAAGACCTTCTCTTTCGGCATCAATACAATCACTCCGTTTCTTTTATATTAAACTCATTCATGGAAAATTTCTCTGTTTTGTACGATAAAACGCAAAAAAAAGCCGAAAATTTCTACGCATCAATTGGATTTTAGACACTACTTATCCATTATGATGCAGTTTAACATTTTATCATTTATCCATTTGATTGTCAAGAAAATTATACAAAGTTTTTCCAAAAAGAAAAACCGCGCTGAAACAATTTGCTTCAGCGCGGTTTACACTGCGTTGGTTAAATTTTTTGTTTAACTTTCGCGGCTTTTCCAACCCGGTCACGCAGATAATAAAGCTTCGCGCGGCGCACCCGGCCGGAACGCACCAGCTCCACCTTCGCCACGTTGGGGGAATGAACCAGAAAGGTCCGCTCCACACCGCAGCCATAGGCCACACGGCGCACCGTAAAGGTGGAAGAAATTCCGTTGTTGTGCTTGGCAATGATGGTACCCTCGAATGCTTGGATACGCTCTTTGCTTCCCTCTTTGATTTTGACGCTGACACGCACGGTGTCACCGACATGCAAAGCGGGAACTTCATTTTTTAATTGCTCATTTGTAACTGTTTTCAACAAATCCATTTTACAGTTCCTCCTTATTCATCGGACATTCGTGCGAGCAATCTGCAGAGGACTATCCGTTTTCATACTTGAATATGATACCATATCCTTTTCTAATTTGCAACTGTTTTTTTACACTCCAGTGAAATTTCCACAATCTCTGGAAAATTAAAGAGCCGCAGCGGCAGCCGGGTGTTTCCAAGCCCGCCACTCACCACCAACGTTTTGCCCTGTTCCCGGTAAATTCCCTGCACATAATGAGGAAAAAATCCCTCTCCTGGTGCAAAGACCGCGCCGAAGAACGGCACATGGGCCACCCCGCCATGGGTGTGCCCCGAAAGCTGAAGATCGATATTCCGCTCCCGGATCACAAGCTCACGGCTGAAATTAGCCGGTCGGTGAACCGCCACAATTTTATAGCCCGGCTCCCGGGCAAAAGCCTCCAGCACTTCCTTTTGCCGGTCGAAGGGTGCTTGAAAATGATCGGAAAGCCCCAGCAGCTTCACCCCACAGATTTCCACCCATTCATTGCGCAGCACCCGGGTCTTTTTCATGCGGGAGGCAATCTGTTCCAGCGTCCCCGCCTCGTGCTCGTGGTTGCCGCTGAGATAAAAGGTGGGAGCCACCGAAGCGCAGCCTTCCGCAAAATCCACGCCCACTTGAATATTAGGGCGCCGCTTATCCACCAAGTCCCCCGCAATCACAATAAAATCCGGCTTCAAGGAAGCGATTGCCGCCAACAGCTTCTGATTATCTGTTCCATAGCGCTTGTTGTGAAGATCTGAGAGCAGCACCAATTTCCGGTCTCCCGGTAGCTTCCCGCTCTCTACCCGAATATGCCGCACCACGAAATGATTATTATAAAGAAGAAATAATCCCAGCAGCAACAGCGCCGCTGCCAAAAAAACAATCCAGCCCATCACATTTTCTCGGGAGCGTCGATGCCCATGATGCCCAGCGCATTGGCAATCGTGTTCTGTGCAGCCACGCAAAGAGCCAGCCGCGCATCCCGCAAGGGAGCGGCTTCCTCTTTAATGCGGCAAACATTATAAAAGCTGTGGAAGCAGGCCGCCACATTCATCACATAATGAGTCAGGCGCGAGGTTTCCAGCGCTTCGGCGCAATTGATAATCTCTTCCGGGAAATTGCCGATGGCCCGGATCAATGCGCGCTCTTCCTCCGTTTTAAACATTTCAGGGCTCAGCGCCTGATCGCGGTAGGAAACGCCCATCTCCCGCAGTGTCCGCAGAATGCTGCAGATCCTCGCATGGGCATATTGCACATAATAAAGTGGATTGTCGTTATCCTGTTTCAAGGCCAGATCCAGATCAAAATCCATCGCGCTGTCACAGCGATTGAGATTAAAGAAGAACCGCGCGGCATCCGCGGGAATTTCATCCAAAAGGTCTGAAAGCGTGATGCTCTTACCGGTCCGCTTGGACATCCGCACCACTTCGCCGCCCCGCATCAGGCGCACCAGCTGCATCAGAACAAACTGCAGTTTTTCCGGATCCTGTCCGATCGCCTTCATGCCCGCTTTGAAGCGCACCGTATGGCCGTGGTGATCGGCGCCCAGCACGTCAATGCAGCGGGTAAAGCCCCGCTTTTCAAATTTGTTCCGATGGTAGGCGATATCCACCGCATAATAAGTATAAAAGCCGTTGGCCTTCACCAGCACTTCGTCTTTTTCACATCCCAGCTCCGTGGCGCGGAACCATTTTGCCCCATCTTTTTCATAAAGATAACCGTGCTGTTCCAATAAAGCAACCGTATCCGCCACATCCCCGCTCTCATGAAGAGCAGATTCCAAAAACCACTGATCATAATGAATCTTATACTTGGCAAGATCCTCTTTCATTTTAACGATATTGCGTGCAAGACCAAAGGCGATCAGCTTGGGGATCAGGGTCTTCTGCGTCTGCGTTTCTGCATCCGGATACTCCGCCAGATAAGAAGCGGCCAGCGCCTTGATATCCTCTCCATGATAACCATTCTCCGGGAATTCCGCCGCGTTCTCTCCATGAAGCAGCTGCTGCAGCCGCACATAGAGCGAAAGCCCGAACAACGCCACCTGATTGCCTGCATCATTCACATAAAACTCTTTATGCACCGAAGCGCCGGCCCACGCCAGCACATTGGCCAGGCTGTCGCCCACCACACCGCCCCGGGCATTGCCCATATGCATGGGGCCGGTGGGATTGGCGGAAACAAATTCTACCATGATCTTTTCGCCCTGCAGCCGGTCGCTTTTTCCGTAATCTTTTCCAAGAGCCGCGGCGTTTTGAACGATATCCGCCAGCCGTTCCTCGCTTAAATAAAAGTTGATGAAGCCGGGGCCCGCCACTTCCGCTTTCGCAATGGCGGCATGCGCCGGCAGATGCTCCAGAATCAGATTGCCGATCATCTGCGGTGCTTTTTTCAGTTCCCGCACATTTTTCATGGCAAAATTAGTAGAAAAATCCCCGTTCTGGGCATCCCGCGGCTGTTCAATTTCAAAGGATTTCAGATCAACCTCCGGCAGCAGCCCTTCTGCCACACAGGCCTGATAGCCGAGCAGAACCAACCGGTTCAACTCCGCCCGCATTTCACTCACATGATTGTTCATTGCTTTTCCTTTCCCTGATGGTGATCGTCAATTGATTTTCACTCAGAAGCTGCCCTTCCGACAGCAGCGCGTAATGCAAATAAAGCTGTCTGCCCGGCAGCCAGCTCATCTCATGGGTTTGCACCGTGATCAGAAGCGCCCCCATAGGCGTGTCATACCGGGTTTCCCGCGTGTCCCCAAGTTTGAACCACAGATCCCCCGCCAAAGATCCCAGCCGATGAATATGCACGAGATCAGGCTGAATCCGAAGATGGGTGATCTGCCCGCCCTCCTCCCGATAAAGCAGGTGCGCCGTCTGCGCTTTCAAATAGTAGCACCCATCCACCTTAAGCAGATCCTGCTCCTGTTGCCGACCCAATTGCTGGGAAGAGCGGATCTCCAGCCACACCTGCTTTTTATCTGAAACTTGCGGCATCCGCCCGCTCCACCTTTCCTTGAAGATCCTTCCCCATAAAAGCGCCGCCCAACCGGGCAAACCGTTCTTCCTCCCCGCTGACAAAATAGCGGGTTCCGCCGGGGCCTGCGCTGAGCAAATCTGCCTGTGTCAGCACCTCTTTCATCCGGCCCGCACTTTCTTTGCCGGGATCAATCAATGTCAGCTGATCCCCGGCTTCAGCGCGGATCGCCTGCGCCAGCAGCGGATAATGGGTGCACCCCAAAATCAACGTATCTGCACCGTATGCACGAATTTCAGATAAATACGCCGCAACAGCAGCCGCTACTTCCGGATCCTCCGGTGCAGTGCGGCCGGCTTCAATCAAGGGCACAAAACGCGGGCAGGGCACCGAAACCGTGTTCTGCACACCAAGCGCAGCAAGCCGCCGCGCATAAGCGCCCGATGCAATCGTGGCAGCTGTGCCCCAAATACCGATTTTCCCGTTTTCAGTACGTTTTGCAGCAGCGTGAACCGCGCTTTCCACCACACCGAACAGCGGAAAGGGATAATCATCCTTTAATTCATCCAGCAATACGGATGATACCGTGCCGCAGGCCACTAAAATGGCCTTTACGTGAAAGGAACGCAAAAACGCGACATCCTCTCTTGCGTATGCTTCCAAGGTTGCCCGGTCGCGCCCTCCATAGGGCACCCGGGCCGTGTCGCCAAAATAAACAAACGATTCCAACGGCAGGTCCCTTTCCAGCTGCCGCAGTGCCGTCAGCCCCCCCAGTCCGCTGTCAAATACCCCGATGGGTAAACTATTCATATCCAAAAATTCCCCTTTATCGTTCTAATGCCAGCGCAACCAGGGATGCCATCAGTTCCCGTCCGTCAATCCCCGAGGCCTCCATCAGCTTCGGATACATGCTGATATCGGTAAAACCGGGAATGGTGTTTAATTCATTAAACACCAGATCTCCTTCCGGCCGCACAAAAAAATCCACCCGCGCGAAACCGCTGCATTCCATTGCCTGAAACACCCGCACCGCCATGTCGCGCAGCCGACCAACCGTTTCATCGGAGACTCTGGCCGGAATGTAGAGCTTCGATTGCTCGTCGTGATATTTCGCGTCATAATCATAGAATTCCGCGGCCGGCGCGATCTCCCCCGGAACGGATGCAAGCGGGCAGGCATTGCCCAAAACCGAGACTTCCACTTCCTGCCCCATAACGGTTTCTTCCGCAATAATTTTAAAATCGTGCTCCGCCGCAAGGCGCAAGCCCCGCACCAGTTCTTCTCTGGTCGCGCATTTGCTGATCCCCACACTGCTACCCGCGCTGGCCGGCTTCACAAAAACCGGATACGCAATCGCCTGTTCAATCGAGCGGACCACCTGATCCAGCTTTGCAAGGTCGCGCCGATAAATCAAGATCCAGCGTGCCTGCGGAATGCCCGCCTGCGCACAGATGATTTTCGTCAGCGCCTTATCCATGGAGTTGGCGGCACTGGTCATCGAGGTGGTCACCTGCGGAATCTCCGCCAACTGAAACAGCGCAGCGACTGTCCCATCCTCTCCGTTCTTCCCATGCAGAACCGGAAAAGCCACATCAATCGGGATCGCTCTTCCATCTTCACAGCGAATCCCCTTGATCGACGGATCCGGCAGGATCCAGGCCGGCACATTATCCGCACGTGTTTCCCAACTTCCGTTTTGAATTTCCTCTTCCGTCGCTGCGGTTAAAAGCCAAGCGCCCGCTTTGGTAATTCCTATTTTAAACACCTTATTTTCTTCATTCTTCAGTAATCGGAGGACGTTACACACCGAACTGCAAGATACTTCATGCTCTGATGATTTTCCTCCGAATAATACTGCAATGTTCATCTAAAACCCCTCTTCCAATTGATTCATTTATCATATCAAATAACGTGGGTAAAGTAAAGTATTTTGAAAAAAATCTTTACAAGTCCCCGGCCGGTGTATTAAGATAGAACGTAATAAGGAGAACGAGCATGGATGAGTTATGGATGAAAGAAGCCCTTCGGCAGGCAAAAAAAGCCGCGGCCCTCAAAGAGGTCCCGGTTGGGGCTGTGATTGTGAAAGACGGCACCGTACTGGCCCGGGGCTATAACCGGCGGGAAAAAGAGCAGAACGGCCTGGCGCACGCAGAAATCATTGCGATTCGACGCGCCTGTAAAGCGCTTGGCTCCTGGCGGCTGAGCGGCTGCACCCTCTATGTGACCTTGGAGCCCTGCCCGATGTGTGCCGGCGCCATTATCAACACCCGGATTGACCGGGTGGTGGTGGGGGCCCGGGATCCCAAAGGCGGCGCGCTTGGCAGCGTGATTGATCTGAACTTATATCCATGGAATCATCATCCTTTGTTGACCTTCGGCGTCATGGAAACAGAGTGCGGCGGGATCTTAAACTGCTTTTTCAAGGAATTGCGGACGCAGAAAAAGAAAGCCGCCAGCCTGTAACAAATTATTCATCTTTGTTGAACGTTTATTTACAGTTCTCTAACATATTTGAGGACGACCTGTGTTATACTACAGGTGAGATGAGAGAGATCTCGTCTCAATCCCCCTCCTATTTTTAATGCAAGACAGATGGACGGTATCGCATCCCCGCGATACCGTTCTCTGTTTTTTCAGATAGCCTGAACGCTCTGTCAGAAGGGATTTTTCTTTCGGTCTATTGACTTCATAATAAACTATGGTAAAATAATGGCATAATATGTTTGGATGGAGGACTTCACATGGACTTTTTTGATCGTTTCTCTCAGGATGCCAAAAAAGCCGGAGATTTTCTGGCAGAAAAGGCAACGGATGTCAAGAACTATACAGTGGCGACCTGGAATGCGGCGGATATCCGCAACAAAATAGAAGCCACCTATAAAGCGATCGGCCTTGCGGTCTATCAAGGCCGCACCGCCGGGAAAGACACCAGCGACGAAATCGAGCGCTGCATCGAGCAGCTCGCGACCTTGGAGGAAGAGCTGAAAATCAAAGAGCAGGAAAAGCAGGCAGTGAAAAATAAAAAAATCTGCCCGTCCTGCGGCAAACCGGTCGCCAAAGACAGCGCATTCTGCCCTTACTGCGGCGCCAGCGTTGAGTAAGGCGGTGCCCCTTTGTCAAAAGCACAGAAAAACTTTTTAAGCGGCGCTCTGATTCTGTCTGTCGCCAACGTGCTGGTCAAGGTCATTGGTGCGGTCTACAAAATTCCGCTGTCGAACCTGATCAACCCAACCGGCATGAATTATTATAACGATGCCTATCAGATTTATGCCCTTCTTTTTGTTTTGTCCACAGCCGGGGTGCCGGTAGCCATTTCGAAAATGGTCAGCGAGTCCATTGTGGAGCGGCGCCTGAAGGAACCCAAAAAGATTTTGGGCATTTCCGTCTTGCTGTTTTCCGCCATTGGTATTTTTCTTGCGGGCCTGATGGTGCTCAATGTAGGTTCCATCTCCCGCCTGCTCTCCAATGATACCGCCAATTATTGCATTTCATTAATTGCACCCGCCATTTTTTTAGTGGCGGTTTCTTCCCCTATCAAAGGCTATTTCCAAGGCTATAAATGCATGACTCCAACCGCGATCTATCAGGTCATTGAGGCCTCGTTTAAATTGGTCGGGCTCGGCGTGGTGGTTGCCATGTTACATCACGGCGTTACCAATCCGATGGTGTTGGCCTGCGGCGGCGTGCTGGGGGTCTCCTTCGGTTCCTTCGCCGCCACCCTGTTTATGCTGATCCGCATTCTCTCCGAACGTGCGCTGGGACACGATACGACAGGCATGCTGCCCTCCCGCAAAACCGGCCCTCTGGCCAAAACCATTCTGGCGCTGGCCATCCCCATTTCGCTGAGTTCCTCGGTGATGAGCGTCACCTCCACGCTGGATATGATTCTGGTGAAATGGAACCTGGGGGAGCATGGCCTTTCCCCAGAGCAGGTGCGCGCCGTTTACGGTGCCTATGTGGGCGCCTCCTCCTCCATGTTTAATCTTCCGCCAACGATTACCAGTACGGTCGGCATTGCGGTGCTGCCGTTTCTGACTTCGGCCTTTGCCGCCGGCAACCGGGGAGAGGCTTTTCAAAACATGCGCTCCTCCACCAAGGTGGTGTCGTTGATCTCCATGCCCTGCGCGATCGGGATGAGCATCATGAGCGAACCGATTATAAAGCTGCTGTTCAGCTCTGCCTATTGGTCGGTTGCGATCCCCACCCTCGCCGCGTTGGCGATATCCATCTTTTTTGTCTCCTTTGTCTCTTTGACCGTCGCTTTTTTGCAAGCAGCGGGGCGGGTGAAGATTACCCTGATGACGATGGGCATCGGTGCGGTGATGAAACTGACCGTCAATATCCTGATGGTGCGGGCCATCGGCATTATGGGCGCACCCATCGGCACCCTTGCCTGCTATGGCGTCATCACTGTGCTCAATCTGACTTTTATCCGCAAGTATATGGGCTTTGCCTTCTCGGTAACAGATCTGTTTATAAAGCCATTCGTCTGCAGCGCCCTTGCCTGCGGCGCGTCCTATGGAACCTGGCGCCTGCTTTGCTATGGTGGCTTTTCAGAGCGCTTCAGCCTGTTTCCGGCACTGGCCGTGGCGGGCGTGGTTTATCTGTTCAGCCTTCTGGTTTTCCGTGTGCTGGCGAAGGAGGATATGGTGCTGATCCCCAAAGGCGATCGGGTGGGCGCCTATCTTGCCAAAAAAGGCTGGATTCATGAATAAGGACACTTTTAAAAACAAACAACATTATCAAATCGAAGATTTACGGATGATCCTCGCGCTGCTGCGCAGCCCGGAAGGATGCCCCTGGGACCGGGCACAAACCCATCAATCGGTGCGCCGCGGCGTCATTGAAGAAGCCTATGAGGTGGCGGAGGCCATCGATCTGGATAACGACCGAATGCTGACAGAGGAGCTGGGCGATCTATTGATGCAAGTGTTCTTCCACGCGCAGCTCGGTGAGGAAGAAGGCCGGTTCACTTTTGATGACATTTGCGACCGCATCTGCCAAAAGCTGATTTTCCGTCACCCCCATGTTTTCTCGGATTCCAGCGATCAGAGCGGCTCCACAGAAGAGGGATGGCAGGCACTGAAACGGCAGGAAAAAGGCCAGCAGACCCTGCAGGAGGAGCTGGAAAGCATCGCAAAAACGCTGCCCGCCCTCACAAGGGCGGAAAAAATCGCCGGCAAACGCTATCGGAGCGATACCGATGAGCAGCTGCTTTCCATGGCAGAGGATCAGCTGCACACCCTGGCAAAAAGCCAGGGGGACAAGCGGCCTCAATCCCTTGGCGCTTTACTTTTCACCCTGTCACGGCTGGCAAAGCGCTTAAAAATAGACCCTGAGGAAGCGCTCAGCCGGGAAAATGAGCGTCAGACCCGTAAATAAAAGGAAATTTTAGATATTTTTTCAAAAAAAGTCTTGCAAATTCAGTAAAAATAATGCATAATTAAGAACAGAATTATCACCAATATTTGTGATAATCTTACAAAACTTTTATCTGGAGGATTTTTAAAATGAACAAAGCAGAATTGATTGCTGCGGTTGCTGCAAAAGCGGATGTTTCACAAAAGGAAGCCGGCGAAGTCGTTGCCGCTGTTTTGGACGAAATTAAAGACGCCCTGAAAAAGGGCGACAAGGTTCAGCTGGTTGGTTTTGGTTCCTTTGAAGTGCGCGAAAAGGCTGCCAGAAAGGGCAAGAACCCCAGAACTGGCGAAGAGATCACCATTGCGGCTTCAAAGTCGCCTGCATTTAAAGCTGGCAAGGCGTTCAAAGATCATATTGCTTAAATTTCATTCTTTAAAGCCAACGCTCCAGTAAGGAACGTTGGCTTTTTTCAAAGGAGCATTCTATGCGTATCGATAAATATTTAAAAGTCAGCCGCCTGATCAAGCGCCGCACCGTGGCGACTGAAGCCTGCAACAGCGGCCGTATTACCATCAACGGCAAAGTTGCCAAAGCCTCCAGCGAAGTCCGGGAGGGGGATGAAATCCTGATCGGATTCGGTGGGAAACAAACAAAAATCAGAGTGAAGCGTGTTGTTGAATTTATAAAAGCAGAGGAGGCCAATACCCTCTTTGAACCCATCGAGGAATAAAACGCCCCTGGGGCAAAGCCGGGATACGGTTTATCAGCACACCGTTTAGAATCCAGCCGCCTGTTTTGCGTATATTAATACGGTAAGGCGGCATGGGCGCCACAAGAAAATATGATATCATATGCAAGCCGCCCAAAAGAAGCGTAAGGAGTTTTATTATGGAAAATCGCAGCGCATATCACTGCCCGGTAGGCGAGACCATTCGGCTGATCGGCGGAAAGTATAAAGCACTGATTTTATGGTTTCTGATCGAAGAACAACAGCGTTACGGCGTCCTTCAGCGGCTGATTCCGGAGGCAACTCCTAAAATGCTGACGCAGCAACTGCGGGAGCTGGAAGCGGACGGGCTGATTTCCCGCACCGTTTATCCGGTGGTACCGCCAAAAGTGGAATATGCGCTAACGCCCTTAGGCCGCAGCATGATCCCGATTTTAAAGTCCATGTATCAATGGGGCAGCGGCTATTTAAGCGACCGCGGCATTTGTCCAAACTGTGCCATGCAGGAACAAAAAACATGCGGGGAGAATCATTGATTCTCCCCGCCAGACTGTAAAAAAGTCTCGCACCGCAAAAAATAGAAAGAGAAAAATTGGTTTTCGTAAAAAGGGAAATGGAC
>CAYRYQ010000047.1:0-13346 GCA_964428505.1 uncultured Eubacteriales bacterium
AAAAGTCTTAATTATTATTAATAGAATTGTATAATTTATATCAATTAAGATGGATTCATGTAGGGAGAACCTATGGGAGAGAAGGGAAAAATGAACATGAAGAGAGCAAAACAATGGCTGGCGTTGGTCTGCGCCTTTTGTGTGCTATGGAGCTTTTCCGGCGTGCTGCCGCTTTTTGCGGCGGAGCAGACGCCTGCTGTGCGGGATTTCGCTTCCTATCCGGCAGCGACCGCCTTCCGGGTGGAAAACCAGCAGGATCTGGCCATGCTGGCTTCCCTGGTGAACGGCGGGAAAATCCTGAAGGGCTATACCTTCCTGCAAACGGCGGACATTACCCTGACCGGGACCTTCACGCCGATCGGGAGCAACAACAGCAACGCGACGATCAACAGCCTCAAGACGGTGTTTCAGGGAACCTATGACGGGCAGGGGCACACGATCTCCAATTTGCAGGTGAGCGCCAGCACCAAAAACGGGGTGGGGCTGTTTGGCGCCTGCTATCAGGCGACGCTCAAGAATATCGGCATTGAAAGCGGTAATGTGCTGGGCTATAACCGGGTGGGGGCGATCGCGGGGTATGCGGACGCTTCCACGCTGACCAATTGTTATAATAAAGCCGCGGTGGCCTCTGCGGGCGGCATCGACGGCGCCGGCGGCATTGTGGGCGTTGCCCGGGAGAGCGCAACCATGACGGGCTGCTTTAACCTGGGAACGGTTACCGCCGCATGGGGCGCGGCCGGCATCTGCGGCTGGGGGCAAAACAATATTGCCCTTTCAACCTGTTATAATGGCGGAATGGTGCAGAAGAGCGGCTCGGCCACCGGCTCCGGGCAGGCGCTGGACGCGATCTGCCGGAACGCCAACACCGCAAATATGAATTTTTCCAGCAGCTTTTACCAGGCAGCCAGCTGCGGAACCAACAGCTGGGGCGCCCGCGCCATGGCAACCGTTGATCAGGCGTTTGCGGCTTATCAGCTGAATTATGCGAACGGGTATGATAACCGGGCCTTTACGCTCAACAATGCGGGCGCGCTGGCATTTTCCGGCGCTTCCCGGAGCGGCATCACCATCCTGACGCTTGAGATGCTGAAGGCCGGCGTGGCGACGGGAAGCCAGGTGTTGTATCTGGCCGGGGATAGTGCCTATGCGATTCCGGAGGTCTTTGACAGCGTGCCGGTGTTGTATGCGCTGGCAGGGCAGACGGTCTATCAGCCGAAGGATACGCTGGCCATCGGGGAAGAAGATATGACGATCAAGCTGTTTCTGGAGGGGTCCTTCCATTCCGCGGCGGATGTGGACAGCTACGCGGAGGATACCATCTATACCATTTCCTCGGCGGAAGAGCTTTCCACCATGGCCATGATGGTCAATAAGGGCTATACCTTTGAAGGAAAGAAAATCTATGTGATCCGGGATCTGGATTTCAAAAACTTTGCATCCTGGGTGCCCATCGGGCTTTTGACCGCATCTTCCGGCGGCGTGGCCGCGGAGGGCTCGGCGCCCTTCATGGGCAGCTTTGACGGGCAGTTCTATCATTTTAAGAATATCGCGTTTTCCACGCAGGGGGATTATCAGGGCCTGTTCGCTTATATTGAGGGCGGAAGCGTGCAGAATATCGTGCTGGATCAGGGCAGTGTGACCGGAAACGGCGCCCGCCTTTCCGCCCTTTGCAGTCTGCTGCGGAACGGCACGGTCCGCAACATTGAGAGCCATCTTTCAGTGGTGTCTTCCGGCACGGCGGGCAGCCTTAATCTGGGGCTGGTTTCGCTGGCGGTGAACGCCACCCTTGAAAACGCCTTGGTGTACGGCGTGATCGGCAGCGCATCCTCGGAGAGCGCGCAGGAAAACGGCGGGATCACCGGATACGGGTTTGGCAATTCCACGATTAAAAACTGCCTGAGTCTGGCGACTGTTTATGGCTCCGCTTCCCAGCCCATTGCGCGGAACGCCACCTTGAACGGCTGCTATTCTCTGGCGGAGACCGGCGGCGCCGAAACGCTCTCTTGGGCACAGATCGCAAGCAAAGAGGCGGCATGGCTGCTGAACACCGTTTCCGGCAGCGCGGTGAACAGCGGCTTGTTTGGCAGCAACAGCTTTGGCCCGACCTTAGACCCCATGCAGCCGGTTATCCGGCTGGAGGGGACCCTGATAGACAAACAGGGGGAGCAATTCGGCACCCTTTGCACCTACTATACCAAAGGCACGGCGGTGAATTTTGAAACCCAGCCGGGCTATGCCTTTCAATATGCATCCATTGGCAGCACCGTGCTGGAAAGCAGCTTTCCCATGCCGGGGAAAGACCTGCAGGTTTTCGCCTACTATGAAAATCTTTGCTATCCGATTCAATACCATCTGAACGGCGGGGCCTTTGTGCAGGAAGCGCCGCAGAGTCACAAAGCGGGCTATGAAACGGCTTTGCCGAACGGCACGACCCTGCAGAAGGACGGCTTTGTTTTTGCCGGATGGTATGACAATGAAGCCCTTTCCGGCACACCGGTAACGGCGGTGCCGGGGGATCTGTACCGGGCGGGATCCTATTATGCCGCCTGGGAGGCACCGGTGGAGATCGGCTCTGCCGCGGCGCTTTGCGCGCTGGCTGCCGGCGATCTTTCCGGGCATTACCGGCTGACGGCGGATCTTGATCTGACCGGCCTTCCCTTTACGCCGATCGGCTCGCCGGAGCAGCCTTTTACCGGCAGCTTTGACGGGAACGGCTATCGCATCAGCGGGCTTGCGCTGAACTCCGCGGGCTCTTATCAGGGGCTGTTCGGCTATTCCACCGGGGTGATCCGCAATGTGACCTTAGACGCCAGCTGCTCGATTGCAGGCAGCACCTATGTGGGGGGGATCGCGGGCTACAGCAGCGGCACGGTGGCCGACTGCGTCTCCTATGCCGAGATAAAAAACAGGGCGGGCACCCCCGATACCTACAGCATTATGACACAGAATCTCTGCATCTGGGGCACCGGCAGCTTTTCTGTTACCAGCCGGCAGCCCTGGATGGTGGCGCGGGTTGAACGGGAGCAGCCGGATATCCTTGGTATGCAGGAGGGATCGGAGGCCTGGGTCGATTATCTGGCAGCCAATCTGACCGGTTATACCATGCTCTATCAATATCGCTATGATAAGGAATCCACGCCGCTGGCCTTTAAAACCGATAAGTTCCAGCTGGTGAACAGCGGCACCTTCTGGCTTTCCACAACGCCGGAAATCATGTCGAAGGGCTGGGATGGGAGCAATTATCGGGTGTGCACCTGGGCGGTGCTGCGGGATAAAACAACCGGCGCCCTCCTTTGCGATTTCAATACCCATCTGGATGTGGGCGGCGCAACGGCCAGAGCAGAAGGCGCTAAGCTGGTGAAAAGTCGGATGATGCAGATTTTGGAGCAGTATCCCGGCATTATGATCTTTTCCACCGGCGACTATAATACGGAAGAATATACGCCGGCCTATAATACGCTGACCAGCGACGGGCTGGCAGACACCCGGTATCTGGCCGCGGTGAGCACCAATGAGAACACCCACAGCGAGGATCTGACCGCCAACTGGGTCAACGCCGCATCCACCAAAATCGACTATATTATGACCTACCAGGATAATGTGGAGGTGGAACAGTTCCGGGTGTTGGATGAGACGGTAAACAATACGCGTCTTTCGGACCATAACGGGCTGATCGCCACCTTCCACGCCGCTTCCGGCATCTGCTTCGGCGGCGCGGTGGGGTGGAACGCCGGCACAGTGCAGCGGGTGCTGACCTGGAATCTTTTGGATGAAGCGCGAGAAGCGGGCGGTGTGATTGGCCGCAACAGCGGCATGGCAGACCATCTTTACTATGCCGACGAAGTGGCGGAAGGCGGCATTGGCAGCGGGAATGACGCTGCCAACGCGGGGATGATCGGGAATTATCCCTTTAATGAGCCTTCCTTCAGCTGGGCGCTGAACCAGGCGGCCGGACGAAACGCGTTTTCCCTGCAGGGGGATTACCCGATTCTGAGCCGGGAAGAGGGAAGCCCTGTTCCGGTGCGGCTGATGGTTAACGGAGCGGCGGTCTATGCCTTGTCCGGCAGCACGGTGACCTTGGATACCGCGGGCTTTACAAACCCGGTCTGCGCGCTGAACGGAGTCTATTTTGCGGGAACGGTCCTGACGGTTCCCGCGGAAGACGGCACGGTGACGATTACCGAGTCGGTGAACTGCGTGACCCATGATTTTGGCCCCTGGGAGCCGGTGGACGGCATCACGCACCGCCGGGTCTGCAGCAAAAACGCAAGCCATATCGAAACGGCGCCCCATCGCTTCGGGGAAGCCACACAGGTGGCGGCCACCTGTTATGAGGGCGGGTATACCGCCCGGGTGTGCCTGGATTGCGGCTATGTGGAAAAAACCAATGAGACGGCGCCGCTGGGGCACCGCTTCGGCGCCTGGCAGCCGTTCAGCGAAACGGAGCATGTGTGGATCTGTCAGAACGACAGCAGTGATCGGGAATACGCGGCCCATCAGTTTGACGCGGGCACACAGGCGGCGGCCACCTGCACGGAAGGCGCAAAAATCGTCTATACCTGCTTAGACTGCAGCTATACCGAAACCATTACGCTGGGCCCGCCGCTGGGCCACACCTGGGGGCCGTGGGTGTCGGTGAATGCAACAGCGCATCAGCGTACCTGCCAAAGAGACGCTTCCCACACCGAAAACGCGGAGCACCGGTTTACCGGTACGGCGGTGGCGGCGACCTGCACCACCGGCGCGGGGACCCTTTATACCTGTCAGGATTGCGGCTATTCCTATTTTGTGGAAGAAACAGAACCACTGGGGCACAGCTTTGGCGCGTGGCAGCCCTTGGATGAGAGCCGCCATATCGCCGTGTGCACCCGGGATGCCAGCCATACCAAAACGGAAAGCCACCACTTTGGCGCAGGGCAGACGGTAGCGCCCACCTGCACGGAAGCGGGTTATACCCGCTTTACCTGCGCCGACTGCGGCTATCCCTTTGATACGGCCGTGGTGCCGGCGCTGGGGCACCGCTTTGGCGCATGGATGGTGCGCACGCCGGCCACTGAAAACGCGGCGGGAGAGCTGGTGCGCACCTGCACGGTGTGCGGCGCAGAGGAAACCCGCGTGCTGCCCGGCGCGGCGGATCCCGCCGTGGTGGCGGAATGCAGCGGCGTTGCGCAGGACCGCACCGTGACGGTGACGGTACGGCTGCAAAACAATCCGGGGGTTGCTTCCCTGCAGCTGTTGCTGCAGTATGATAAGACCCAGCTGACGCCGCTGACCGACCGGTTCCAGCAGGGGGACGCTTTGGGCAGCCTGCTGTTTGGCTCCGGCCTGCGTGCGGGGGCCGACGGCTCCTTCAAGTGCACCTGGATCGGCGCGGCAAATGACAGCACCAACGGGGTGCTGTTTACAGTGACCTTTCAGCTGGCAGACAGCGCCAACGGAAATACCGCCATCGGGCTTCAGGTTGTGCCGGGCAGTGCCCTTGACGCCAATATGGCAGCGATAACGCTTTACGACCGGGACGCAGCGGTTTCCCTGGGGGATCACCAGTTTGTGCCGGTGGTGACTGCGCCGACCTGCACGGAGCAGGGATACACAACCTATACCTGCTCCGAATGCGGCTATTCTTATGCGGCGGAGGTTCAGCCCGCTTTGGGCCACCAGTATCAATGGGATCGCACCCTTCATACCTTTGTTTGCACCCGGTGCGGCGCGCAGGCGGCCTTCCCCTATGGAAACGGAGACGTGGACGGAGACGGTATCCTTGCGGTGAAGGACGTTACCGCGCTGCTGCAGCATCTGAACGGCTGGAGCACGCCGGTGGACCTTGACAAGGCGGATGTTTCCGGCAATGGGCAGGTGAGCCTCTTTGATGCAGTCCTGCTGCTGCAGATCCTGAGCGCTTAACGCGGGAAGGCGAAATGAAATAGAACCGCCGGTGTACGAAATCGTACACCGGCGGTTTTTGACTTTTAAAAAAGGATAAAACGTGCGGCAAAAAGGAATTTATTGCTTTTGAATATAGGAATATGTAGGAAATAAATAGGAATAAGTAGGAATATGGAATTATAAGGGATCAGGAGAAAAACGCCGCACGTTTTATCTGTATAGACAACAGCGATCGGAAAAGTTCCGCTGCCGTTGCTTTCGAGAATTGGTTCAGATCATTACTTTGATCTGTTGGACGACCGGTTGATCCCACAGCGTTGTCCAGGCGGCGTAGGTCGGGCCTCGTTTGGCCAGGTACAGGTTTCCGGTAATAATCCCGATCCCGTTTCCGTATACCGAAAAGTTTGATACGGAGTTATAAAGCGTGATCGTATCGCTGCCAGGATCGCCGTTGATGACATAGAAATCGCTGCCCGCCTTGTAATAGATCCGGTAATCAACAAGCTTGACGCTGTCGATGGGCTGGCCGTTGGCAGAATTGATGATCGTCACATTGGTCTGAACGCCATATTGATTGAATCCATAGAAATACAGCTTGGTTCCGCTGGCGTAGCACCAGCGATATTGGTTCATGGAGACGTTATAGGAAAATCCGGATTGGTAGATCTCCCGATCCAGCACAGCCGGTGTGCATGGATAGGGAATACCGGTGGAATAATTTAAATTAAACCCGGTGGAGTCATACATCTCATAGCCGTTGGTGCCGTAATAAACATGCACGCGGGAGCCGGTTACAAAGATCGCGGTGACGGTGCTGCCGATGCTGATTTGCTTTGGTGTGGGAATATAGAGGGAGCCGCTTTTGTAAGAGCGGAAAGATTCCTGCACATAGAGCAGGCCGGGACTGGCGGTGGTGGTATAAAGCAGCCGGTTGGCAATCAGCGCGTATTTATTGATGCCGTAGAGGGTGCGCTGATAAAAGTAATAGCCGCTGATATAGTCGTAGAAATAGATATTCAGGTTGGTCCCGCTGTAGGTGACCAGATTCTGGCCGGACATGGCAAAGCTGCTCACGGTGCCGCTGGTATCAATGGGGAGGGTTCCGGCGGTATCCACAGGGCCGCCCCTGGTATACAGGCAGCCGTCGTTGTTTAAGAACACCACCCGGGCTTCATCCATGGCAAAGGTGTTGACATTGCTGCTGAGCTGGCTCCAAGCAGTGCCCAGCCCATTCTCCTTGATCCGGAGCACGTTGTATGCGTCCTTAAAGGCGTAGCGGTTGCTCATATAGGGATTCAGGGAGGTTACCGCCGCGCCCACATCCAGTCGGCGGCCGCTTTGCACTGATCCGCTGAGGCCCGGCACCTGCTGGGCGGCATCCAGAAGGATCTGCTTGAGCTGAGGCCCGGTAAGGGAAGGCGCGACATGCAGCAGCAGCGCCGCCGCCCCGCTCACATAGGGCGCCGCGTAGGAGGTGCCGCTGAGATAGTATACATCACCGTTGATGACGGGAACCCGGATGTTTTCACCCGGCGCCGCGATATGAACCCGGGTGCTGCCGTAGTTGCTGCCGGCGCCCAGATTGTCCCAGCGGTCCACGCTGGCCACCACCATGAAGTTGGGCTGGTCATAGTAGGTAAAATAATCGCTGTTGTCTAAATTGAAGCCGCTATTCCCGGCCGCCTGCACAAACAACACATTGGGATACATGCCGAGCAGCATGGTAAAAAGAGAGGAATTGAAGGAAAGAACTTCCGCGCTGATATTGACAATTTTGATGGTGCGGGAGCTGTCGCTCATCAGCTGGGTGACACCGGTGACAATGTTGCTGAGGTTCACCCTGTGAATATCCATCCCGTTGGCGATGGGGACTTCGGTACCGGAGTTACTATTGCAGACAATCGTTGCGTTGTAGGCCAGGCCATAGTCGCTGCCGGCCATCACGCTGGCCACGCCGGTTCCGTGCCCGATACAGGAGGTGATATTGGTGCAGTCGTCGATGGTGTCGCTGGATTTTTTGGCACTGGAATAGCCCGCCACACCGGTATCGATCATGCCGATATACACCCCGTCGCCGTTGGCGAAATCCCAGGCCCGGGGCGCGTTGATCTGCTCTAAGGCGGAGCAGCGGGTTTCTTCATAATTGAACGCAGTGTTGTAATGGGCCATCTCGATTGTCTGATCCAGATCCACGAGGGTGACGTTTTTGTCTTCCACCAGCGTGCCGATCAGATTCAGCAGCTCCTGCTTTTCATAAACTCTTTTGAGCTTGCCCAGATAGCAAAGATCCCCGCAGGGGGTGATGGAGGAAAATAAATCCGCCAGCGCCGGATCGGCAAATTGAGGCTGGTCATTGAGAAAGGTGAGCAGCAGCTGATCCTGCGCTATTTCGCCGATGGCCTCCTTCTGCAGCAGTTTGTAATATTGATATTTGTTCAGGCCGGCCGTGCCGGTATCCTGCAGCACCGCCTGAATGCGGTCTTCGGATAAATCTGCGGCCTGATGCCGGGCGTTGTTTTGAACCAGGGTGTCTTCCCAGGCTTCCTTCGAGGTGAATACCCGCTGCACCTGATAGTCGTCCGCCGCGGTGGCGGAAACCGTTTGCAGGGCGCCGGCTTTCGCGGACGTTGGCGCCGATTCCAGCGCGGAGAAGGGGATTCCTCCCAACAAAAGAGCCAAGGCGGTTGCAGTGCTTAAGAAAATGGATGCTTTGCTTTTCATTTTTTTCTCCTTCAAAATTTATTTTTTTAAGAAAAACAGTTGCGTCAGCTCATATTCCTTCACACTCCTTTTATGATTGTTGCAAAGGGTTCCTGCGCGGGTTGGCTTTTTTCGCTTGTCTGAAAACAAGCGCTTATCATAAACACTTTTTATTTTTTCCAAAATGTGACAATTTTTACAAATTTTTACAATCAATGAAAAAAAGAAAAACCGCCCCTTGAAAGGGGCGGTTTCATTTAAGAATTCAGTCGGCATAGGAATCGATTTTTTCCCGCATTTCTTTGGTGATATTGGCATAATCGATAGCGGGCACCGAAGGCGTGACACTCAGCAGCGCTGTGCAGCTGTTGTAATAGGCAAGCTCGCCGCTTAAAAGGGAAAGGGCGGTTTCATAAGAGACCGGCTGGGTCATGGCCGCGTCGGTATAAAACTGGAAGACCAGCCTGCCATGGGCATTGGTGGGCGCGTTATAGGCGGGGTCCTGGCCAAGCGGGGTGTAACGGGTGTAAATTCCATCCGCCTCCAGCGTGCGCTGAATATCTTGCAATAGCGTGGTGTTCCACAGCATGGCCGGCGCGTCGCAGTCGATGGTAACATAGTGAGAAAGCGAAAGGTTTTTGTTTTCGCCGATGGCGGAGGTGATCCCTTCATAGTAACAATACCGGCCGAAGCGGCGCATGGTGCCGTTCAGATACTCATCCAGTATTTTTTGGTTGTCCGTAAATATTAATTTCCGCATGGTGTCGGGTTCGGAATAGAACGGAACATTTTTGAGATTATAGGTTTGAGAAAGTACTAAACTCGTTCTATACGCCTGTGCTTCCTGCTCAGTGTAATCCGGTTGATTTTTCCAGCTTTCGGAATAAACCAGCGGCTCCAGCGCCGCCAGGGATTCAAAGGCTGCGGTGTTGATCGCCGCGAAACGGACAGGAGCGCAGCTGAGATAGTAGCGCACCAGCCGGAGCGCCTCGGGCATTGCGTCCTGATACGCGGCCTTTGCGCCGTCTTTTTGCAGCTGCACCGTGAGCCGGATGGGGATCAGGGAAAGCCCTTTATAGTTCGCCGCAGACGGAGCGGAGAAGGCTTGCGTTGCGGTGAAGCCTTCCTCCAAAGCGTCGCTCAGCGGGTAGGCGCCAAGCAGCTGATCCGCGTTCCAGGCGGGATCTATGAGAAGATCCAGGGTGAAGCCCGGGAAGTCTTCGGCCCGGTAATCCAAGGCAACCTGGGGGGCGGAGAGTGAAAATTTGTAAAACTGATAAAGGTTCTTGCGCATGCTGTCGGTCAATGGCGCGCTCAGCGCGGCGCTGTCTTTGATTTTTCCCTGATAGGATTGGTAGGCGCCGAGCAGTGTAGGCGTGGCGGCGGTTTCCCAAAGATAGGCGGGTTCCTGCCGGATTTTTTGGGCCGCTGCCTGCCCGGCCGCGGCTGTGGTGGGTTCGGTAGACGCGGTGGCTTCGGACGCCGGCTCTGCCTTGCTGCCGGCAACGGTGGCGCGCTGTTCCGGTGTGCTGCGCGGCCAGAGCAGCAGCACCGTCAGAACCGCGAGCGACATGGCGGCCGCGCTGACCAGCGGCGCATACAGCGGGCGAAAATGAAAAGAGCGCGTGCGGCGTTTTGGCTGAAGGCACTGCTGGATGATCCGCGCCTTCTGCGTTCCGTCCAGATGCCAGGACGCTTCTTCTGTTTTTAATAAATGAAAATCAAGCATGAGATAAAACCTCCTGATGATAGAGTTGGCGTGCCCGGGCGCGGGCACGTTCCAGCCGCTTGCGGATTGCGGCGGGGCTTTTTTCTAAAATACGTGCAATTTCTTCCGCGGTATAGCCCTCCACATAACGAAGCTGAAGGACAATTCGCTCGTTGACCGACAGCAGCGTTAAGAGCTCCGGATAGGAATCCTTTTCCGGGGCTGCGGTTTGCACGTTTTCCAAATCATCATGCGCATGGTGCAGCGCGGAGCTGCGAATGGATTTCGCCGCGTTGGTGCCCACCCGGATCAGCCATGCCTTTTCATGTTCCGAAGACTGAAACGGCGGCGCCTTGCGATAATAGCGGATGAAGGTGTTTTGCACCGCATCCTCCGCGTCATCCGGGTTCCGAAGAATGATCATGGCGATTTTATAAACCATGTCACTGTATTGCTGCACCGCGCGATGCAGTTGCTGAGAATCCACTGATCATTCCCCCTTCACACTAAACACTTTTCATTTTCAAAAAATGTGACAATGGATTCCTTTTTGGAAATGAAAAACCATAAAAAAAACCTTTCGCAAAAAACAATCCATGCGAAAGGTCTTTTCTAAAAAATGGCGGTGACACCTTGCCTTTCGGCCCGAAATCATAAAAAAAGCCGCCCCCAAACGGGGGCGGCTCAGCGTGTCGGAAAAACGCGTTTTCCGACACGCTGGGAGGCTTGATAAAAAGATCAGTCGGCGTAGGCGTCGATTTGCGCTTTGGGGGCGCCGGTATAATCCAGCGCGGGCATAAAGACGGTGGCGTTGGTAACCGCGGGGCAGCTCAGGGCATACCGCAGCATTCTTAGCAGCAGCGCACGCGCAGTCTCGTAATCCACCGCGGTGGTTTTTGAAGCGTCGGTGTAAAAGGTGAAGGTGTAGGTATATTCCCCCGTTGCGGCGTTGGAGGCGCTGATGAAGCAGTTCAGATAGATGCCGTCTGCTTCGGCGTTCCACAGCAGCGCCTGCGCCAGATCGGGATTGGCCGCGCTGCCCGGCAGCATACAGGTCAGCTGCGCCGCGTGCCGGATGGTTTGATCCGCGCCGTACGGGATGATCCCGCTTTCGTAGTAGACATATTTTTCAAACCTGCGGTCATAATCGCTGGTGCACACACTTTCAGCCTGCCAGTACAGATCGACTCGATTTTGATCGGTGTTGGGATCGGAGGGCGCCTTCGCTTTTTCCAAAAGGCGGAAGGCAGCCTGCGCGTCCTGCGCGTCCGGCACGGGCAGATCAAGCCAGGCGGGGCTGTAAACAAGTGCGCCAAGGCCTTTTAAAGACGAGACCGGCCGACTGTTGATGGCCAAAAAGCAGACCGGATCGCAGCTGAGATAATATTGCACCACCCGCGCTAGGACGGGAACGGCCTCTGAATAGGAGACCGCCTGCCCGCTTTTCTGGAGCCGGAGCGTGAGCCGCAACGGGGTTTTGGCAAGGCCCTGATAGTCGGCCACAGCGGGGACAGAGGCAGATTCTGTCAGGCTGTATTCCGCGCCCACGGCCTCTGACAGGGGGTAGGTTGAAAGCAGCGTTTCGCCGGTAAAGGCGGGATCCAGCAGAAGATCCAGCGTGAAGCCGGAAAAATCCGCCGAACTGCTATCCTTACGCACCTGCGCGGAGGAGAGCAGAAGCCGATAAAACTGATAGAGGTTCTGCCGGTCGGAATCCGTCAGGGCGCTCTCCAGCGCAGCGGGCGTTTGAATTTTATTCAGATAAGACTGGGAGGCTGCAAGAAGAGCAGGGGCAGGGGCGCCGCTCCAGCCGGTATGCAGCACCGGCTGCGGCTTTTCCGGCTCTGTTTTGCCGTCTGCCGGGGGGTCTTCCTCTTTTGGGCCGGTTTCGTTTGGCGTGGGTTCCGTGGTGCCGGGTTCGGTCACGGTGGTATCCTTGCTGCCGGAAAGCACTACCCGGCGCTCGCAATCCGCTCTTGGCCAGAAGAACAGCAGCGCCAGCACGACGAGGCTGAGCACCGCCGCGCCGGTCAGCGGCCGGCAAAAGGGACGGAGCCATTCCCCAACGCTTCGCTTTTGCGTTTGAAGGCACCGGTCAACAATCTGCGCTTTCTGGGAGGCACTCAGATGCCATTTTTCTTCGTCGGCTTTTAAATGATTCCAATCAAGCACGGGATAATACCTCCTTTTCATAAAGCGTTTTTGCCCGGGTGCGGGCCCGTTCCAGACGCTTGCGGATGGCAGCGGGGCTTTTCCCAAAGATCTGCGCGATCTCCTCGGCGCTGTAGCCCTCCACATAACGCAGCTGCAGCACAATCCGCTCGTTGACCGGCAGCCGGTTCAGCAGCTCCGGAAAAGCGTTCTGCTCCGGCATCGCGACAAGCAGCGCGGACAACTCTTCATGAGAGTGGCGCAGCGCGGAGCTGCGGATGGATTTCGCCGCGTTGGTGCCCACCCGGATCAGCCAGGCCTTTTCATGCTCTGCCGACAGAAAATTCGGCGCCTTGCGGTAATAGCGCATAAAGGTATTCTGCACGGCGTCCTCCGCGTCTTCGGGATTCCGGAGAATCACCATGGCAATTTTATAGATCATATCACTGTGTTGCTGCACTGCCCGCTGCAGTTGCTGCGCATTCATGGCGGAACCCCCCTCCTGTTTTGCTGTGCGGATCGCACCGCGTTTTATCGATAAAATAAAGCGCGCCCCGGGGGATCGAAATCTCCCGGGGCCACTATTTGAAAGAAGAGAATGAGGCATGTAATTAATAGAGTTGAATCACTCTACACTTACAATACTTTTTTCAAAGTCAAAATGTGACATTTTTTTAAAAAAATTCCCGGAAATTTTTTCAGTTTGTTCCGCTCATCCCGTTTTACTGCTTTTGAAACGTTTTTTTAACGTTATTTGCTTTAATAGTACCATATTCTGGGAGAAAATGAAATGGGTTTTCAACGAATTTTTGAAAAAGTTTTGCACATGCAGAAAACCGCACAGAGGTGCAGATTTTGGTAGGGGGGTGGGTGCAATTTTTGGTAGGGCAAATAAATAGAT
>CAYRYQ010000048.1:0-13312 GCA_964428505.1 uncultured Eubacteriales bacterium
GCCGGGAAATCGGCTATATGTTTGGGCAATATAAGCGAATCACCCGGGATTTTTCAGGGGTGTTGACCGGTAAGGGGCTATCCTTCGGGGGCTCTTTAGCCCGTACCCAAGCCACAGGTTACGGCCTTTGCTATTTCACCAAGGAAATGCTGGCCGATGCCGGAAAATCTTTTCTGGGCAGCAGAGTTGTGATCAGCGGCAGCGGTAATGTGGCGATTTATGCCTGTGAGAAAGCCACGCAGCTGGGGGCAACAGTGATCGCTATGAGCGATTCCAGCGGTTATGTGATAGACGAGAGCGGGATCGACCTTGATGTGATGCGGGAAATCAAAGAGGTCCGCCGCGGCCGGGTCAGTGACTATGCAAAGAAAGTGCCTTCTGCCGTTTATCATGAGGGGAAGGGAATCTGGAGTGTTCCCTGTGAGATTGCCCTGCCCTGCGCGACCCAGAACGAGTTGAACGGCGAAGACGCCAAGGTGCTGATCAGCAACGGCTGCTTTGCGATAGCGGAAGGAGCCAATATGCCCTCCACGCCGGAGGCAGTTGCGCTGTTCTTGGAAAAAGGGGTTCTGTTTGGCCCTGCCAAGGCCGCCAATGCCGGCGGCGTGGCTACTTCCGGGCTGGAAATGAGCCAAAACGCCATGCACCTTTCCTGGACCTTTGAAGAGGTGGACCGGAAGCTGCATGACATTATGGTGCAGATTTATCGTTCTGCAAGAGATACTGCCAAGGCGTTTGGCCGGGAGGGGAATCTGGTGGACGGCGCCAACATTGCCGGTTTCCTGAAGGTGGCCGAGGCGATGAAGGCCCAGGGCGTGGTTTGATTTTTTATTAAAACAGTAAAACGGAGCGTTTCTTCCCAAGGGGGAGCTACACTCCGTTTTTCTTTTCAATCAGGGAGCGGTTTTCACAAAAAAACCGCTCCCTTTTTTTGCGCTTTGCCCGGGAAATGTGTCCCATTGAGGGGAAAACAGGCGAATAATGGCAGTTTGTTAATTTTTCTTTTTTTTAAAAACGCTATTGATTTTTCATGATTCTTTGCTATAATAAATACTAAGTGGAGACTGAGTAGGCATTGGGTGGGTATAAAGTGGGTAATTAATCCAAAAAGAACAGGAGGTGCATGCATGGCTTATCTGACCGGTTTTTCGGAACACTTTGTGGACGAAAAGGGGCGGGTCATTTTGCCCAAAAAGCTCAAAGAGCAGATGGGCAGTGATCTGGTGCTGACCCACGGATTGGATGAGTGTGTGTATGTGCTGACCCGGGAGGATTGGAGCGCCCTAGAAGAAAAAATTGCCAGCCTGCCTATGTCAAAGGGCCGGGATATCAGTCACTTTTTTAATACGTACAAGACCGATGTTCAAATTGATAAACAAGGCCGGATTCAGTTGCCTGCGCCCTTACGCAAGATCGCTGGAATTGAGGGCGGCGCCGTGATCGTGGGAAACGGCAATCGTGCTGAAATCTGGGATCCGGAGCGGTTCGCTGCGATGGAGAAGGCGCTCGATACCAAGAATATCGTGGCCGCCATGGACGAAATGGATTTTTAGAATAGATGGGCGGATTTGTTCATTATAGTGTGATGGCGGCGGAATGTATCCGCGCGCTGAATATCCGGCCAGACGGGGTCTATTTGGACGCAACACTGGGCGGCGGTGGGCACAGCCGGTTGATTCTGGAGCAGTTGGGGCCCGCGGGAAGACTGATTGGGATCGACCAGGATCAGGATGCAATTTTGGCGGCCAGCGATCGCCTTGCTTCTTTTGGAGACCGGTTTTTGCCGGTAAAATCGAATTTTTCTCATCTTGCCGCAGTGGCAGAGCAGCTGGGTCTTCCTGAGCTGGACGGTATTTTATTTGATTTAGGGGTATCCAGCTATCAGCTGGATGAAAAGGAGCGGGGCTTTTCTTACCGCTTTGATGCACCTTTAGATATGCGGATGGATCGGGATAATCCGCTGGATGCCTACCAGGTGGTCAATTCATATTCAAAAGACCGGCTAAGCACGCTTCTTTTTCGCTATGGCGAGGAAAAGCGGAGCGCCCAAATCGCAGCGGCCATCTGCCGCAAGCGGGAGGAGGCGCCCATAGAAACCACCGGTCAGCTGGTGGAATTGATTGAACGGGTATTCCCGCCCAAGGAACGCTACGGAAACAAGCATCCCGCCAAGCGTACCTTTCAGGCGATTCGCATTGAAGTCAACGGGGAGCTGCAGATTCTGGAGCAATCCTTGCGGGACGGCGTGACGCTGTTAGGGCCGAAAGGGCGGATGGCGGTACTGACCTTTCATTCGCTGGAGGACCGCATCGTGAAAAATGTGTTTGCGGATCTGTCAACCGGCTGCATCTGCGACAAAAGCCTACCGGTTTGTGTTTGCGGCCGGAAGCCGGTGGTGCGGGCCATTACTCATAAGCCGCTGACTGCTTCGGCGGAGGAGCTGGCCGAAAATAATCGGTCCAAACCCGCAAAGCTGCGGATTATTGAAAAAATATAAAGCGTCAGGGAGGGCCCCCATGAAAAAATTTCATCTGCACAGTATTCGCTGGTCTGTGGTCTTGTGTGTATTGCTGTTTATTATTGTGGGAGGCTTTCTGCTTTATAGCCATATTGCGCTGAATGAGGTTTCCAACGATCTGCTGGCTGCCAAAAAGGATCTGTCGAATCTGGAAGGAACTGCCAGCGCGCTGCAGGTGTCCATTGAAAGCAAAAATCAGATGGATGAAATTGAGCGGATTGCAACGGTAGAGCTGGGCATGATCAAAATCGAAAATTATCAGATTCAAACCATTAATCTGCTTACTTCCGATACGGTGGAAATCGTAAAGGACACGCCTAAAAACGATAGCTGGTGGGATGGGGTTGTGGCAGAATTCAATATTCTTTTGGAATATCTCAGCTGATCGGCAATAGGATGATGAGTGAAACGAGAGTGGGAAGTATTTCTTACTCTCATTTTGCACTTTTGGGGTGCGCAAAATCAAAGGGTTTTGGGCGAAAAACGGCATTTTGAGGGAAAGGAGCGTCAGCTGAATGGGAAAAGGACCGAGTCGGTCTATGGTGCAGCGAAGCACGGTGATGCTGGGCATTTTCGCGGTGGCTCTGTTGCTTTGGCTGGCGGGAATGCTGGCTAAATACCAAATTGTGAACTACAGCTATTATCAGGCAAAGGCCATCAGTCAGCAAACGATGGATACCACGCTTTCGGCCAATCGGGGCACCATCTACAGCCGGAATTATACGGCTCTGGCAGTGTCCGCCTCGGTGGAAACGGTTTATCTGGCTCCCAATTCCATTGATTCCAACGATGCCGCGCTTTGTCATAAAATTGCCAAAGGTTTAGCGGAAATTCTGGATATGGATGAAGAGACCATCTATAAAAAAACACAGAAAAAAAATTATTATGAACTGGTCAAACGTCGGGTGGAATCAGATGTTGCCGATAAGGTGCGGGCCTTTGTGGAAGAAAATGATTTGCCCGGCATTCATCTGGTGGAAGACACCAAACGTTATTATCCCTATAACAGTCTGGCCTGTCACATCTTAGGGTTTACGGGAACCGATAACGTAGGGCTGGACGGCATCGAATCCGTTTATAACGAATATCTGCAGGGCACCTCCGGAAAGCTGATTACCGCCAAAAACGCAGTGGGCACTGAACTGCCTTATGAGTATGAAACCTACGTGGCAGCAGAAAACGGAAAAAACGTCATCCTGACGCTGGATGAAACGGTGCAGTATTATCTGGAAAAGCATCTGCAGGAAGCAAGGCTGGAGCAGAACTGTCTGGAAGGCGCGGCCGGGATTGTCATGAACGTGAAAACAGGAGAGATTCTGGCAATGGCCTCGCTGCCCAATTATGATCCCAATAATTATTCCACCATCACCGACAGCATGGTGCTGTCGTCTTTGTCGGGCCTCACCGGTGACGCGCTGACGAAGGCCACGACCGATTACCGCAATAAGATCTGGCGTAATAAATGTATTGTGGACACCTATATGCCGGGATCCACCTTTAAGATTGTGACCATTTCCATGGCGCTGGAAGAAGGGGTGGTGTCCTTAAGCGATACCTTTGATTGCCCGGGCTATATCAAGGTAGGCGACCGCACGATTAAATGCTGGAAGACCGCGGGGCATGGTCATCAGACCCTGGCGCAGGCTATTCAGAATTCCTGCAATCCAGCCTTTATTAATATTGGCGCCCGGGTGGGAACAGAAAAATTCTATGAGTATTTTAAAAATTTCGGGCTGACAGAAAAGACCGGCATCGATCTGAACGGCGAAGCCAGCGGAATCTGGTTTCCCACTTTTCAGGAGGTGGAGCTGGCCACCGCTTCCTTCGGGCAGAACTTTAAAATCACACCGCTGCAAATGATCACTGCCGCCGCGGTGGCGGCAAACGGCGGAGAGCTGGTTACGCCTCATGTGGTCAAGGAGATTACCGAGACGCAGGAGGACGGAAGCGAAAAGGTGGTGAAGAGCTTTGGCACCACCGTAAAACGTCAGGTCATTTCCAAGGAGACCAGCGACCTGGTGTGTAATCTGTTGGAACAGGTCGTAACAGTGGGCTCCGGTAAAAATGCCTACGTAAAAGGCTACCGGGTGGCCGGAAAAACCGGCACATCGGAAAAAATCGACGATTATAATAAAACCGGCGTCAAAACTTACATTTCCTCTTTTGTGGGGTTTGCGCCGGCGGATGATCCCGAATATGCGATCCTGGTGCTGCTGGATAGCCCCAGCAACGGGGAAATTTACGGCGGCTTGATCGCGGCCCCTGTGGCAGGGGATATATTAAGCGATATCCTGCCCTATCTCGGCGTGCAGCCGCAATATACCGAAGAAGAGCTGGCGACGCTGGATATTTCGGTGCCCGCTCTGACGGGGCAGACCATGGCTGCAGCCGAAGCGGAACTCAAGGATAAGAAAATCAACTATAAAATTGTGGGCAGCGGCGACACCGTGGAGGCGCAGATGCCCACTGCGGGGACCACCATGCCTCAGAGCGGCACGATTATTCTGTATACCGGCGGGAAAACGCCGTCTGAAAATATGGTGGTGCCGCGTCTGACCGACTACACTGTGTCCGGCGCGTCCAATCGCATTACGCAGGCGGGGCTGAATGTGCGGGTAGTAGGAAATGAAAATGCGGGATCATCCGCGCTGGTCATTTCTCAGTCGCCGGCTGCGGGAACGGTGGTGGCGGAGGGCACGGTCATTACCATCCGAACCAATAGCTCTGAAGGCGTATCCAGCATGTAGTGAAAAGGAATGAGGGGGAGTGAAGATGCTTTTATCTGTGTTATTAAAGGGCATATCCTACAGCGGTCTGATGCGGGAGCAGGAGATTGCGGGGATCACCTGCGATTCCCGGAAAGCGGAAAAAGATTATTTATTTGTGGCCATTCCCGGCGAAACGGTGGACGGACACGATTATGCGGCCGTGGCCTTTGAAAAAGGCGCGTCTGTGATTTTGGCGCAACACCCGGTGGGCACCGGGGCGACAGAGCTTCTTTGTGTCAATACCCGGGATGCCTTTCAGCTGATCTGCGCCAACTATTTTGGCCATCCGGAAGAAGGCATGCGCTTTTTGGGCGTAACCGGCACCAACGGCAAAACCTCCGCTACGCAGTTTGTGAAAGAGATGCTGGATTTTCTGGGAGAAAAAACCGGCCTTCTGGGCACGGTCTGCAACAGGATCGGCAGCGAAAAGCTGCCGGCCAGCTTTACCACGCCGGAGCCTTATCAGCTGTTTTCCATCCTGCGCCGGATGACAGACGCCGGCGTTACCACGGTGATCATGGAAGTATCCTCTCAGGCGATGGATCAGCGGCGGGTAGATAGTCTGCCCTTTGCGGTGGCAGGCTTTACCAATCTGACGCAGGACCATTTGGATTATCATAAAACAATGGAAAACTATAAAGAAGCCAAAGCCCGGTTGTTTTCTTTAAGCCAGAAACGCGTTTTCAATTTGGACGATGCGGCTGGCCGGGAATTTGCGGCGCGCTTCGGCGGGCTGACCTATTCGGCAGAAAGGGAGGACGCGGATCTTTTTGCGAAGGAGATTGTTGTCGATGTGAACGGCGTACGCTACACTCTTTGCTATCATGGTGAGCAAGCGTCCGTTGCAGTGTCCACACCGGGCCTGTTTACGGTTCATAACACCCTGTGTGCTGCGGGGATTTTGCTTCAGACGGGGGTTCCTTTTGAGCAAATGGCCGCTGCGCTGAATCATATTCAGAAAGTGCCGGGACGGGCAGAGATCATTACAGAGGGTTTGCCTTTCAGCGTGATGCTGGATTATGCCCATACGCCGGATGCACTGGAAAATATTCTGACGACCATCAAAACTTATGCCAAGGGCCGGATTGTAACGCTTTTCGGCTGCGGAGGGGACCGGGATCGCACCAAGCGCCCTAAAATGGCCCGGGTGGTGGCAAAGTACAGCGATTATATCATCGTGACCTCCGACAATCCCCGCACGGAGGATCCCGAAAAAATCATGGAAGAAATCCTGGTGGGGCTGGAAGGATCCAAGGTGCCTTATACGGTGATCGCAAACCGCAAAGTGGCGATCGGATATGCGATCCGGCACGCACAGAAGGACGACATGATTTTGCTGGCGGGCAAGGGGCACGAGGACTACCAGATTTTAAGCACCGGCAAAATTCACTTTGATGAGAAAGAAATTGTAAAGGAATTTCTGAAGCAACAATGAATTTAAACGTGAGTACAATTGCATCTGCCCTCAAGCAGCCCTATTATGGCGAAGATTTTTTGGTGACCCGTGTTGCGTGCGATTCGCGGGAGGTGAAAGAGTATACCCTCTTTGCCGCCATTGTCGGGGAAAAGAATGATGGGCATCAATATATCCGGGCCCTGGATCAGCAGTTCGGCCAATTGGTTTTTTTAACCACAAAGCCTCTTGAATTTCTGCCGCGCAACCCGGTATTTATGGTGCCGGATATCCGGTATGCCTTGGGGCAGCTGGCCCGGGCACATCTCACAGCGCTGCCCGCAAAAATTGTGGGTGTTACCGGCAGCGTGGGCAAAACCACCACTAAAAATTTTATTTTGGCGGCCCTTGCGCCTTCGATGCAGGCCAGCGGCACCAAAGCCAACCAAAACAACGAGCTGGGCGTGCCGCTCACGGCGCTGGCAGTGAAACCGGAAGACCGGGCGGCTGTCATCGAGATGGGCATGCGCGGATTGGGGCAGATCACGTATCTTACGCAGTTTGTCCGGCCGGATATTGCGCTGATCACCAACATCGGCGTGTCCCATCTTGCGTTGCTGGGCTCCCGGGAGAACATCGCCCGCACCAAGCTGGAGCTGGTGGATACCATGAAACCCGGCGGTATTGCTGTTCTTAATGGAGATGAGCCGCTGCTTTATCAGGCACGGCTGCAAAAAAAATGTTATTATTTCGGCCTTTGTGCCCATAATGATTATCGGGCGGAAAAAGTGGAAGGCAGTTCATTTATTCTTTGTTATCCGGGCGGCTCCATCGCGGTTTCACTGCAGCTGGAGGGGATGCATCAGATTCAGAATGCGTTGGCCGCTTTTGCGGTGGGGCATCTTTTGGGGTGTACACCGCAGAAGCTGAAAAAAGGGCTGGAAAGCTTTACGGGAGACGGCAGTCGGCAGGCTTTCTTTCCCTTGCGGGATTTTACGGTGCTGGACGATAGTTATAATGCGTCTCCTGATTCCATGCGGGCCGCGCTTACGGTATTGGCAAGCCGCCCCGGCCGGCATGTTGCGGTGCTGGGCGATATGCTGGAGCTGGGAGATTATGCCGAGCAGGGGCATAAAGAGGTAGGACTGCTGTGCAAAAATCTGGGGCTCGAAATGGTTTGCGCGGTGGGAAAGGATGCGCGGTGGATCTACGAGAACCTGCCGCCTGAAATCCTGCGCTTTTATGCAACGGATTGGCAGTCAATGCTTCCCGTTTTGGAGTCGCAGCTCCAGGCGGGCGATACGGTGCTGTTCAAGGCTTCGCATTCCATGGGCTTTCAGCAAATGGTACAGGCGTTAAAGGAAAGGATGGGGGAAATCAATGAATGAATGGATCATTTTGACCGCAGTGGTGGGAGGCTTTATGCTGGCGCTTTTGCTGGCGCCCTGGATTCTGCCTTGGCTGAGAAGGCTGCATTGCAGCCAAAGCATTTTGGAAATCGGCCCTGCCTGGCATAAAAAAGAAAAAGAGGGAACCCCTACCATCGGCGGATTGATATTCATTATTCCCACCGTTTTGGTTACCCTGATTTTAGGGACCGGGCTGATGATCAAGGGGGACCTTCGTTTATTCCTGTCGCTGCTGTTTGTGGCGTTGTGCAGCGTGGTAGGATTTGTGGACGACTACATTAAAGTGGTCAAAAAACGCAACCGCGGGCTTTCTGTGATGCAGAAGACATTGCCGCTGATGGTGTTGATCGCATTGTATCTGGGCGCGCTGTATACCGCGAATATTATTACCGACACCGTGTTTATTCCTTACCTGAACGTGCAGCTGCATTTATATTATTTTTATTTTCTGATCATGATCCCGCTGCTGTTCTTTTTTGTCAATGCGGTCAATCTGACCGATGGATTGGATGGGCTGGCCACCGGCGTTACGCTGCCCTACGTCATTTCTTTTATTGTGATCGGGTTCTTTCTGGTTACCGGCAAAAGCAACACGGGGCTGACGATTTTCGCTTCTGCGCTGACCGGCGGATTGCTGGCCTTTCTGATCTATAATTTTCATCCCGCCAAGGTTTTTATGGGCGACACCGGTTCTCTGTTTCTGGGCGCGGCGGTGGTGGCGCTGGCAATGGCCTATAATATTCCGTATTTTTTGGTGATCGGCGGGCTGATGTATTTGCTGGAGGGGCTTTCTGTGGTGCTGCAGGTGGGATATTATAAGCTCTCTCACGGCAAGCGTATTTTTAAGATGACGCCGATTCACCATCATTTTGAGCTTTGCGGCTGGTCGGAGATCAAGATTGTTTCTGTTTTTACAGCCATTTCGTCCATCGGTTGTCTACTGGCCCTGTGGGGCATGTTCTATTACCGCTATTTTAACGTATAGGAGGTGAGGCCCTTTGGCCAAGACCAAAACCAAAACAAAGAAAAAATGGTTTGTGCAGAAGGGCGAAGCGGGCAGCATCGATCTGGTCTTTTTAATCCTGGTGCTGTGCCTGTTGGCTTTCGGGCTGATCATGGTTGCCTCCGCCAGCTATGTGAGCGCGCTTTATAAATATGGGGACAGCTATCACTTTATTAAGCGACAGCTGCTTTTCGCCGTTTTGGGTGTGGCGCTGATGCTGATCGTTCCGCGGTTTGATTATCATCAGATCCGCCGTTATTCTCTGGCGCTGCTGGTAATTTCGGCTGTTCTGTTAATTTTAGTGCTGATCCCCGGAATCGGCATTGAAGTCAACGGTGCCCGGCGTTGGCTGGGTTCCGGCGTGGCGCGGTTTCAGCCCAGCGAAATCGGAAAGCTGGCCATCATCGTTTCGTTTGCTTCCTATATGTCGGCCAATTACCGGCGGATGAAAGAGTTTAAGGTGGGCATTTTGATCCCGGCGGGGGTTCTCATGACGGTTTGCGGCCTGGTTGCGGTGGAGACCCACATTTCCGGCGCCGTGCTGATTTTTGCTGTCGGAGTGGTGATGATGTTTGTTGGCGGCGTTAATCTCAAATGGTTTCTCAGCATCGGGCTGACCGGCGCTGTGGGGCTTGCGGGGTTTGCATTGCTGACTCCATATGCCCGGGTTCGCATTCATACTTGGCTACATCCTTTTGAGGATGTGCAGGGGGATGCTTATCAAACGGTGCAGTCCCTTTATGCCATCGGCAGCGGCGGGCTGCTTGGGCTTGGATTGGGGCAATCCCGCCAGAAGTATCTGTATATCCCGGAACCGCAGAACGACTATATTTTTTCTATTATCTGTGAGGAACTGGGCTTCATCGGCGCCATGATGGTGATTGTGCTGTTTATTCTTTTGATCTGGCGGGGCTTTGTGATCGCTTATCATGCGAAGGATAAGTTTGGGTCTTTGCTGGTGGTGGGGATCATCTCCCGGGTGGCGCTGCAAACCATTCTGAATATTGCGGTGGTGACCAATGCCATTCCGCCCACCGGAATCTCGCTGCCTTTTTTCAGCTATGGAGGCACCGCGCTGACCATGCTGCTGATTGAGATGGGCATTGTGCTGGCGGTGTCGCGATATTCCAGAATGGAGGTAAAAGAATGAGAGTGCTTTTATCCGGAGGCGGCACTGCGGGCCATTGCAACCCCGCGATCGCCATTGCAGCGAAAATACGGGAGAAAAACCCGGACGCACAGTTCCTGTTTATCGGTAATGAGGGGAAAATTGAAGAAACGCTGGTCAAAAAGGCGGGGTTTTCCTTCAGAGCGGTGGAGACGCAGGGCTTTCGCCGCAAAATTACGGTGGATAATCTGAAAACCGTCTATCTGTACTTAAAGGCACGGGAACAGTGCAAAGCGATTATCAAAGAGTTTAAACCGGATCTGGTGGTGGGCACGGGAGGCTATGTCTCCGGCCCGGTAGTGGCAGCGGCGCAGGGATTAAAGATCCCCACCTGCATTCATGAGCAGAACGCCTATCCGGGAATTACCAGCAAAATGCTTTCCCGCCGGGCAGATCTGGTTTGCATCAGCTTTCCCGGCAGCGAGCGCTATTTTCCTCATGCAAAAAGAATGGTGCTTTCTGGAAATCCGTTGCGGGAGGATGTGCTGTCATTCAGCCGGGAAGAGGCGAGAGCCACGCTGGAGCTGCCGGGGGATGCGTTCTATCTGCTCTCGTTTGCAGGAAGCTTAGGGGCCCTTGAGGTAAACCGGGCGATGGTGGATTTTGTTGTGATGAACCATGCGCGTCATGATTTTTTTCAGACGCATGCGACTGGAGATCGTGGCTGGAGCTGGGTGCTGAAAGTTTTAAAGGAGCGGGGGTTCGATGTGGATGAGCCGGGCCCTATTACGGTGAAACCCTATCTTTATGACATGCCTTTGCATCTTGCCGCGGCCGATGCGGTGGTGAGCCGGGCCGGGGCCATTACTTTGGGGGAAATCACCGCAAGAGGAATTCCGGCGGTATTAATCCCTTCTCCCAATGTGACCCATAATCATCAGTACTATAATGCGAAGTCCCTCTCTGACCGCGGCGGCGCGCTGCTGCTGGAGGAAAAGGAATTAACGGCGGAAAAGCTGTATGATATGATTTTGGACCTGAAGAAATCGCCGAAAAAAAGAAAGTCCATCAGCCGGGGCGCGCTGGCTCTGGCAAAGCCGCATGCAACCGAAGTGATTTATAATGAAATTTTCAGCTTGCTCCATCCGGAAAGGAAGTGAATGGTATGAACAGCGTGGAACGCTATTATCAGAAAAAGAAGAAACGGAAAAAACGGGCAAAATTTCTCTTTTTTTCCCTGCTTTTTATTTTAATGCTGATTACGCTGACCATTCTGTCCATGACCGTTTTTTTTAATGCCGAGACCATCGTAGTGGAGGGAAACAGTCACTATACCGCTGAAGAACTGCTGGAGCAGGGCGGCCTCAAAGTGGGGCAGAACCTGTTTCGGCTGGATAAGTTTCAGGTGATCACCCAGATGGAGGCGCTCCCTTATGTAAAGAACGTGGAGATCCGCCGCCGGCTGCCCAACAAACTGCTGGTGACGGTGCAGGAGAATCAGCCGGTCTCTTTTGTGGAAAGCGACGGCCGTGCAGCGCTGCTGAACGAGGATTACCGGGTGCTGGAGTTTGTGGATATTCCGAAGGAGCGGCGGTCCGCCGATGGTGTGACACCCGGCAGCTTCACGATCGAGGGGGTGCCCCGGCTGAGTCAGGTTGAAGTGACAGAGCTGGTCGTGGGGCAGAGCGCCGTTTTCACCGAAGATTTCAGCGGGTTTTTAAATCAGCTCTACACCGCTTTTATGAACAGCGCCGATCTGCACTGGGAGCAGGTGAATGAGATTCAGCTTTATGCCCGTTATGACGTGCGGGTGGTCTATCAGACATTGCTGACCATCGACTTTGGCACGCTGGATCAGACGGACACCAAGCTGCAGCTGGCAGCCTATCTGCTGAAAGATAACAGCTCCGCGGCCAAAGCGACCTTGGATGTGACCAATACACAGCGGGTCTATTACCGCCCGGAAACGTAAAAGACGGATATTCCATCATTTTCTTGTGAATTTTCATAAAAATGCTTGCAATTAGTGGGCTTTAAGTTTAAAATAATACTATATATTATTAAATATACTGGGAATGGTTTGATTTTGATAAAACAGTAGGAGGTAGAAGGCAAGTGGCGAATTTCGAGTATGCGGAGAGCGGCGAAAACGTCGTTAACATAAAAGTAATCGGCTGTGGCGGCGGTGGCTGCAATGCAGTTAACCGGATGATCAGATCCGGGGTGCAGGGCGTGGAATTTGTGGTGGTCAATACCGATAAACCGGTCTTGGAAACCTCCCAGGCGCAGACCAAGCTTCAGATCGGTGAGAAGCTTACCAAGGGCAAGGGTGCGGGCAGTGACCCCTTAGTGGGGCAGAACAGCGCACTGGAGAACCGCGAAGAGATTGAAGCCATGCTCCGGGGAGCCGACATGGTGTTTATCGCCGGCGGGATGGGCGGCGGCACCGGCACCGGCAGCGCGCCGGTGGTGGCCGAGATTGCCAAAGATATGGGAATCCTGACCGTGGCGATCGTCACGAAGCCTTTCGGTTTTGAGGGCCGGATGAAGATGAAGACCGCCGAAGGCGGGGTTGATAAGCTGCGGGAGCATGTGGACAGCCTGATTGTGATTCCCAATGAAAAGCTCAAGGATGTGTCGGCGGAGCGGATCACGCTGCTGAATGCGTTTCAGGTGGCTGACGATGTGCTGCGCCAGGGCGTGCAGAGCATTTCGGATTTGATTTTGATCCCGGGTCTTGTCAATGTGGACTTTGCGGATGTACATAAGATTATGAAAGATGCCGGCAATGCCCATATGGGCGTGGGACGTGCTTCCGGGAAGGACAAGGCAGTCAATGCCGCGGCTATGGCCATTTCCAGCCCGCTGCTGGAGACCTCCATTGAAGGCGCTACCGGCGTGATCTTTAATATCACCGCCTCTCCCGATATCGGGATGGACGAGGTGGATGAAGCCAGCCGGATGGTCGAGCAGGCTGCGCATCCGGATGCGAATATTATCTGGGGTGTGGCGCTGAACAACGATCTGGATGATGAGATTATCGTAACGGTAATTGCCACCGGATTTCCCTCCAAAGAAAAAACAAGCAAGGGTGTAGTGGCCGATGAGCCGAT